>DATEDU010000084.1:0-10938 GCA_035281525.1 Pyrinomonadaceae bacterium | reverse complement strand
CAGCCATTACGCGAACACTTGTACCGATAGCCTCGCCTTCCAACAGCACGCCACGTCTCCACAGAGTTGCCGAGGACATGATGCCGAGCGGCAAGCCGATCACAATTGAAAGGACGGTGCCGGCGATTGCTATAGCAAGCGTCTGTCCAATGGCAGAAACGACGATCTTCAAAAAAGAAAGGGAGAAATCAGGAGGAAAACTGGCACGCACAAAGCCCCAGGCAGAAGCCAACGCCCCGGCGTCGATGAGCGCAAGGGGGCGAATTTCTGCCGCTTGCCAGCAAAACGCAAAAATGCACAGGAGCGCCAGCGCGCGACCGATGCGAGCTCGCCCTAATTCGCGCCCCGACGTCCATAGGCGAATCAACTTAGCAGGTGCAATTGATTCTTGACCAACGCTTAACATCAGGCTGTCCTCTGTGGGTCAAATTCGAAGAGGCGTTTAAGAAAACTTCATTCACGATGTCCTGGTCCAGGCAGTTACTATTCACGTCAAAAGCAAGCTGACCGTCGCGTAGTGCAACGACGCGTGGGAAGAAATGTCGGGCCAGGTCAACAGCATGCAGCGAAACGATAAGAGTGCGTTTGGTCTCCGTCGCGATGTTCACCAGAAGACTCGTAATTGATTCCGCAAGAGCTGGATCAAGCGAGGCAACAGGCTCATCAGCGAGAATCACCTCCGGCTTGTTCATCAGCGCTCGCGCGATAGCCAATCGCTGCTGCTGCCCACCCGACAATTCGTCAGCGCGCGACCGGCGTTTATCAGCTAACCCAACCGCCTCGAGCACCAGCATCGCTTCCTCCACCTCATGCCGCGGGGGCCTGAATGAGTTTCGTAGCGTTTGGAGCAACGTCCAACGACCCAGATATCCGCAAAGAGTGTTATCAAGCACCGAGAGAGAAGGCACGAGATGGTGTTGCTGATAGACGGTGCCAATGCTGCATCGCATCCCGCGCAATTTGCGATTGGACATTTGGCCTACGTCAAATCCGCCAAATTCGAGCAAACCCGTTGTCGGCCGCTGTGTAGCGTTGAGCAACCGAAAGAGGGTCGATTTCCCGGCGCCAGACTTGCCGATGAGCGCGACACACTCGCCCGGGCTTATGCCAAATGTGATGCCGTCGAGAGCGCGCACCAGTCCATCTTGCGCGCGGTACTGCTTCGTCACACCTGTCAACGAATAAATCATTTCATTAACCCCGCGTCTCGTGCCGCACGGCGCAACATGTCGTAATCCGCGTCGACCGCTCTCTCGTATTTGGTCGCAGCGAGTAAATTCAGGATCGACTTTTGCGATGTTTCCGCGGCCGATAACTTTAGGAAAGCGGCAGAAAACTTCTCGGCTAGTTCCTGATCAAGGTCTTTGCGTGCTGCCCAGATGTAGTCGAAGAACGGCGGCGTGGTATAGAAAACTTTTACGCTCGCCGGATCCAGCTTGCTTTCTTTAATCATCCGTTCGAAAACGGCCTCGTCCATCGCACCGGCGTCAATCTTTTTGTTTGCCACTGCAAGTGCTGTCGCGTCGTGCCCGCCTGTGTAAAGGGCCCTTGAGATAACTTCAGGGTCGACGTTGCTTTGACGCATGAAGTATTCAGGCATTAGGTGTCCGGACGTAGAGTTCACGTCGCCGAATGCGAAGCTGCGTCCTTTCAGGTCATCAAGAGAATTGATACCCGTATCCGGTCTGGTGATAAACACGCTGTGGAAGTTGCGATCGCGTTCGCGCTGCACCAGCGGCTTGACTCCAGCACGTTGCGACGATTGGACGTAGGTGAAACCTCCGAGGTAGGCGACGTCGACCTGGTCGTTGGCGAGTGCTTCGACAACCGCCGCGTAGTTCGTAGGCACTGTTAGCTCGATCTTCGCTCCGGTTTCACTTTCCAGATACGCGACAAGCGGCTGGCTGTCGCGAACAATTTTGCCCGGATCCGTATTTGGGATCATGCTCACCCGCAACACGCGCGGTCGCGATTCATTCGAAGCCGATTTGGTTTGTGTGCAACTTACGCTGAAGAGTGCGAAGGTGATAAGTGCAATGCTGTGGAAGGGCGTCGCTATTCTTCTAGTCATTGTTTTTACTCCTAAACGTCTTCAAAAATTGTATTGGAGGAAAATGTTGACGCGATTATCGATGCCGCTTTGTAGACCTTTGAAGTTCGTCTTCCAGCGCAGGTAATCAGCACCGATGAGGAACGTATTGTTTGGTGCAAAGCGATTGCTCACGAAGAAGGCGCCGTTCCTGGTGCGACCATTCGCCGGCACGTCGACATCGACAGGATCGTCAACTGAAAATCCGGGACTTACGGTGAAGTAGCTGGTTAATTTCAAGTTCGTCTCAGCCCAACCACCTCGGCCGCGGATCTCGCGTCCAGTTGCAACATTGATCCCTTGACCGGCTCCTCCGCGCACGTCGCTTAGGTTGCGTCCCCACCAGCCTTCACCGCGAAATACCACACGGGTGTGTAATGGGAGCGTGAAATCGATGTTTGTTAACTGGCTGTGAAAGCTCGTTCGTCCGACGACAGCTCGGGCGGTTTTAAGGAATCCATAAAAGCCTGACATTCCTACGCTCAGGCGTTGTCCGCTTCCAACAAGGGGGTACGAGAAACCAATGCGCCCTTGCATATTGGGCCTGGCCGACTCCTCACCATCCCTGACGCCGTTTACGTCGAGGTCAAGCGCATCAATTGCACCTGTTAGACCAACACCTCCGGTGAACGATAGCTGCGCCTTCTCACTTAGTTTGGGCTCATAGGTGAGGCGCAACTGTGGACGGCGATCGCCGACGTTTCCGGCGTTCCACTGTAGCGTGTCGTTGTTTACCGTTGGAAAGAGTGGCGAGACGGCATCCCAGGTCTGCCCCACCAGCAACGACACCTGTTTCCAATCCAATTTCGCATATCCGTGCCGAAGCCGGATAAGCTGACGCGACTCCGAACCGCCGTTTTGAAAATCGACCTCAACCTTGCCCGACAATTTCGCGTCGCCGAGCCGGCTCACACGAGGTCCGGTGTAGTCGATTCCGAACCTTGTGAGCCGCGGATGGATCGCGATGTCGCCGTTGCTGGTGTTTCCAGTGCGTGGATCGGGCGATGTTATAAACAGGATCGTCTGAGAGTTATTCGGCCGCTGTGAATCGAAGATCATGTCCAACCGCAGGAAGCCATAAAACTTGATCTTGTTTCCCTCCCCTAAGAGTTCGGACCAGCGTACGGTGTCGTCACTACTTTTGCCGGGCGATGACGAGGAAATTTCGGTCGCGGGCCTTGGGCCAACTGGTCCAGTGTTAACAGTCGCTTGCCCGTCACTTGTCGCAAGATGCACCCTGGACGGCTCGATCTTAATTTTTAGATCAGTGAGCGCCTGCACCAATTCACGATTTTGTTTTTCGAGGTTTTCAACTCGGCGCTTGAGCGCTTCGACGTCTGTGCTCGACTCAGACAGGTCAGCCGAAAGCGACGGCGTAATCGATATATGGATCTTCTGAGGTGTGTCTGTGACCGGTGTGATGGCGGATTTACGCTGCTGCGCGATAATGCCCGTGTTGCAGAGACCGAGAAAAGCAAGTGCAGCGGTGACGAAGATTGTTTTTGAGATCATGGAGAACCCTCGCATCCTTCTCGCGGGTAGCAAGGCATCCGCCATGAAAGTGACTTACATCGGTGGCGGAGCTTTGCTCCTGCGTTCTGTGAAATCAAATTTGATGCTCCCGACCGGGAACATTGTTGAGGTCGCTCACCGCAAGACTAAAACGGCGCGACCCGAAATCTTTTCTTTTGGGAAATTCATCCTCAACCCCTCTGGCCCACTCCATATCAGGCCGGATACGTCTCTCACAGGTGGTGTTGGCGGCAATAGAGTGTCTGTTCTTTGCCGCCGTCACCAGATGAGCGCTTGCTTTCCAAGCGGTCGTTTAGTCGAGCCAGTCTCCTGTCGATTGGAGGCTCAGGAAGTTCGCCCGAATTTCGGGTGATTGCTCGGTTCCGTTAGCGTTTTTGACCGTTACCAGAAAAGCATCAAGCGCGATACCCCCTGACCGGGGGTCACTGATGACCGGTCAAAATACCCAGGGAAAACCCTGGCTCCCATCCTGTGCGCGAAAACGAATTTCAACCAGACCCTTTTGGGCCAGATCGTCGATTTGGCTGGCGGATTGCAAGATGGGCGTGCCATCAAGATCTCGGCCGTTAACTGCGGCGATCGGGTCGAGGATCTTCTTACCTTCTTGCGTAAATGCCTTCGGCGTGTAAACAACGAACGCCAGAATCCAGATGCCTGTCGGATTGTTCGAGAAGTAGCCGTTACGTGTGTCAAAGACGTTGTCTTGACGCCGATTAGGTGGTCCAGGGTCGAGAATCGGATTGCCGCCATTGCTCTTCGGGAAGAGAAACGCGCGGTATTTGTTTGCGATTTCCATAGCCCGGGCGCCTTTTTCCGTCAGATTGCCGCTGGCATCACGCTCGAAAATGTTGGGCATCGCCATCCCGAAGATGTTGTAGTAGATGAGACCGCCGGAAGCGTCCCATCCACCTGTTGTTTCCAGGTCACGGATGTTGCGCCGGGTCGGGTCCGTATTGCTGTTGTCGACTATCCACTCCCCGTCGCGTATTCCGGGCGTACCGAGGCGCATCAGAATGTTCTCGGGGACGAATCCATTGTCCCGGTAAAACTGGTCGGTAAAATCAAACGGTGGTGGGTTGCCATCGCCGTCCTTCGCCGACACAGTGGGTGGCCCCGTGAAGCTGGCTGTCACCATCAAGCCGATGGAGAGCAAGGCCAGTAATGAACGAAGGGTTTTCCGTTTCATGTGTCTATACTCGCTTTCTAAGAATCTGTTGGTTGGTTCGGACCGGCAGTGCGAGGCGGGAACCGTGAACTGCCGCGAGAATCAAATCAACGCTGAAGGGTTTACACCCGAGTTGCTGGTTGGAATGTAGTCGGGATTACATTCGAAAAGATTTTCCAAACTCGATCGCGAAGGTAAAAGTCATTTCTCGAGGATTGAGTCATACGATGATCGATTGTGGCGGAGGCGAATAGGAATCGAACCTACCTGGGTCTGTTTTCACATCCCCACGAACGGTTTTGAAGACCGCGCCGTTCACCAGAACAGAAACGCCTCCGGGGATTCTTTTCATCTCTACAAATCTCAACCAGTCTGGAAAAATGCTTCTTGTGAACTTAATTCCCATCGATCGCTCACTGCGTCTCTTACCTCGCTGCGATTGCCCGCCTGTTCCGGCGCAAGTCCATCAGTCTTAGACTGAAGACTCGCAAGTACCTCAAGCATTTGCGCCTCTTCACGCTCCGCCACCGTCCTCAAATCGAGCAGCACCTTTCCCTCAGCGACCCGTCCTATCAAGGGCGGGTCTGAAAGCCGCAGCATTCGCTCAAGCTGATTAGTCGAAAGTTCTTCATGTGTTATTGCAAGCAAGGGCGTAGGCAGGGAGGTCGTTGGTGCAGAGCCCCCGCCGACCGCAGATCTACCATCGACGATCTCAACTCGAAGCGCATCAGGAAGATGTGCCGCTTCCATTTGCGAGAAAAACGTGCACACCCGAGCTTCCATCGAGTCGTGTGAAAGCATGTGCAACGCCGGCACTTCTTCGAGAGCAGTTCCGCGACGATAGGCGTCAAGTGTCGCTTCGAGTGCTGCTAACGCGAGTTTGTCGGCGCGCAATGCACGATAGAAAGGATGGCGGCGCAATTTGTCGACAAAGGCTCGCCGCCCGACAATGAGGCCCGCCTGCGCGCTTCCTAGTAACTTGTCTCCACTGAACGCGACAAGATCCGCTCCTTGTGCAATTGATTCACTGACGATAGGTTCGTCTACGAGGCCGTACGCTCTAAGATCTATGAGCGCACCCGAACCTGCATCCTCGAAGAGCGGCAGGTCGTGCTCGTGCGCAAGTGCCGAGAGTTCACTCAGGCTGGGGGCAGCGGTAAAACCAACGATGCGATAGTTTGAAGGATGCACGCGAAGGATCAGACGTGTACGCCCGTTAATGGCACCCTCATAATCGGCGCGGTGCGTACGATTGGTCGTTCCCACCTCGACCATTCTCGTTCCCGACTGTGCCATCACGTCCGGAATACGAAAGTCGCCGCCGATTTCAACCAACTCGCCACGGGAAACTATTGTCTCGCCGTCACGCGCCAGGGCTGCGAGTGTGAGTAAAGCGGCGGCGGCGCAGTTGTTTACGACAAGAGCGGCTTCGGCCCCAGTCAATTCTGTGAGCAAGTCTTCAACACGCGCACCGCGGCGACCTCGCGCTCCCGTTTCAAGGTCGTATTCGAGCGTGCAATAGCCGCCCGCTTCGCGCGAGACGGCTTGACGTGCCGCTTCTGAAAGAGATGCTCGTCCCAGATTTGTGTGCAGGACGACACCCGTGGCGTTAATAACGCGACGCAAGGCGGTCGAGGTGGTCGTATTGCTCATCGCGCTACCTAATGCCACATATATTCAGGGCGTAATGTAATCCTGATTACAAAACGAAAGGCTCTTTTAGAGTTGAATGGGAGTGGCGCACGCGCAGTTTGGATCGTGGTCTGAATGTTGCTATGTTGTTTCCGCTCCCGCCAAAGGAGTTGAAAACAAGGCGAATTCAAGCCAAGTGGCGCAACTTTGCGTATTTTTCACCAAGCTAATGTGGGAATTAGCTCTTTAGGCCTCGCATCTACTTCGTAAACTTTTTGCCGCGTTGGAGTTTACGCACGAATCTCGAATAAACGATCGCAGATTCTTCAAACCAGGGGCGGCACGATTGAAAGGAATCTCACCATGGCAACTGCAATGGACATGATCAAGATGAAAGTAATGGGTGGCCTCATGAGCATTGGGCCCGCCCCAAAGATCGAGGTTGGCGAACTCAAGTCAAAGATCGGCTACCTCACCGCGATGGAACTGTTCCGTACCTTGACGATGGAGGAGATGAAGGAGGTTGACCGCGCCACCGTCATGTTCACATCCCCACCAGGCCGGATCATCTATACCCCGGGAGAAACGAAAGAAGTGCTATTCCTGCTCAAAAAAGGTGCGGTGCAGATCTACAAGATGTCTTCCGAAGGACGCAAGCTGGTTATCACGAAGGTGGGACCGATGTCATTCTTTGGAGAGATGGGCTGCATTGGACAGGGCATGTATAACACTTTTGCCGAGACGATAGAGGAGTCACTCGTTTGCACCATGAGCCGCTCCGATGTGGAGCGTCTACTGCTATCGAAACCAAAGATCGCGCTGCGGATTTTAGAAGTGATGGGCAAACGCATGATGGAAGCCGAACAGCAGCTCGAGGAGATGGCCTTCAAGAGCGTGATACCGCGGCTCGCCTCCTTGTTGTTACGCGAAGCTGACGGTGACGAAGTCAAAGGTCTCACACATCAGGATATTGCCGATCACCTGGGAGGCTATCGCGAAACCGTGACCAATGCTCTGAACGAGCTTAAGAAAGAGGGGATCATCACGCTCGCTCGAAAGACGGTGATCATTAAGAATCGCAAACGACTGGAGAGCGCTGCCGAAGCCGAATAAACTGGCACTCGGTTCGAGCGATATTACTTAGGAGGTCACGCGTAGGCTGGGATGTTTGTGTCTTCTACCATTCCAGTTGTTGCAAAGCCATGTACTTGAATTTGGCGATCAATGACAAACTCAATAACAAACTCATCAATTTCCAGCTACGCATTTAAACTGACAGTTCCCTTCTCAAACAAATCGTTGTCCGGGCCTGCAACAATAAGTACCGGGATAGACACACGGAGTGAAGCTAATCAGGGTCCCGGCAACAAACGCCGCCGGATAAGCAAGCAGTGAACTCCCCGAAAGATATTCTTGAAGATTGATTGTTAGTCCGTTCATAAGCCCAGTTGTGTTGTCTACCTCACTACGTCATTAATAAAAAGGACTTGAGGGGGAACGCGCTGGCCATGCCTGCCCAGATCTCATGGCCTGCCGTGCCACGCGTTCCCACTGGAACTGGAGCCCCCACTCTCGCAGCTCCAGAATTAACTCTTTGCCAGCGCCTCATCGAACGCTTTGACATCGCTGCGGTCGCGCGGAAGCTGGTGCATTCTCGTTTTCAACTGCAACCTTAAAGCGAAAGCCTCGCTGTTGCAGTAAGCGCGCTTACAATCCCGCGGCACGAAGCTGATTATCTTCACTACTGACGGCCATCACAGTAATGCTGCTTACATCACCAAAACTCTTGTTGAGTGACCCGGGGTCCTATATCGACCTCCTGTAAGGTGGATTACAGAAAAAATAAACGCATTGCCTCATCCTTACGTGGACCGGAAAAACCGATCATGATGGAACGAGGAACGGGAGTCTCAGGTATGAACAAAGACGGAAATAAGCGCATCCTAAGGATCTACGTCGGCAAGCATTGCTGGTCATGTGAGGAGTCTGTTCGGCTGGCTGAACACTTACGCAGAGAATTTGCGGAATTGAATGTCGAAGTAATCGACCTGGAAGCTGAGGGCAGTGTTAATCATGACGGCGTCTTTTCTACACCCACCTACGTTTTTGATGGCCAGACCATCTCCCTGGGAAATCCGACCGCGGAGGAGCTTTTCGCAAAAGTATCTGCATCTTTGACCTGTTAACTCCTACTCATACTGCGTTGCAGCAGGATCATGACAAGGAGGCGCCGACGTGCCGGAAGACTTGCGACGAGAAAGGCGATGGGAGAATGGTTCCTACCAAAAACGAGCATCACGGCAGAGGTATCGATTCGGATGTGCTACCGAATAAGATTAGATACCTCTCAATGATGAAACTCTTCCACGATCTGTCAGCGGCAGAGATGGCAGAGATTGACCGAGCTACCAAAATGGTGGCCTGCTCGGCTGGCCGAGTTTTTTATAGCCCAGACGACACTGGTGAGGTGCTGTTCCTGCTTAAAACGGGTGCAGTTCAGATCTATCGTATGTCCGCCGAAGGCAGGAAGCTGGTTATTGCTAACGTGCCACCGTACTCGTTCTTTGGGGAAATGAGTTGTATTGGCCAGGGAATGTACGACACGTTTGCTGAAGCCACCGAAGACTCGCTGATCTGCACCATGAGTCGTAGCGATGTCGAGAGTTTACTTCTGTCAAGACCCAAGATTGCTTTGCGCATTCTCGAAGCTGTGGGAAAGCGCGTGGTAGAAACAGAGCGACAACTGGAGGAAATTGCGTTCAAAGGATTGATTCCTCGTCTTGCGTCGCTACTTTTGCGTGAGGCTGAGAATGACGCGGTTACCGGCCTGTCACATCAGGATATCGCTGAGCGCATGGGAGTATATCGGGAGACAGTCACCAGCGCGCTCAATGAACTAAAGACTGCCGGCCTCATCGAAATCGGAAGGAAGCGGATCACGATAACCAACAGGGAGAAACTTGAACTAACAGCCAGTGAATGGCACACACGAAAAATTTCCGGTTAACGTGATTTCGGCATGTGAGGATTTATAACTATGAGTGAATTACTGTGGCCGTTCTTACTTATAATCGGCTATTTCTTCTTGATGAAATATTTATTGCCGCGTCTGGGTGTGCCGACATGAATGTCGGGCTCGTCCAGCGTCGAGGTTCGACGCAAAAATAAAGAAGTGAGCGACAAGTTTTCGGAAAAGCCATGAGTCGGTACGACCTGGTTGTAATAGGTGGAGGCTCCGCGGGTCTGGTGGTTGCAGGCGGGGCCGCGCAGCTAGGCGTCCGTGTGGCCTTGATTGAAAAGAAGGCACTCGGCGGAGACTGTCTCTTCACGGGCTGTGTGCCTTCAAAGACATTTATTCGCTCTGCCAACTTTGCCGCCGATGTTCGCCGCGCAACCGAGTTTGGATTTGCGCCTATATCTCTTGATTTCGATCAAGGTAAATTTGCAGCAATTACCGAACGTGTTAGCCGGGTCATCTCAACCGTGGGCGAACACGATAAACCGGAAAGATTTGAGGCATGGGGAGTCGATGTCATCTTTGCCACACCCCACTTCATATCGCCGAATGAATTAGAGTTAATCAACCTGGATGGCTCGAAGAGAATCATTACCGCTAAACGCTTCTGCATCTCTACGGGCTCACGTCCTGCTATCCCTTCGATAGAAGGTCTGAAAGAGTCCGGCTTCATTACTAATGAAGAGGTTTTCCATCTTAAAGAACTGCCGCAGAGGCTAATTGTTTTGGGCGGTGGTCCGATCGGCCTCGAACTGGGTCAATCGTTTGCCCGTTTTGGCAGCAAGGTAACTGTCGTCGAGATGGACAAACGTTTATTGGCAAAAGAGGATGAACAGGTCTCAGCAATGATCGAAGAGGTTCTTCGCGCTGAGGGCGTCACGGTTTGGCTCAATACGAAAGCTGCCCGAGTTACGATCGAAAACGGCCAAAAAGTGTTGGCTGTGGAGCAGGACGGCAAGAGTACAGATCTGCTTGCCGAGGAGATTCTGGTTTCAACGGGACGACGACCGAACGTCGAAGGTCTGAACCTGGAAGCCGCTGGAGTGAAATACGACGCGCAACGCATTTTTACAGATCAGTATTTGCGCACATCATCAAAACACATTTTTGCAGCCGGAGACGTGACTGGGCATTTCCGCTTCACTCATATGGCCGCTTATGAGGCTGCGGTTGTTATTCGCAATGCCCTGCTCTTTCGGCCGCTGATGCAAAAGATCGACTTTCGTGTAGTGCCATGGACCACTTTCACCGATCCGGAGGTGGCGCGCGTTGGTTTGACGGAAGACGACGCAAAAAGGAAATTTGGATCGACTCGCGTTCGCGCCTATCTAACTCATTTTTCGGACAACGATCGAGCGCACGCTGAAGGAGATACAAGAGGTTTCGCCAAGATTATCTGTACCGGTCGTAAGAACGAGATAGTCGGTGCTCATATCGTTGGCCCACATGCGGGTGAACTGATACACGAACTCGTGCTGGCGATGAAAGAGCGACTGTCAATCA
>DATEDU010000083.1:0-11745 GCA_035281525.1 Pyrinomonadaceae bacterium | reverse complement strand
ATTCACCACAGAGGCACAGAGAACAGGGAAAAGGCTCAGAGCTCTTGTTCACCGCTCGATCGTCTGCGCTTTGCTCTCCAGTTCTCTGTGCCTGTGTGGTGACTATTTGAGAAAGAACAAGTACTGGCTTAACGGAGCTTTATCCCCCTCTCCGCGCGCGGAGAGGGGTTAGGGGAGAGGTAAATACGTGGTGGGGAGGGCTCAAAACCAAATATGCCAGTACCGAATAAAAACGAAGGAAGAAATCATGACAGCTTTGATGCGTTCTAACCCACCCGCTACCGCAGGTGACACTGATAATCGCCGGCGGACAATTTATGTAGTCGGCATGTTCGCCGTGCTGGCGCTTGCCGCCGCCGTTATCGCCCCCCGCTTTGCATATGCCTATGATCAGGATGTGCAGAAATTAAACCGCTTCGTGCAAACCTCTCGCAGCAACACCCCGGCGATGAAAATTTTTCGCGAAGGTCGCGACCTAATTGAGGGAGAAGACTGGGTTCAGGCAGCAGACAAGTTTCGTACTTTCCTGGCTGAGTTCCCGAAGGATCGCGACGTCGATGCTGCACTTTACTGGTATGCCTATGCTTTGCAGAAACTCGGCAAGAAGGATGAGGCCGCGACCCTGCTCGTGCGCCTGACGAAAGATTTCCCGAGTTCCAGCTGGCGCCGCGAAGCGCAAGCAATGCTCGTTGTGTTAGGCCGTAACGATGCAGTTCAACAAGCGCTCGATCAAAATAATTGCGAGATCAAAATTCTCGCGCTGCAGAGCCTGTTCCAAGCGAACGAGGAACGCGCGTTTGCATTCGTTAACGATGTATTGAAAGCCAAGCAGACTGGATGCCCGGGCTTGCAGCAGGCGGCGCTGTCACTGCTTGGGTCCCATGGTGGTGCAAAAGCTGGTCCAATTCTGCTTGAGATTGCTCGTGGACACGGAGACTTGAAGCTGCGCCTCACCGCGATCAGGCGTTTGAGTGAGCAAAATGCTGATTCCGTAGTTGACGAGCTAGTACGGCTCTACGATGGCGATCGCACCAAAGAGATCCGCGTACAAATACTGAGGGCGTTCTCAGACATGGAGAACCCGCGAGCCGAGGCAAAGCTGGTCGAAGTTGCACGCGCCGGTGACGATCTGACAATGCGCCAGTTGGCGATTCGCTTTCTTGGCGATCGAAACGCGAGTGGGTCGTTGGATGAGTTGATCCGAATCTACGATTCCGACAAGACACCTGAGATTCGATCGCAAATCCTGCGAGCTCTTTCTGACCGCGACGATCCACGCGCTCACGCCAAGCTGCTCGATATCGCGCGCCGGGGCGAGACCCCCGAAATACGCATTGAGGCAATCCGTCGTTTGGGCGATCGCGGTAAGTCGTCGATTGACGATCTGATCCATCTTTACTCTACCGAAACCAATGCAGCGATAAAGCAAGGCCTGATCAGAGTTTATGCCGACATGGACGACCCGCGAGCACTCGCCAAACTGGTCGAGATTGCGCGCGCGGCAGACACGCTCGAGCTGCGTGCGTTCGCTATTCGCCGGCTGGGCGATCGCGATGACGCACAGACTGTGGACCAGTTGATCGGCATGTACGATTCAGAACAAAACGTAGAAGTAAAGGCAGTCCTCATTCGGTCGTTTGGGGACTCGCCGCAGAAGACTGCGGTTCGCAAGCTGATGGCAATTGCTCGCAGCGATCAATCAGTGGAGTTGCGAAAGATGGCGGTCAGAATGTTGGGGGAAAGCAAGGACCCTGAGGCCTTGAAATTTCTGGAAGAGTTACTGAAGTAGTGACGTTAGTGTCTCTGCACAATCTCTGTGTTCTCCGTGTCTTTGTGGTTGCTTGGTTTTGAAAATTACCACGGGACACAGAGAGCACTGAGATCGGGAAGGAATCACGATCATGAAAGTTAATCTGCTCAAAGTCTTTATTCTAAGTATCTGTATCGCCATCAACGCATGCGCTCGAAGCGACAGTACGACGCTGGCGACCGCGTCTGCTGAGACCGGTTCGACGCCGTCCGGCGAGATCGAACAATCTAAAGAAAGCCAATCCGCCGCCACTACAATTCAAAGCTTCAAGGCGGTCGAAGGCGCTGACCTGTCGGCCCGGCTCGAGGCTGCCAAGTCCCAGGGTCGAAGTGGTCAAACACCTTATTGGTCAGCATATGCTTTCGACGTGCGGCCGGGTGTCGCCGTCGATCCGGGCATTAACGAATTTCACGGATCGATGCACACGATCGGAGACACAGCAGTCTTCGTCGGCACAACTGCGAGCGGCATGACCGTTGAAACGCGTAACCTTGCGATCTTTCTCCTGCGCGAGGCGGGAAACAATCAGGTAAGTCGCATGGAGGTGTACAACCTCGAGCGCAAGCGTGAATACTCAGGCTATCCGGTTTATTGGCTGGGGCGTGCGAACAACGAAGAGAGTCTTAATTTTCTGCGAGGGCTTGCTGACTCGGCGCCATTGACCATGTTGAGTGAGCGCGCAGTCCTTGGTATCTCGCTTCACGACGACCAGCGCGTCGCATCTCTGCTCAAGAACTTCATACGCACTTCGCAGAACCAACGCGTACGTTCAGCGTCAGTCTATTGGCTGGGCCAGATAGGTGGAGAACAAGCGTTTCTCGCAGATCTCGTGCGCAACGAGTCTGAAGACATGAAGGTGCGGCGGCAGGCTGCACATGCTATCGGCGAGAGTCGCGATCGTGGCGCGATTTCAATGTTGCAGACGCTCTTCGACTCAGTCAAAGAGCCTGACGTACGACGAGCGATTATTAATGCTGCGGGCGACAATCACGATAAGGAAGCCGCATTGGCCTTTTTACTTAAGGTCGCGCGCAGTGATCCTGATAAGCAAGTTCGTCGCTCAGCCGTGCGCCAACTTGGAGAATTTAAACTTCCCAACATCGTCGATGAATTAAACAAGATCTACGCGAACGAATCTGAGCCGGAAGTAAAACGAGCCGTATTGCACGCATTGGCTGAAACGAAGAGCCCGGGAGCTCAGGCCCGACTGCTCGAGTTGGCTCGTAAGGAACCGAATGACGACTTACGTAAACGCGCCATTCACGTCCTTGCCGAGCGTGGTGAAGCAGCCGTTGATGACTTAATCGGTCTCTACGATTCAGAGCGAACACCCGAGGTGCGTCGAAGCATTCTGCGATCTCTTGCTGAGATCAAAGCGACGAAAGTCGAAGACAAGCTGCTGGCAGTGGCGAGTGGAGACGAGAGTATTGAGTTGCGACGGCAGGCGATTCGACTGCTCGGCGAACGTGCAGGCAAGCGCAGTCTCGATTTCCTGAGTGCTGCTGCGCAAAGCGCTGATGGAAACACTGAGGTACAAATCCAGGCGGTGCGCGCGATCAGCGAGCGCAATGCGGATGAAGCCGTACCTTTGCTAATCAAGATTGCCAAGACACACTCGAATCAGCTTGTGCGCAAACAGGCGATTAGAGCGCTGGGAGAGTCGGGCGACCCGCGCGCCGTCGATTTTTTCCGCGAAGTGCTGGCGAAATAGAGCCTCCAAGGTTCACCGCTGAGGCCATGAGGCGTGGAACAGTATTATTACTGCGCTACAAGTTCCGCGTCTCGCGCCTCAGCGGTGGAGTTCACTGAAACTTCTTTTTGCCACTCACTCAAACTTCTTTTGACATTCAGCCGCCAAGACGATAACGTCTACCTCACACTCCCACAAAAAATTTGAATCCCAAAGGAGTTCGTCCAGAGCTTTATGGCCAAGAGTGGGCATAAGGGCATCAGTCGGATCGATTGCCCGGAGAAAAAGACTGTCGGCTGGTACGTCCGAGTAAGACTCAATAAAGTCACAAAGTCGAAATTCATCAGCGACAACGCGCACGGCGGCAAGGAAGCAGCCTTGGAAAGAGCGGTCGAGTGTCGCAATCGGCTCGAGGAAGAGTTAGGCAAACCGCGCACTGATTGGGTGGTCGTAGGAGACAATCCGCGAAACAAGAGCGGTGTGGTTGGCGTCCGCCGGGCGATAAAAAAATACAAGGGCAAAGACGGCACGGTATACCTGAACGAGGTTTACCAAGTGTCGTGGCACGCCGGAAGAGAAAAAAGAGGTCAGACCTGCGTCTCCATCAGGAAGCACGGTGAGTTGGGAGCATTCCGCAAGGCGTGTGCGATCAGACGCCAGAAAGAGCTGGAGATGTACGGGGACGTAGTGGTAAGCAAATGGGCGGACAAGCTGAGTAAACTCTGCGCCACCTGATTCTGTCCGCAGATTCCACAGATTACACAGATTTACCAATGACAGAAGTTTGAGCTTTGAACTTTGAGCTTGGAAAACCGGGCTGTCCAGGGCTCAACACTGGCTTCAAACCGTTCAAAGTTCTAAGCACAAAGTTCAAAGTTCAGTCGTTTTAGTCTGCGTAATCTGTGGATAGCGAAGAGCGTTAAGCCTTTGCGGAACGATCCGCAACGCGGAAAACGTCAACCAGTGCCATCGTGACTGCGAGCACCACGGGGCCGAACACGATTCCCAGCACTCCAAAAACCTGTAGACCTCCCAACACTGCAAAGAAAATTAGTAACTCGTGCAACCTCGTCCTGTCCCCCACGAGCTTCGGCCGCAGCAGGTTGTCGATCATGCCGATTACGAGTGTTCCCCAAACGACGAGGATGATCGCTTTCACATAATGTCCCGTTACCGCAAGAAAGATTGCGGCCGGCACCCAGACAAGAAAAGCGCCTAACATCGGAATCATCGAGAGGAAAACCATTGCGACGCCCCAGACCATCGCCGAGGGCAGACCGAGGGCCCAAAACGCGAGTCCACCTAGCGCGCCTTGGATGATGGCGATGATGAACACGCCATAGACACTCGCGCCGATTACTTCACGTGTTCTGGTCATGATAGCCGTAGCTTGGTCTCGCTCGAGCGGTAATGCGTCTCTCACCGCGGTCCAAATCTTGTCGCCGTCACGAAATAGGTAGTACATCGTGAAGACTACAAAGACCATCTGCACGATCGCCCCGGCTACTCCACCGAGAAAACCTAATGTTTGACTCGCAATCAAATCACTTTGCCCTTGGAGTTGCTCAACGAGATATTCCCTGGAACGAAATTGGTTGATGTCTACGACCCGGCTCAGCCAGCCCAGGATGCGACCTGTGATGGGCGAGTTCGGATCCATCACATATGCGACTACGGCTTGCAGGTTTCTAGCCGCGCCGGCGAGCTCTTTGAATACGGCTATGGTGATCAAAACGACTGGCACTAGAATGATGAGAATCACCAGGGCACTGGAGACAAGTGCGCTCAGGCTGCTCCGTTTCAGGCGTTTGTCGATGAGGCGGTGGACTGGGTAAAAGCAAATGACGAGCACGGTGGCCCAACCAAGAACACCGACAAAGGGCTTTACCATCTGCCAACAGAGATACAAGGCAATGGCAGTGACAGCGATCAAGGCCCACCAGCGAACTGCTCTTTTCGATTCTGCGGCCATTTGATTCCTTTCGCTTATTTCTCTGCGACGATGAACGAGTTCAGGATCAAGTTAAATGCGCCCGTTGCGCTCGGAATATCTTCATCGGCTGCCTGCGTGACGGCAAAGACGTCGTATCGGGCGGTCTTTACCATGTAAATCCTCGATTCATGAGGCACGTCTTGGCCAAGTATCTTGATGCTGAAGCGCTGGATAACACCGTCGCATGCCTGACTGCCAACCCTGCCCACTGTACGCTGCGATTTTGCTGGAGTGACATCGATTGGTTTGATTGAGCCTGCGGTGTAGTCATGTTTCATCTGTTGGCGGTTTTGGTCGAGTGCTGCGGCAAAGTCGGCGGCCGTCACGGAATTAGTCGGGAGTAGGCAAGTGAACATCACGAGTGTATCGTCCGGGCCTTCAAGGTGGATCGATCGCGTATCCGGCTCGCCATCGAGCGGCTTATCCTCCGTGATTTTCCAATCCGAGTAATGTGAGAAGCTAATGCCATCTTTTGAGTAATGCTTGATTGTCCGCGGCTGCGTGCCACATGCGAGGGCGGCGACGGCTATAAGCAGCGCACAGATGGGGTGGAGTCGTTGCATTCGTGGCACCAAATTCGTTTCGTGGCGTCGAGTCGGCAAGCCCGGCGTATTAGACCACAGATTGACTCTAGCGGGCTTCGATTTGATCGTGCGGAGGCGCGCGTCGCATGTGGCTATGCTATCGCGTGCTTCGCACGCTCCTAAGCTCAGTGTATTATTTGTTGGTCCGGCTGGAGCCGAAATCCCTCGAGGTGAATGGAAATTGAGCCAAACGATCGACCTGCCCGAAGAAACCGCGACCAAACCTAAAGAAACCGCGAAGAAATCTAAAGAAAAGGCGATAGACACCCCTCAAGCAGCCGCGAAAAAGTGGGTCTACCTCTTCGAAGAAGGAAGTGGCGAGGACAAGACTCTGCTCGGCGGAAAAGGCGCTGGCCTCGCCGAGATGACTCGGGCAGGCTTGCCAGTCCCGCCAGGATTCATCGTTACCACCGAAGCCTGTAACGCTTTCTTCGACAACAACAAGTTATTTCCCGAGGGCCTTTGGGACCAAGTCAAAGAAGGGCTGCGACGAATCGAAGAGAAGGTCGGGAAAGGCTTTGGCGACCCGAAGAATCCATTGCTCGTGTCCGTTCGGTCAGGCGCTGCATTCTCGATGCCCGGAATGATGGACACGGTGTTGAACCTCGGGCTCAATGAGGAAACCGTTCAAGGCCTCGCAGCACAAACTGGAGACCTGCGTTTTGCGCTCGATGCTTACCGGCGTTTTGCCTCGCTGTTCGGTGAGATCGTAATGGGCGTGGCTCACGAGAAATTTGAAAGAGTGATGGACCGCTTCAAGGCTCAGACCAAAGGCGGAACGGATACTGATCTCAAGACCGATGACTTGCGCGACATCATCACGGCCGAAAAACAGATCATCCTTGCGGAAACGCATGCCATTCCCGAAGATCCTTACGAGCAACTTCGCGTCGCTATAGCCGCAGTATTCAACTCGTGGATGGGTCGTCGCGCCGTAGACTATCGGCGCGTCAACCGGATCCCCGATTCGTTAGGGACTGCCGTCAATATCCAGGCGATGGTGTTCGGAAACATGGGCAGCCAGAGCGGCACCGGCGTCGCCTTCACGCGCAATCCATCAACCGGCGAGAAGAAGTTGTATGGCGAGTACTTGTTGAACGCCCAGGGCGAGGACGTCGTAGCCGGAATTCGTACGCCTCATCCAATAAGCCAGCTGAAAAAAGAATTGCCGCAGGTTTACGATCAGTTTGCCTCGATCGCGAACCTGTTGGAGCAACACTATCGCGACATGCAGGACGTCGAGTTCACTATCGAGCGCGGCAAGCTCTGGATGTTGCAAACGCGTACGGGCAAACGCAGTGGTGCCGCAGCTGTTCGCGTCGCGGTCGAGATGGCCCACGAGAAAGTGATCGATCGAGCTCAGGCGGTCCAGCGCGTCACTCCCGAACAATTGGATCAACTGCTGCATCCTACTGTCGACCCGAAGACAGATGCGACAGTCCTCGCAGTCGGCCTTCCCGCCAGCCCGGGCGCTGCGCAAGGTCAGGTGGTTTTTAGTGCTGACGAAGCCGAAGAGCTCGCGCGGGAAGGGGCTAAAGTCGTCCTTGTGAGGCAAGAGACGAGTCCCGACGATTTTCACGGGATGGTCGCGGCCCAGGCCATCGTCACCGCGCGCGGTGGCATGACCAGTCACGCAGCAGTCGTAGCCCGCGGCATGGGTAAAACATGCGTGAGTGGCGCAAACGAAATCCAGATTGACTACGGCCAACAGCAGTTCAGTGTGAATGGCCACGTGGTTACAAAAGGTGAGTGGATCACCGTCGACGGATCGACAGGACGAGTCTTTCTCGGGCAAGTGCCGACCATCCAGCCGACTTTAAGCGCGGACTTTTATGAGCTAATGACTTGGGCAGATAAGTTCCGCCGCCTGCGAGTGCGAGCCAACGCGGACACTCCTCGCGATGCAAAGATCGCGCGGCAGTTTGGCGCCGAAGGCATTGGTCTCTGTCGCACGGAACACATGTTCTTTGGCGATCAGCGTCTTGCCGCGATGCGCGAGATGATTCTGTCTGAGGGCGTGGGCGCGCGCGAGAAAGCGTTGGAGAAACTGTTGCCGCTGCAGCGTGGAGATTTCGTGGGAATTTTCCGCGAGATGGCCGGACTTCCTGTGACGATTCGATTGCTCGATCCGCCTTTGCACGAGTTTCTGCCCAGTGTCGACGATCTGCTTAGCGAACTGGCCGAGCTGAAGATGGCCGTGCGCCTGGCTACGACGTTGGCGGACATGGACAAGCTGCTCGACGAGATTGATGAGAAGCGGCGTTTGTTGCGGCAAGTGATGCGAACCCGTGAATCGAATCCGATGCTCGGGTTTAGAGGCTGCCGGCTTGGTCTCCTCTTTCCCGAAGTGACTCGCATGCAATGTCGTGCAATCTTTGAGGCGGCCTGCACGGCCCAGGGCGAAAAGAAAAAGGTGTCACTCGAGATCATGGTGCCATTGGTTTCGCTCAGCCAGGAGCTGCAGCAACAGAGAGAAGTGATCGACGAAGTTGCGAAACAAGTGATGGGCGAATACGGAATGACTGTGGAGTATCACGTAGGAACGATGATCGAGTTGCCTCGTGCAGCGCTGATGGCCAACCGCATTGCAGCTCACGCCGATTTTTTCTCCTTTGGCACGAACGATCTGACTCAGACAACTTTTGGTTTGAGCCGGGATGATTCGGGACGATTCCTGCCGACGTATATCGAGCGCAAGATCATAGCTGAGGATCCTTTTCAGGTGCTGGACCGCGACGGGGTTGGGCAGCTGATTAAAATGGGATCAGAGCGTGGGCGAGCGACTAAGCCGGAACTGAAGATTGGGATCTGTGGCGAACATGGAGGCGATCCAAGCTCGATAGACTTTTGCCACGAGATCAATCTCGATTACGTGAGTTGTTCGCCGTTTCGGTTGCCGGTGGCGAGATTAGCGGCAGCTCATGCGGCGCTGCGCTCCGCAAACGAGAAGGCAGCAACCGACGCAACGTTGTAGATTACTCATATCTGAGTGCTTCAATGGGGTTCAGTCTCGCGGCTTTCCAGGCAGGCCACAGACCAAATCCCAATCCAAGCGCAACCGATACAACAAACCCCACCAGCGGCGACCAAAGCGGAATGTAAGTCGGCATAATCGTCTTAATCAATAAAGCTATGCCTGCTCCCACGAGGATTCCAAGGATGCCTCCCACTCCTGTCAGCGTCGCAGCCTCAATCAAAAACTGAATCACAATATCTTTACGACGCGCGCCAATTGCTTTCCTAACCCCGATCTCTCGCGTCCGCTCCGTAACCGAAACGAGCATGATATTCATCACGCCGATGCCGCCGATTAATAAGCCAACACTTGATATCGCGACCATCAAAGCGAACACTCCGCCGGTGATGGCGCCAAATTGCGAGATGATCTGTTCAGAAGTGGAAATGCCAAAGTTGTCCGGAGCTCCAAAAGCAACTTTTCGTCGCCGCCGCAGCAGCTCGCGAATCTCCTCGACTGCTTCCTTCATTTGTCCCGGCCGAGCCTGGGCCATCACGAAGTTATCGTCCACGTGCGGATAGAGTTTCCGCACAGTAAGGTAGGGGAGATACACAGCCTTGTTTTCGTTGTTTGGATCTTCCGCGCCGACCAGGAACACGTCCCGTTCTGCGAGCACGCCGACGACCTTGTAGCTTCTCCCGTTGATCGACACCTCTCGATCGACCGCGTTGGTGTACGGGAAGAGTGTGTTGGCTACATCGCGTCCGATCACGAGCACATTCGCATGCCGCTTGTTCTCTTCATCGGTGAAGTACCGGCCCTCGTCGATGTTCGTCACGCCCATCTTGAAGTATGACGGCGACGTGCCCTGGACGGCGGCATTGGTCATCTCGATCTCGCGGTGGCGCACATTAATGCGCTCGGTGAACGGCCCGCCAAAGAAGTCGACTGGCGACATAAAGGCGGTCGCGTACTGCACCGATGAACATTCGGCTTCGATGGCCAGCATATCTTCGTAACTAAGCGGCTTGCGCATCCGCTCTTCCTGCGAAGGATTGAAGTTGAAGCCAGGGTCGAAGCGGTAGATGTAAATCGAATTGGTTCCGAAGGATTCGATTTCTTTGGAGACACGAGCGTCGATTCCGGCGACGAAAGCCGCAATCACGATG
The DNA here is from genome assembly GCA_035281525.1 of Pyrinomonadaceae bacterium. Lineage (GTDB taxonomy): Bacteria > Acidobacteriota > Blastocatellia > Pyrinomonadales > Pyrinomonadaceae > PSRF01. The sequence continues at coordinate 1,543 of DATEDU010000083.1, read as the reverse complement.
ACGGTCATGGTGCCAATGACTACTCCGAGAATGGTCAGGGCAGAGCGCAGCTTATGGTGCCAGAGTGTATCTAGCCCCATGCGGATGTTTTCAAATAGACTTCCTTGGGCGAAGGTCATATGAAAGATTCATTTGACATTTGTCATTTGACATTTAGTGTGTTTGTGAACCCGTCATTTTGAATCTCGTCCATTCCTCAGTTCGTGTTATTTCGTGGATCATCTTTTTTGTGTCATCCAAAGAACGATCCACTCAACTACACAAAACCCGGAACACGAAATGTCAAATGACAAATGTCCAATGACAAATGTCAAATTGGTTATTTAGCTTCCGAAATCACTCAGCACGCAATGCCTCGATGGGATCCAACCTCGCTGCTTTCCACGCAGGATAGACTCCCGACACCAAACCGACGCTTCCAGAAACTGCAATCGCAACTGTTACCGCTACCAAGGGCAGCGAAGTTGGAACCGGAGTCAACACGGCCACCAGTTTAGCCAGCATGTAAGCTATCGAAATTCCGATCGCACCCCCAACCAAAGACAGTAACGTCGACTCTGCCAGGAACTGCTTGAGAATATCCGAGCGACGCGCGCCAATACTCTTGCGGATGCCGATCTCCTTCGTGCGCTCGGTCACACTCACCAGCATGATGTTCATGATCACAATCCCGCCTACAACCAGCGAGATTGAAGTGATCCCGATGGCCGCAACCTGGATGGTACCGAATATGTTGTCGCGTAGTTCGTTAATCGCGCTTGGAGTAATGATTCCGAAATTGTCCTTCTCAGCCGGCCCGAGCTTTCGTCGCATGCGCATCACTACTCGAGCTTCATCAATGGCTTCCTCATAAGTCTCCGGACTTGTCGAAGTGACACTAAGAGTCACCGAACGCCGTGAGCCGTAGATAGCCAGAAACGTCGATAGCGGAATGGAAACGTACATGTCCTGTGGTTGCCCGAACACTGTCCCCCTGGCTTTACCAACACCAATCACTACAAACGGCCGCCCGTCTATCCGTAGCGTTTGATTCAAAGGAGTCGTGGTGGGAAACAATTTTTCTGCTACGTCTGCTCCGATGAACGTAACGTTGCGGCGGTTTTCCTCTTCGGCCTTACTGAAATAACGCCCCTCGCCGGCATCGATGCGCTCGATGTCAGCAATGTTTGGTGTGGTGGCGCTAATTCGCACACGGAAGAGACTTGTGGCGCCAAACTTCACATTTCCTGCAGCATCTTCTTTCGCGCCAACTTCGTGAATCGATCCGCCGCGTTCTCTTAACGCCGCAGCATCGTCGAGAGTGATGTCTTTATTACGCCTGCGCGCGGCATTGAGTGCTTCGACGCTCGAGAAATCGCTGATGGAGTACTTGCCAATTGCAAACGCATTGGTTCCGATGTTAGCGATCTTTTCATCAACGTAAGCGTTGAAGCCTTCGATCAATGACACCACCACAATCACCGTCGCGACTCCAAAAATGACGCCGAGAAGCGTCAGGAACGAGCGCAGCTTGTGCGACAGGATTGACGCGAGCGCAAGTTTT
>DATEDU010000082.1:0-2956 GCA_035281525.1 Pyrinomonadaceae bacterium | reverse complement strand
CCACGAAATTTATTCCGTAGTTTGTGTCGTCGTGTTGCTTCGCGCCGGCTCTTTCCTCGAGCCATGGTGCAGCCCAATCGTGATGAAAGCGGGTCTTTGACTGGAGCGCTCCAGCGCCGTCATAGACGAGCCTGGCGAACACCAGACCGATGATCCGTCGATCCGTATAGGCAGAATATAGCTGGTAGTCAGTGTGTGTGCGCCGCAGCACGGTCGTGCCATTGGCAGCGTATTCATACACGTCACTCGGCAAGCTGAACGAGGTGGTTGGATAGTAATTGATTGTCACCCGCCGCCGGTTGTTGGCCTGACGTGGCAAAGAACTGCTTGAAGATCGTGGTGCCGCGCCGACACCTTCGCTCTGCCCGCGCAGTTCGCTCCCAAATGCAAAGGCGGTTTGTGGTCGCTCAGCCGGGTTTCGCCAGACGCGTTTGGGAATCTTCTTAGCGCGTGCGCGCAAATCGTGTGGCGTTTGTTCGCGATGCGCGCGCGTCACCACTGAAGTGAGCCCCGCAAATGGTGGTTCCCCCGCCAACATCTGATAGGCGATAAGGCGAGACTGTAAATATCAGAACGTGTATCGACGTAGCCTCCACTTGTTCGGGCGACACGTAAGCGGAGTGCCCATAATCACGCCGACGCGGGTCAACGCCGGGCCTTGTTAAGGATGGCGATGGTGATATTTTGAAACGCGCACATGTTTGCCCCGTAATGTAGTTTTTCCGTGGGCCAGGCATCCCAAAGGCACGTTCAATCTATTCTTCAGAAGTCTTTAAGTGATAATTTGAAATTAAGGGCTCGGCTTATCGAGCTTGACCAGGAACACATCCCATGCCCAGCGCCCCAGTTGGTTGCCTTGCTTACCCTTAACTTTAGCTCTGTAACGAAACTGATTACCGTACTGATCAGTTTTCTTTGACAGCTTGTAGTCCAGTTCGATGGTAGCAACACCCAATGAAGATAGGGTGTGCAGTTCATCGCTCTCAGCGTTTCCATTGTGGTTCGTGTCCTGCCAAAGGCGCAGTGACGAGAAGATCGCATCCTTATGGTTTATCACATTGTCCTGGTTGCCCCCGTTTGCAGCCGTGTCATATACAGCTAGGGCAAGGAACCCATTCTTCTTTTCCCCTGCGGGTGGCTCGGGTTGTGAGGTTACGTCGCCAAACACTTCGGTGCCGCCATCGATTGTGCCGTTGCCGTTGCGGTCGAGTGCCAGCCAGGCATCATCAGAACCAGCACTCGTCCACGAGACCGTTTCGTTTCCCCCAATGTTGTTTAGATTGAAGCTCACTCCAGCAGCGCTATTCGTAAGATCGAACCCATTGCCCGCAACGTCTACGAGTATTGGAGAGTTGTAGGTAACACAACCACACCATTCAAAACTCCACCAACCAGAGTTGCATGGCTCGGGTAAGAGGTCGCAGGGAGGGGGAGGGTCTTCCTGGCAATAGTCGGAGACTGGGTTCCAGAACCAAGACTCGGCTTCGCACTCGGCTTGCGTACGTATCGGACAGCGCTGCGGCTCGACGGTCTCGTTGGCTACACTTGGCGAGCACTGGTTTAGTGGTGGACACTCCGATGAAAGAGGAGTGGGATTAACACACTGTATACATATGACGATTATAAGGCGATCCCTATGAGTTGTTCTGAGGGGGTTTTCGAAAGTTGGTTGCCATTTCTTCCTGCAATTCTCGTTAGGGCCGCCAGAGCAAGTCTTCCATGAAGGAAAGCCTGGGTCCCCACACTCCGTCGTTTGGAAGAACTTCGAGCCGATCCAACGACGATTGAACAACTGCGGTTTTGCGAAAGCCGCGTGATTTCTCAGCGCGGCGACGTCCCTTGTTGGGCCAACGCTCTTTCCTATTTCAGGAATTGGGATCCAGTTCTCCGGGTTCGCCGGATCCTTTTGATACCAATACCCCAGTGACCACATCGAGCCGTCCTCAAAAACTACCTGTGAGAGATAAAACTTGATGTGTTTTATGCTCGCTGGATAGCCTGCCTCAATCAATGCTTGCTTGAGAATGTCGTGAGTTGAGTCGGGTAACATGAGATCTGCTGACTCTCCGGGTCTCAGCAGTTTCAGTTGATTCTCCCGTTTACTAGCCAAGCTTCCATAGATCAGTGAATGGACTAACGGCGGCCGTTCGCTGGTGTCATCATTCTTAGGTCTCTCAAAGGAAAAGCTAACGTCGATATAAGTAATGCTCCGTTGGGAAATATTCTTTGCTCTTAGCGTTAAGCCCTTTGTCCATTCGTTGTCCTCGTCCTTAAAAGGTTTGCCGACCTCCACAGTACGGTTTTTAGTCTTGGCTAATGTGATCGCTACCGGCTCATTCGGCAATGCGGAGTTGTCTTTCTTCTCTATCATCCTTTCGTAGGCTCGGTCCGCTCGTGGATCGGACTCCTGTCGTTGTGCGTTCGTTTTGAGATAATTGCCGAGCGCTGCCACGGTGAATAGGAAGGCGACAGCGATGATGATGGCGGGGCTCCATTCTCTATTGCTCAATATTGGTAAGGGATTCATCAGATTGCTCCTTATACTACAGGCGAGCCAATGTGGAAAACAGTCCACTTCTGCGGGAGGGTTTGACGAAATAAACAAGGAACAGCGAGGACGAGCCGGAATTTACTCTCAAGTCAGATCACTGTCAACGAAAAATACTGAACCGAAAATCGGGTTCGGTGCAACGTTCAAAGGAACCGTTTCACAGAGCCGGAAAATGATCAATTCCTCGTCCAGTTTTTTGATAGCGAGTCTTCGCTATCAGCCCTCCAGCGCAGTCATAGCGAGCTGGGACCAACATTAAACTCTTTAATTCGTCGTCGTCTTTTGGCTTGTAGGGGTGTGCAGACTGAGGCGTGTGCGCATGCGCTGTTGCCAGGCGCTCCGTTTTTCGCCGCTCTCTTCGATTTGGGCCAGCGCGGCCGTCAGGGATTCTCCGCCAAGCTGGCA
>DATEDU010000081.1:0-42594 GCA_035281525.1 Pyrinomonadaceae bacterium | reverse complement strand
CTTATCCAGGTTCAAACAACTTTTTTGCTAATCGAATGCCAGCCGTTTTGTGGGTACTGGCGGTGGGCTCTTATTGGACCTTTGCCCATCGCATGTATCACACGTGGCGTGAACTAAACAGAATTAGGGCCGAATCTGAAGAACTAAAGGCGCAGACCTCCCATTCTGCATCTAAGCCCGGGCCAGATCGTCGAGCCGAGCAGCCATTGATTCACAAGGCCGGTTGACGGAAACCCGATTATGACTAAAAACGCGGCCTGAATGTGCTCGAGGAAAAACTTTTGACGATCTGTCCATGCTGTGGTTTTAAATTCAGCGGCCTCCTTAACAATGGTTGTAAGGCCTGCGGTTCGGTGCCCGTAGGCGAACCACTTCCACGACCAGAGTACGAACTACCATCATATGCACGCTCGCTCCTGATCACGGTTACGGGCGCGTTAATGGTGCTCGTGTTCCTGACGCAAATCGTTTTGGCGCTATTCATCCGGACGCCAATCTCATTTGGTTTTTGGTCATGGGTTGCAGCAGCAGAGACTGCGGCGTGGAAACTTAAATGGGTCGCTATACCCGTGACGATTCTGGTTCTCTGGAGCAGTCGCAAATTGTACAGATCAATGCTCCAGAATCCTGAGCGTTTCTCAGGATTGCGTTACGCGCGTTGTGGTCTAATGGCGTCGACGATTGTGCCGGTTCTGATCGCCGGATTGATAGGAGTTACTGTTCCGGCCCGACTCCAACATCGCCGGGACGGAATTGAAGCTGGCATCAAGGCCTCGGCATACAGATACGATCGCGCGTTCTCTGAATACCGTGACAAATATGGCAAACTGCCGAGCGATCTCAACGATCTTCGACAACTGCCTGACTCGGACGGATCGCTTGCCGCCGCTCTGAACACTCTCAGGCCCGAATGGTTCGCTATAGTGTACAAACCAACATTCGAAGTCGCTGCTAAGCAAAAGCCCGTCACGTTGCGTGGCGCGGTCATTCGTAATGCTTCGGTCAATAACACCGGCGTAGATGAAGCCTTGGGCGACGGATTATCGTTTACGAATTACACGCTTCGATTGCCGGGCGAAGATAATCTCTTGAACACCGAAGATGACTGGCTTGTTCAGGACGGGTTAGTTAAGCGCGCTCCCGCTCCGACCCAACGTAACAACACCACAACCTCCTCTACGGTAACACTCAGTCCTTAAGTTTCGTGTTCCGCAAGATCTTAATCGCCAATCGAGGTGAGATCGCTGTTCGAATTATCCGAGCTTGCCGCGATCTCGGAATCGCACCTGTAGCAGTCTATTCTGAAGCCGACGCGAACGCGCTCCACGTTCGACTCGCCGACGAAGCCATCTGTGTTGGACCTCCGCCGTCTGTTCAGAGCTACCTCAACATCGAGTCAATCATTTCAGCTGCCCTACAAACTAACTCTGAAGCAATTCATCCCGGCTATGGTTTTTTGGCTGAGAACGCGGACTTCGCGCGTGCCGTCGTCGCTGCAGGTCTAAAGTTCATTGGCCCTCCCGCTGAAGCAATGGAAATCATGGGCGCCAAGACCAGCGCGCGGAAAGCCGCAGTCGACGCAGGCGTACCCATCGTCCCCGGAACTGTCGAGGCTTTGAACTCGCTTGCTGAGGCAGAATCAGCAGCCGCAGCATTTGGATACCCGGTAATGTTGAAAGCCTCAGCCGGCGGCGGTGGCAAAGGCATGCGGCTGGTAGCCTCGCGAGAGGAATTAAAGTCGGCTTTTGATAATGCCGCTTCTGAGGCGTCCGCTGCTTTCGGTGATGCCTCGCTGTACCTTGAAAAAGTAATCGAACGTCCTCGCCATATCGAGATCCAAGTGTTTGCCGACGCATACGGCAATGTTGTTCATCTCGGTGAACGTGAATGTTCAATCCAACGACGTCATCAGAAGGTGATCGAAGAATGTCCGTCACCGATCAATGATCCGACTATGCGTGAACGGATGGGTCAGGCGGCGATCGAGATTGCTCGGACGGTAGGATACATAGGCGCCGGCACAGTGGAGTTTCTCGTCTCTGATACCACGCGAGAGTACTACTTCCTCGAGATGAATACGCGACTTCAGGTTGAACACCCGGTAACTGAACTTGTAACGGGCATCGACCTGGTTCGCGAGCAGATCACCGTGGCGAATGGGTCTGAACTTTCATTCAAACAGGACGACATTCGCTGGGACGGCCACGCGATCGAGTGCCGGGTATACGCGGAAGATCCGGAGAACAATTTTTTTCCCTCTCCAGGCCTGATCACTTATTTACAAACGCCAACGGGCCCGGGCATCCGCGACGACAGTGGAGTACGGGTCAATTCGGAAGTTTCAATTCACTACGATCCGCTGATCTCGAAGCTTGCCGCATGGGGCAGCACGCGAGCCGAAGCGATCGATCGGCTGCGACGTGCTTTAGATGAGTACCAGTTGGGCGGAATCAAGACAACGCTTCCATTCTTTCGGAAGATTGTGAGAGACGCCGAGTTTATTGAAGCGCGTCTCGACACGGGGTTTATTGCGCGTTTTAACGAGCGAGCCGAGGGCACGCAACCTGAAGAGGTTGAAATCGACATGGCGCTGACTGCCGCGGCTCTCCATTACGCAAAGCTGCAAAAACTATCGTCGTTTAATCATCAACCAAATGAAGTGGCTAATCGTTGGAAAATGTCGGGGCGAACTGCTCTGTCGAGGTCAAGACCAACTCGCAACCCACTTAACAAGTTTTGATGAAACTTAAAGCCGAAGTAGCCGGGAAACATCATGAGATCGCCATCCAACGTGCGGATGCTAATGTGTCCGTTCATATCGACGGTCGACATTACGAACTGCGTGCTCAAGAAGTAGGTTCCGGCGAGTACCTCCTATTCAACGGCCATGCGGTTTATGATTGTCGAGTTGAAACGATTCACAACCAGCCGAATAATTTGGAAGTAAACATTGGCGGCGCCAGATACACGATAAGTTTGACCGATCCGAAGAGGCTCCGCAGTGCGTACACAGCATCTCATCACGATCACGAATCTGCTCAAATCGTAGCGCCTATGCCCGGGAAAGTGGTGCGACTGCTGGTAGAGCCGGGTGCGGAGGTTGAAGCCGGTGCAGGAATTGTCGTAGTCGAAGCAATGAAGATGCAGAACGAAATGAAATCTCCGAAGAGTGGGACGGTGGTTGAATTGCGAGTCTCACCCGGCGCCACCGTAAATGCCGGCGACGTGCTAGCGGTCGTTGAATAAGATGAACAGCGGGACGGGGAGAAGGGGTGACAGGGAGACGGGGCGAAAGAGCACAGTCTCCCCGTCGCCCCGTCGCCCCATCTCAACGTCTCCCCGTCACCCTGTCTTCCCTTCTTCGCTCAGCACTTCGGACCTTCGCATCCTCCTTTGGGACATTGATGGGACGTTGATTCGCTCCTTGAAAGTCGGCGCGTTCAAGGACTACACCATTCCCGTACTCGAAGCTGTATTCGGAACCGCCGGACGATTGCCGCAAATGAAAGTCTCAGGCATGACCGATCTACAAATCGTCGCCGAGGCTCTAAGACACGAAGGCTTTACCCACGAACATATTCGCGAGCGAATTGATCACCTGCGCACGCTCTACATGGAAGAAATGCGGAAGGCCACGAAGAATGGACAACAATTTTTCGAGCTCCTGCCAGGCGTGCGAGAGACTCTCCAGGCAGTCGCCGACCATCCTCGATATCACTCTGCACTGCTGACCGGCAACATTGAACCGGCGGCTCACCTGAAGATGGAGTTAATGGGGTTGTCAGAGTTCTTTGATTTACCCGGCGCCTTCGGTGACGAATCTCACGACCGCAGAGATCTACCCTCGCTTGCAGTCGAACGAATCCGGCGCCACCTCAATCTCGAGCTCGAGCCTCATCAGTTCGTCGTTATAGGCGACACGCCCAACGATATCGATTGCGGAAAACATTTTGGCGCGCGCGTACTTGCCGTTGCCACAGGAAGACTGTACAGCGCAGACGATCTACTCGAACACGAACCTGACGCTCTCCTTCCCGATCTTTCCAACGTGGACCACGTAATGGAAACGTTCGCCCGCTTGTAAAAGGAAGACGCGGTGACACGGTGACACGGTGAATCTTCTTTTCCGCATCTCCCCTTCTCCGCATCTCCCTTTCTCCGCATCTCCCTTTCTCCGCATCTCCCCTTCTCCGCATCTCCCCTTCTCCGCGTCCCCGTGTCTCCGCGTTCCTGTGTCACTGTGACGCTCGCCTAGACTTTTCGCGCGCGATCAATTGCTCAAGCCTATCTACCAAGGCGGGCTCAAGCCTTTTACACGTCGCAAAATCGGCCTCTGCTTCGGCATTCCGCCCGTGGCGAAGATGTATTAATCCTCGATTCCCATACGCCAGTCCGATATTGGGATCGAGCTTGATGGCCTCATTGAAGTCCGCCAACGCCCGAGCAAAATCCTTCTTGTCGTTCCAGGCCATGCCACGATTCACGTACGCACTCGGCAGCTTCGGATTGAGCTCAATCGATCGAGCAAAGTCACTCAGGCTTCCTTCAACATCACCGCTGCGACGCCGAGCCTCGCCTCTGTCGGAGTGGAACTCAGGATTTTTGGGGTCTAATTCAATCGCCTTATTGAGATCGGCCAGGGCCGTTTTAAACTCTCCTTTGTTGACCAGCACATTGCCGCGATTGTTAAGCGCCTTCGCATCGTTAGGGTTCCTTGAGAGTACGTATTCAAAATCCTTCAGCGCAGCGTCGTAGTTGGCCAAGGCCCAATGCATCACCCCTCGATTGTTGTAAACCTCCAACTGTCCCGGATTGATAAAAAGCGATCGCTCACAATCGGCTAACGCTGACTCGAAATCTCCCTTGCGATAGTATGCGAGCGCTCGACTGCCGTATGCCGCAGCAGTGAGTGGATCGATGAAGGTGATTCGATCCGCTTCCGAAGCGACACCGTCTCCGCTGAAGTTGGCTTGCCAATCTTGACTGCGACGTGCAGCCAAACCAGGCGGACGCGAACTCAGCTCAATCGCTCGCGTAAAGTCGACAATCGCTCGATCTAGATCGCCCTTGGCCATCCGCTCGCGCCCACGATTGTAACGATCCCAAGCATCGCCGTTGCCCTGAGCTAAGCCGAGTGATGCGAAACAAAGTATGAAACTTAGAACTGAAACCGCGCGATGATTGAGCATGTATGACCCTCCTTGTTGGACAAGCTTGAGCTTGTCGATCTGACGACAAACTGAAGTTGTCAGAACAAACAGATGGGGAGATCAATTGATGGCAAGAAGCCTCAACAGAGCCTCTACGTCCTCTGCGACTAAGCCGCTCTCAGGTGGGCTATTACTCTTTGCTTAGTCTCTGGTGGGAAAACACCACACTCGAATTCTTTGTGACAGGAGATTAGAGTTTAGAGTTTGGAGATCGATACGAAAATTTGTCGACGATGCGATAGTCGGAAGGAACTTCAAACAACGATCGATCCTGTTCCCGACGATTGATGTTGGTGAGACGATAAATGGTTTCTCCGGAGCGCGGATCCTGATGTTTAGTGAGGATGTGCAGTTGCAACTCGGTCGAGTACCAGCGCTCATCAATGACCTCTATCGGCCGAACGTTGCCAATCTCTCCAGCCGGAATGGTGCGCGTCGTTCGCGTACCCTCAGCAACAACACCTTCGATCGTCTGCTGGCCCAGTGTTTCTTTCTTCCGTCTGCTGTCCGACGGTTGTTCCAATTTTGTCTTTGTCTTTGGTGAATCTTCGTATTTCTCTCTATCTTTCGGCGGATCGGACATCTTGATTTTCATATCATTCTTCAATTTTTCGAGGTGCTGAGTCTCAATCTTCTGCATTTCTTTCATTTTCATTCGCAACGTTCCGCTCGGGTCCTTGACGGCCGTGCGCGTGCTGGGATTGAGACTGTAGTAAGTGCCGGACACCGGATCGTAAATCGTGATTATCTTTGGCGGTTCATCTTGTGCTGCCCACTTGCCGATGGTTTTTAAAGTCTGCTCAATACGCAAACGGCCCTCGCTGTCCCGGTAATAGAGTGCCTCGTTACGATGTATGATTTGATTTCCGTCGCTCAGTGTCTGCGTGTGTTCGGTGACTGCTTTGGCGGAATAAGGTGCGCCTTTCACGATGTTTTTGATGTCGATCGTTGGGCGGGACCAATGGAACTTAAAGCCGTCGAGCCTGCGCTTTTCTTGAGCGTGGATTTGATTCATGCGCCGCTGCATGCGTTTGGTTTCAGCGAGTGCTCGCGCCGCCGCACGTTCATGCTGACGGTATACCCTCATCGCAGCTCGCGTGCTTTCGGCTGCTGCCTTCGCTGCTGCTCGTCTTTGCACTTCGAGGGCTCGGTCCGCAGCTCGAGAATGTTCCGCTGCGGCTCGTGCAGCAGCTCGCCTCTGCAGATCGATGGCGCGTTCGGTTTTTGCTTTCTCTTGCGCGTCGGCCTGACGTTCTTGTGCAAAGGAGATACTTCCAACAAGTGCGAAAGAGCACGCCAACAAATATTGAATGACTTTAGTTTTCATTGGAACCTCTCAACCAAAAGTCTGCTCTCATTCACACCCGGCTTTAGCCGGGTGATGAGTAAACGAAATAAGATGGAAACCGTTTAAACGGTTTCCAGGCTGCTACCGGCTCGCGGGCACCTGGCTGAAGCCAGGTGAGAATCAGAAACGACAACCTTCAACGCACGAACCGTATGGCGCGGGCTAAACCGTCATAGCCCAACATGACGTCAGCTGTGACGGGCTCATTGAGCAACTCTGGCGCAACCGGAAGGCCCGCAGCTCTCAATGCCGATCCCGGCAGCTCCACCCGAACCATTTGAAATACTTCGAGGGAGTCTAGATCCGCACTCTCCATTAATGGGTAAAACTCCGTAACGACTTCACGCACATATCGCTTTTTATGCCGCGCTGGGTGCCGGCGAACAAGAATCTTATCGGAAGGTTCCGCTGATACATCCCCTTGTTGCTCACGCTTGTCGCCTGATACATCCGATTGTTGGTCGCGCTTGTCATTCACAACGACTGAAGCCTGCGTTACCGGCTTTTCAAAACCGGACCTTGATTGCGCCCACAACCCAACAAGAACAGAAATAAGAACGATGATCGATGCAGCGGTCGCTGCCAATCGCCATCGCGGCGAGAACCAGTTTCTGACAAAGCTCCGCCACATTTGATCGTTAGTTGCGACCGGAGACAGATTGCCTGCGACATGCGCTCGAAACTCTGCACGCAATGCCGTTTCGACGCTTGGCGGCGCACTCTCACTCGAGATGTCAGACATCACCACTCGCGCCAGGTCTCTTAGGTGCGACTCAAAATCTTTCATGCAAAACACCTCATTCGTTCTGCGGCGGCTGCAGCTGCGCCGACTTCGCCTGCCGCATGCAATTTCCGAAGCAACAGCGCATGGCCACGATGCAAACGTGAATTCACAGTTCCCACGGCGCACCCAAGCACCGTCGAAGCCTCACCGCAGCTCATCTCCAGGAAGTCACACAACACTACGACTTCCCGATAACGCGGCGGCAAACTCAATACCGCCTGGCGTACCAGTCTGATTAACTCGTTTCGACTATAGTCTCGGTAAGGATCGTGGTGAGCTATAAACTCAGCGGCTGAGGCTCCGTTATCTGATTCATCCAACAGCGGCACAAATGCTCGTTCTCGCTTCAAGCATCTCAACACATGATTGCGAGCTACTCCATATAAGTAGGCTTGAAGTGGTCCCTGCTCAGGATCGTAACGATCGGGCTCTCTTATCAGGAGCAAGAAGACTTCCTGGGTAACCTCTTCAGCCACGTGAGCGCTGCCGCTCATCAACAAAGCGAACCTGTAAACCGCTCCCTGGTGACGGTCGTAGAGCTGCCCGAACGCGTCCTCGTTTCCGGCCGCTGACAGGCGCAGCAATTCGACGTCACTTAGGGACGATTGGGTCATTTTGGAGTCGAGGCCGGCAACCCGCGGAGCCTACCGGTGATCGGCTGCCGGCCTCTTTTTTAGCCCACACATTGAATTCACGCCGTCAGGGTAAATCCTTCCAAAATATTTTGCACGGAATCGAGTGTATCAATCAGTCTGACGCGTAATCTGGGCTCCTCCCGGAGCGTAGCTGACCCGCCGCACTTCATGCATACGACCATCGCTCAGCGACCCCTCCACGATTTCATAACCGAGCAGCGCGAAAATCCGCCCGCGAATAAAGAGCGGCCGTGCATTGCCATACCAATCGACGCATGACGCCCGGCATGAATCATTGGTTGCCCGTTCCGGCTGCGCCTCGAGTTCTCCCACTTCCTGGAACCGCAGGGCCTGATTGCGCAGAAAGAGAATCGACGCCGAGTTCTCAAATAGATGCTCATAACCGGGCCGGCCTGGCCTGCTAATCGGCAGTCCCAGAGTTCCGGTATCTGTTCCATCGGCACGATAGAAAAATCCATGGCTGCGCAGCTCACCCTGCGCCGCATCCTTGCGCGTAAACCGATCCGCAACTTCCGGAGATGCTCCTAGTCTAACTGCGGTGAAGTGCAGGTCCTTCTCATCAGCGCCTACCACTACAGCATCTGACCCAAGTTGCTCAATGCGATCAACTGCATGCGCGAACTCCAACGTACGAGTCATTCCGTCCGCCCATCGGACTGTGTACAACTTCTTCGATCCGGCGTTCTGCTCCGGATATCCCCAGCTGCTGCCGGTCCCGTACAACAAGTACTCGCCTACGAAACGATTCTGAAGTGTGTAGCCTACGGGTTTCGGCAGCGAGCGATAACTCGACGCTGGCACATTTTCACTTCCGTCCGAAAAACTCCACAGCGGGACGCGCATGAGCGCGATATCGCCTGAGCTTATTTCCGCGCGCCACATTCCGTCGCCATCGGACATCGATCTCACTAGCACATTGAGATGACCGTCCTCGCTTTCCAAAAACGAAAACTGATCGATTGGACCGCCTGACACGCCGAGGGCGCTGGGACCCGAACCATCGAGGGGCATGCGAAACACGAGTGATTGAGATCGTCTCTGATCGCCATGGTAGTTCCAGGCCGTGGCCCACACATAAACTGATGACGGTGAGACGTAGAACACACGTCCCGACGGGCCGATAACACCAGTCGCTTCACACTTGAAGTCCCCACTGGCTAGATCGCACACCGTCACCGTGTGTAGCATCGCACCAAATGTGAAATCCATTTGTTTTTCAGAGCGGTAGATGCGGGTCGGTGGTGCGATCATTCGAAACTCGCTTTGCGTGGCACCCTTGTGCCATTTACGAAGCGCGGGAAAACTATCAAACGGATCCTCATTGCTGAGATTCAGGTAAAGCGGCGTGTAAAAGATGAGCTTGTTATCGATCAAACGGCTGGCGTAATTGCGCGATGAGTAATAATCGTTCGAACGAAGATGATGCGTTGAACGATAACTGAGGTGTCCGTCGTCATCAACGCCAAACAAACCAACCTCCGTACCACCTCGCTCATAACTGTAGCCAATCACGACAATGGTATTTCCCGATACAAGCATTTCGTCGTACCAGGCATGTTTGGGATCGATATCCGGACCGAATGCATCAATGGACGACACCGGCTGCAAATTGCCATCTCCGATTTTCACCGTGAACAGACGGCCTCTGCGGAGTACCACGAGGTGTGCTCCATGCAACTTGACGATTCCGCCCTCATCGACGCTCGCATGCTGAACATTGGTTATGGACTCTTCTGGGTCAGAGGCTGTCCTTGCCACACCGGCAGTTCCATCTGACTTGGAGGCGGAGAGGTCATAGGTCATCGCCTTCTGCCTCTCAACTAACTGCCGGTCCGCAAGCCCTTTTAGGTATTTCTTAAGCTCCTCCTCAGAACGAAAGGGCCGCATCGTTTTCTTGGACGACATCCATCCCGTCGGGTTAACAGGCGGAACGCTGCCCGCGGGCGCTTTTGCGCATGCTGTGAAAATGGGGATGATTAAGGACGCTGTAATTGTTAGCGGGAGAGTCTTCATGTCAGGAACCTCACAGTGGTGGCTTTAATCGTCCGTTTGCATGTCAGTTGATGCATGAACGATTGGGTGAAGAAAATCTTGCGATGTCACACGAAGCCTTAGACACGCGCAGGTGAGAATTGTTCCGATCGCTGTGCCTTGTGAGAATAAAAATCATTCAAGCCACAGAAATTTGCAGTTGGGAAAGGGCCAGGGATTACATTTGCAGGTTGGGAAGGGGTCAAGGCGCGTCAGCGCCGCGCCCCCGCTTCATGGTCATACAGCATGCAGTCATGAAAAACCTTGAGTTATTGATTCTACGTTTAACTCTCGTTGATTGCGGGGGCGCGGCGCTGACGCCTTGACCCCTTCCCAACCTGCGAATTTCTGTAGCTTGAGTGATATTACCTACTGTTCGGCGATCTCGTACTCGGGCTTGGGCACTCCCAACAGCCACCGATCAAACCACCCAACGATATGCTGTAGTCGCTCAACCCGGTGCCAGGGCTGTCCCGACCGCGACAATTCGTGAGACTCATTCGGGAAGCGGACCATCACGGTCGGAATCTTCCGATATTTGAGCGCACGGAACATAGCTTCGCCTCCCGGCCCAGTAGGCGTCCTCCAGTCCGTCTCACCCAAAATCAGCATCAGCGGAGTCTTCACATTGTTTATGTAGGTGATGGGTGAACGAGCCCTGTAATCTTCCGGATCTTCGAATGGTGGCTTCCTAAACCATGAAGGCTGAAAGAGCGTGAAATCGGCTGTGTACCACCAGTCCGTCCAGCTCGCAATGTCGCGTTGAGAAACCGCCGCCGCGAAACGAGTCGTGTGCCCGATGGTCCAATTCGTCAACAGTCCGCCGCCACTGCCTCCCGTCACGCCAAGTTTGTTCGTATCGATGTAGCCGCGACGAATGACTTCATCGACTCCCGCCATCAGATCCTTATAGTCATCCCCTGGATAGTTGTACTGAATTATGTTGCCGAACTCCTGACCGTAGCTGGTACTGCCTCGAGGATTTGGATACAGCACAACGTAACCCCTCGCAGCCATCCATTGGAACTCGTGCATGAAGATGTAACCGTAGGCAGCGTGTGGTCCACCATGAATATTCAGAATAAGTGGATACTTCTTGTTGGGATCGAAGTCGGGCGGTTTCTGCACCCACGTTTGGACGCGCTTCCCGTCAAAGCTCATATACCAAATCTCTTCAGGCTCTGTCAGATTAAGCCGTGAAAACAACTCGCCATTGAAATTCGTCAATTGTTTCGCTGGGCTACTGGCTCTCAATAGGAACAAATCCCCAACGCGCGTAGGCGTCGAGAGCGTATAAACGAGTGTCGAGCTGTCGGGAAGAGATCGGAAATTGAGAATTGCCTGGTTCCCTTTTGTGATATCAGTGAGCTTGCCAGTCGTCGCGTCAAACATCGCCAAGTTTGCTTCGCCTTCCTTGGCGTATACGTGCATTATGCTCCGGCCATCCGCCTTCCAGATTGGTGCATTGCCGCCTCCTCCACGTGGCGAGCTGTTGTCGCCGATGACTCCAGAGCCTACGTCGTAATCAAAGCTCGCTGTCAGGTTACGAGGTTTGGCATTCGGCGCAATGTCGAGCACCCAAAGATCCGGTTGCGTGTATGAATTTACGGGTTGTGAACTCGATGCGATAAAAGCGAATTGCTTGCCGCTGGGACTGAGCGCGAATGGGCCCGTATCCATATCAAAAGAAGTAATCTTGACGGGCTCGCCCACCGTAACAGCAATTGAGTAAATGTCGGTCTTCGGTAATTCGTAGTAGGGTTCATCAGAACGATCGGAACTGAAATAAATCAGCGAGCTGTCTTTGGACCACGTCATGTTGTCTTCAGCAAAACGGCCGCTGGTGAGCTGTCGCGGAGTTACCTTGTCTGCCGCACTACGAGGTGCGGTCACCACCCAGATGTGTGGCGGGCGTTTGAAGTCGAGGTACCCACTGGCGTTCGCGCGATAAACCGCACGTGTGATGACGCGTACGTCGCTCTCGCGCGGTGGTTCAGCGCCGTCCGAACTGCTGGTGTTGAGTGAAGGTTGTGGTGGAGTGGCGGGGCGTTGCGTGCCTGCGTCTTTTTGCTTTTTGAGATCGTCGGGATTGGCGGTGCTGACGAAGGCAATGGTCCGACCGTCGGGCGACCAGCGAGGCTGAACAGCACCTCTAGCAACACTCGTAAATTGGAAGGAGTCTCCGCCGGACATCGCCAGCATGAATAGCTGGGGCTGATCGGGCCGGCCGTCCTTTTCTGTGACTCGGACGAATGCGAGGTACCTGCCGTCGGGTGACCAACGTGGCGACGAATCGCGTGTGCCGTTGGTTAATTGAGATATTTCGCCGCCGGAAGTCGAAACTGACCAGATGGAAGTGCTGTAGCCATCCTTCTTGTCATTGACCGTAACTTTGACGAAGGCTATGCGAGAGCCATCGGGTGAGATTTGCGGG
The DNA here is from genome assembly GCA_035281525.1 of Pyrinomonadaceae bacterium. GTDB lineage: Bacteria > Acidobacteriota > Blastocatellia > Pyrinomonadales > Pyrinomonadaceae > PSRF01. The sequence goes on along the minus strand of DATEDU010000081.1, from coordinate 30,131 downwards.
TCGCCAATCCACACGAAGTTGAACAGGTCTTTTTCGGTGATGAGGCGTTTCTGAGCGGCAACTGGGAATACGCCAACAGCTATGGTGATAACAAACAAGGGAAGAAAGCGTCGCATGTTATTCCTTTCGGTCTATCGTGTTTATGTTTGAGCAAACAGCGAACAGCTGACAGCAAGCAGCTGATCGCTGTTTGCTGTTTGCTTTGGTGGATTAGTCGTCGCCGTAGCCGACGCACTTTACTCCCTTTGTCGCGAGCGTCTCGAACTTTTCCGTGCGGCGGTTCGCACGCCACGCATGACGCACACGTGTGTAATAACCGTCATTCAAAACGTTATCAACAATCACCACCAACTCGGGGTCGGGTTTATCGTCCAACGAACAATCGACATGAAACAGTAGCTGATTCTTAGCCGTCGGCGGTAGAAAAAGCACGTCTTTGATGATCCAGTGAGCCTGTCCTCCGGCATCGTTGTGCGTCAGCAGATCAAACCACATCATGTTTACTCTGCCTCGCACTACGTGCGCCACGCCATACTGCTTTTGGTCATTATAGGGATCAGAAATCAGCGAGCCAGCCATCCACTTATGACCGGCTGGGAGTTTGTTCCCGGCATATCTCAAACCAAGGTACGATTTCTTATCACGGGCCGTTCCTGGCGATGCAGTTTTCTTTTGTTGACCAGGAAAGGTGGAGATGATCACACCGATGATAAGACTTACAACTAAAGACTTCATAAGTTCTCCTGGAGCTTAGCCGATTTGCACCGTCAACATCGACACTGAACCGTCATCAAAGCCTTCAATGGGAAAGGTTACCTCATCACCGTCACGCCGCAACGCAATCACGTACAACAACGGCAGATAATGATCCGGCGTTGGGGCCGACAACAGTGCGTCACGTCCAAGAGTTTCATAGTTGACGAGCGGCTTGTAGTTGCCGTTGAGCAAAAGATCGCGTGCTACCTGTTCGAATCGAACGGCCCAATCAAAAGGTTGGACCTCGTGCTTACCCCACGCGTACGTGTGCAAATTATGAACGAGATTGCCACTGCCAATCACCAGGACGCCTTCGTCCCGCAGCGGAGTGAGACGCTTTCCGAGTTCGTAATGAAATACCGGCGGCTGCGTCTCGTCAATGCTCAGTTGCACGACCGGAACGTCGGCCTCTGGAAAGACGTGGCAAAGGACTGACCAGGTTCCGTGATCCAGTCCCCAAATTGAATCGTCCAGTTCAACAGGAATCGGCGACAAGAGATTCTTAACACGCCGTGCAAGCTCGGGACTGCCGAGCGCAGGATACTGCACCTCGTAGAGTGCTCTGGGGAAGCCGCCGAAGTCGTGGATCGTGCGCGGCTTGGACATTGCCGTGACTGCGACGCCCGGCAAGTACCAATGGGCTGAAATACACAGCACCCCTTTGGGATGAGGTATAGAGGCACCGATAGCTGCCCAGCCTTCGGTGAAAGAGTTCACGGCAAGAGCATTCAGCGGATTCCCATGTCCAAAGAAGATTGCGGGCAAAGCGTCAGGCATCTTGATGTGTAGTATCTAGATTTGTTCGTGTGATTTCGTGGATCATGATTTCTATGCAAATCTAAAACGATCCACGAAGTAACACGAAAAGACACTAAAACACTTCACTTCTTCGTATCTTCCCAGTCACGTCTGAGCAGCCCATAAAACAACGAATCCTGAATCTCGCCGTTAACGTGCCAACGCTCGCGTAGATAACCCTCTCGCTGAAACCCGAGCCGCTCCACGGTTCGAATCGAAGGTCCGTTACGCGGATCGACATCCGCTTCAATGCGTCTAAGATTGAACTCGTTGAAAGCGTAATTCAGAAGCGCCGTCAGCGCTTCATTGCAGTAGCCATTCCCCCACTGGTCGCGCGCGAGACTGTACCCAATTTCCGCCCGTCCATTGTCGAAATTGAAATTGAAAAGTGTGGTTGTTCCGATAACTTGATCGTCTGTTCGTCTGGCGATTCCCCACTTCAGCATTCGTTGCTGATTGAAGCCGTCATGAATCTCGTTTACTAGCTCGACAGCAGCGTTTCGGTCGGCAATCGGCGGAGTGGCCCAGTACCGCATCACTTCCGGATCGGAAAAGATGCGATAAAGCGCATCGACATCATCGTGCGTCACTGCTCGCAGAGACACTCGAGTCGCATGAATTGTAGGCAAAGAAGTCCAGTCCATGAGCGTTCGATTATTGGATTATATGATTATGTAACTCTGGCGCGCCGTCTTTTTTTTCTTCGCTGGGTCCACAGCCACGCACCGAGCGGAATCACGAGTGTTGTCCAAAGCCACTGCCAATTCTCACCCACAAATCGCTTCGAGGCATACCACGCGTCGATCTCCACCTCTATTTGTCGGTGCATCACGGGAATATCATAGGGCTTTTCCCCTCTACCCGGAACATAGATTGTGGCTGTCACCTGAAGATGTAGTGAGTGATTACCGGATTGCAATGGTGTCACATCCCATTCCCACTGAGCGAATGGCTTTCCTGCAACGGTCTGTTCGTCGTTGCTGAATTTTTGAATAACAAAGGCATCCTGGTCCCCCGTAAGTACAACCTTCATAATTGGACTGACTTTAATATTCTCAACCTGGGGTGCGCCCTTGCCCTCGAGTCGCTCGATGAGAGTTGAGCCTATGTCTTCGAAGGATATCCGAGCCTCGATTCTTTCCGTTTGTCCCTGTCGCATCTTTGGAGGAGGATTGAAAACAATCTTGCTCTCTCGAAGTTTCTGCACTTCATTTCCAACTATGACGTCCCAGTCTTGACCGTGCGGGCTGGCGGATGGACTGGCCGTAGGTGTCGGACGTGGAGTCCCTTCCGGTGGTGGTGTCGCATGTGGCGCCTCAGTAGGACTTGGGTGTGGAGTTCTTGTCGGCGTCGGGATAGAACTCGGCTGTGGCGTCGGGGTAGGACTTGGCTTCGGCGTCTGACTCGGCTTGGGCGTCGGGGTAAGAGTTGGAAATGGACTCGGGAAAATCGTGGGAGATGGAGTAGGCCCGCGTTCCAGCCGCACATCTACTCTAGTTGTATCATTCTGCCTAACCCGAATGCCTCGTCTAACAACTTGACCGAATCCAATCACACTAAAGCGAATTCGGTAATTCGAGCCAATAGGAATATTCGAAAACAGGTACCGACCTTCGACAGAAGTTGTTGTAGTCCGCAGAACGGTCGGAGACTCAAGCGTTACCCGCACACCAGGAACTGCTGCTCCAGACTCGTCTGTGACAGTGCCCCTGATTTCGCCGGATATTTGGGGCGCCACCAGTGTTGCTTTCGACGAAGATGTCTCGTCCTTGCTCTCATGCGAAATTGGGCTAATCGCCGAGGACAACAGGATGAAAGCAATGAAAGGAATTAAGGCATAGAACTGGCCTCGCATCACGATCCTCCTTGAAGTAAAGGTGAGAAAAATCGAGGGCTGTTAAGCCTCACGCATGCGGCGGATGGGTGATAGTGGCACGATATTACACGTCCGGTTTGTCGTCAACACAAACTGATCGTGCTTCTAAATCCGATGGAAGCCTTTGAGGATGTCGCGGCGGGGGAGACGCAAGATTACAGGCCGGCCGTGCGGGCAAGTTGTAGGCGACGACGTCTGCAGTAGCCGGTCGATCAACCAACGCATCTTCTCAGGCGTGAGGGACATGTTGACCTTAATTGCTGCGTGACAAGCCAAAGATGCAGCAATCTCGTCGCGCAACGTTTCTCGTGCTGTTCCTTTCTTTTCTGGTTCAACCGTGTCCAATACCTCCGCGAGCATGTTCCGAGCTTCACTCGCCGGTAGATCAGCAGGCGTGGCTTTGATCGCTACCGTCCGTCCTGACAATCGCATCAGATCGAACCCATAACTTTCCAGTTCAGGAGCAACCAAATCGAACGCCGCTGCTTGCGCGGGCGTCAGATCGAAAGTTTCCGGGATGAGCAGATTCTGCGAGTCGGCGACGCGCGCGCCTTCGAGCGCTCGATACTTGTCAAACAGCACGCGTTCGTGGGCCACGTGCTGATCGATTATCAACAGGCCTTCCTCATCAGTGGCAATTATAAAACTTTCGTCGAACTGACCGAGCGGGCGAATGTCCGTTGACAGCGATTCAACTGTGACTGCACGAACGAACTTGTCTGCCGACGCCAGGGGTGGGAGCGACGAAGTGGACGAAGAAGCGACTGGATCAATCGGCGAAAACGATGAAACTGTTTGGCCTGCTTGAGCCTGTCTCAAAATCGCATCGAGATCGCGAGCAGTATCTGACTTCTTCGGTTGAAAACTCTCGTCCTCCTCACCGAAAGCTGCTTCGTCCTGGATCGGCATCGGAGCAAAGTCGATCCGCGACTGTGCTGGGGCAGGAGCAGGGGCGGGAGCAGGAGTAGGAGCAGCAGGAGCAGGCGCAGCAGGAGCAGGGGCAGCAGGGGCAGGCGCAGGGGCAGGCGCAGTCGCTGCCATCGTCGAAACGTACTCTGCTGACTGCTCTTGTTCGACTAACGTGCTGCTGCCTGCTGCCGCTGCTCCTGCTCCTGCGCCTGCCCCTGCTCCTGCTCCTGCCCCTGCCCCTGCCCCTGCCGCGTCCACTCTCACATACCCAGCGCTCGCGAGTGCCCCACGCACAGCTTCGCGCACTGCATCAGCAACAGCCGCGGCCCTTCGAAACCGTACTTCAGTCTTCGCTGGATGAACGTTGACATCCACTTCTTCCAGCGGCGTCTCAATGAACAACAACGCCGCGGGATAAACGCCGTGCGGGAGAATCGCTCGATACCCTTCCGAGAGCGCACGGCCGATCAAATGGTCTCGAACAAATCTCCCATTCACAAACAAGTACTGCGCATCGCGAGAAGTACGCCGGTCACGAGGCGCTGACACATATCCTCTGACTCGCGCGACCTGCGGATGCCCGCCGCTTACCTCCAGCAGATTGTTGAGAAACTCCTCGCCGAAAATTTGATAAGCACGTTCGCGCAGGTCCTGAGCGGCAGGCGCCTGTAACACTTCGCGGCCATTGTTAGAAAACGTAAAAGAAATCTCAGGGTGGGCCAGTGCGTAATGCGTTACGAGGTTAGTCAGGTGAAAGCTTTCAGTAGCTTCCGAGCGCAGAAACTTTCTGCGAGCCGGAACATTGTAAAAAAGATCGCGCACGATGATCGTCGTGCCACGTGGATGGGCAGCATCTTTCACGTCGCGCATACGTCCACCTTCGATGACGACCCGGGCGCCGGCTGCCACGTCTTCAGATTTCGTAATCAGCTCAACGCGAGCTACCGAGGCGATTGAGGCGAGCGCTTCGCCGCGAAATCCGAGAGTCTTGATCGCCTGGAGATCTTCGCCGCGGCTGATCTTGGAAGTGGCATGGCGCTCGAATGCGAGGATGGCGTCGTCGCGCACCATGCCTTCGCCGTCGTCCGTGATCTTCAAGAGGCGTCTACCACCGGCTTCGACGTCGATGGTAATCCGCGTAGCGCCGGCGTCAATCGCGTTCTCGACCAGCTCTTTCGCCACTGAAGCTGGACGTTCGACGACTTCACCCGCAGCGATTTGATTGGCGACGTGATCTGGGAGGAGACGAATTTTAGACATTAAAGATAGACGATCTGATGATCAGTTGAGCCTAAATTGATCGCATTGTAAATCCAGTCAATTACGTACCGGCCGTGGCGCGCCAGGAGTGAGGTGATGTTGATGTGACGCTCCTGCAATTCCTTGTTCGGATAGAGTTGATCGAAAGCGCGCTCTAATTGACGCTGCAACGCCTCGTCGCGCGACATCTGGGCTCGATGAAAACGGGACCTCAGCCCATCGAGCTGGTAAGCGATCTTGCGCCGCCCCGTTTCAAGCGCATCAGCCAGCGTGGGATCGACCGCGCGCAACTTCTCCTTGAGCCTGTCGAGCTCCTGATTAACACTAGTTTCAGTTTCGCTGAACGTCTGTGCAGTATCTGCGCCAAGATGTTCTTCGACCACTCGAGACAGCACGCTTTCTGGACCCGAGAAAAGGTCCTCAAGAGACAATCCGTACCGTTCGAGCACGCGGCTGGTATGTCGTTCGATCATCGTTAAGCTCGATCGAGGCAGGATAGGCGTCACAGGCCGATCGAGCACGCGATAAACTTCCGCAGTCTGGGCGAAGTACGCAATCTCTGCGGAGCCTCCGTAATACGCGACCGTTGGCAAGAGGTAATCCTGGACCACCGCCCTCAATGTCACATTCGGACTAAAGCGTTCAGGCTCAGACGCAGCCAACTGAGAAAGCTCGTCACTGGTGTAGGCCTTATCCACGTCTTTCGCTTTGTACTTTCCGTCTTCAGTCCGAGCCAAAGCATGTCGAGCACCCGATTCATCGTGCATGAAAAGCGGGAACGAGCTGGCAGAGGCCAGCACCTGAGCGTGATAGCCTGCCTGCTCGAGTTCTCGACTGCGCGTTTCGATCGCTGTGGCAATCTCGTGCGCTCGCGCGGCCGCTTTCGCGTAGAGCGGAGCAGCAAGCTGCTTCAGTTTCGGCTCGAGTGGATTGAGGAAAATCAGACCATGATCTCCCAGCAACGCAGTCATCATGCGCGCAAACGCGTCGCTATAACTGAGTCCGGGCGTCCACGTGTCGCGAAGCAACGCTCCGAGGTCATCGGTAAACTCGGAAATGGGCAGCACCTCGAAGGCCTTTGCGACGACGGTCTCGATCGATTCGTCCAGACGAACGTGACCCACAGGCTGCCCCTCGCGATGCAACTCCAACGACGTATCTATTCTCGCCAACCGGCAATCACGAGCGATGACTTCAGCTTTGGCTACTTCCTGAAAGTCGTGATCCTCCGTAGCAATCCAAAAAACAGGAACCGCCTTTGTATTGCGTTGTCGCAGGCAGCCGGCGAGTTTTACCGCCGATATTGCTTTGTAAATCGTGTAAAGAGGTCCGGTAAACAAACCGGCTTGTTGGCCGGACACTACGGCGAGGCAATCAGAGTCACGCAACAAGTCGATGTTCGAAAGAGTTTCAGAACCAGCGCCCCAGCTGACGTTCGTCTCTCGCAGAGCATCGCACAAGGCTGCACGATCAACTTCTTGCGCGCCAAGTACCTCAGGAGCCCGCTGAGGCAGCTCGTGGTGAAACCTTACGGCCGAAGGATAGAACCTACGTAACTGGAGAGGATCTCGCAGATAGTCGAGGAAGAGTTTTGTCTGATGAGGGATACGTTCGAAAGGCAGAGTCTCAACGCGTAAGCCTGATTCTTCCGGAGTGCTGTAACACGCAGATTCGATGGCGCTCACGTTTTGAGAACTCCTGCGAACTCGCCCCTTTCCGAAAGTGACTCATGGGGGAGCTTTAACTCTTCAAACAGACTGGCAAGCTCGAGCCGTGCATCTTCGGTGGCTGGCTTGAGTGGGGCGCGCACGGCTCCTCCGTTAAAACCAATCATGTCCATCGCCGCTTTGAGCCCGCCGATACCGTAACGCTTCGTTACTGCCAGCGCAAGCGGAGTCAATTTTTGCTGCAAAGCGGCAGCTCGCTCGGATTCTCCGCTCTCTAACAGACGAAAGACCTCCAGGCACAGTTCCACGGCAACACAACCCAAAGCGAGAATGGCTCCGGCTGCGCCGGCACTCAGTGCATCGCAAAAAATGGTGCCGTTTCCCGTAAACACTGCGAACTCATCGGGCACTTGTCGCATCGTCTCGCGGAAGCCTGCGAGGTCGGCGGAGCTGTCTTTTATCCCCGGAATATTTGGATGGCTGCTGAGACGCGCTACGGTTTCTGGTTCGATCTTGATGCCAGTCAGATCCGGCATGCTGTAAAGAATGACCGGCACTGCAGATGAGTCGGCGACCGCAGTGTAATAATCAACTAATGCATCCTGAGTGATTGCCGAACGATAGTAACTCGGCGTAATCACCATTACTGCTTCTGCTCCGAGGATCTCGGCAGTTTTGATCTCAGCGAGAGTTACGCGAGTGCTTTGCTTACCGGCGCCAACGATGAACAAGAGATCGTCGGGAGTTTCTTCTCTCGCGACTTCGATGGTGTGACAGTACTCGCGCTCGTTAAGGTTGACGCGTTCCCCTGTGGAGCCGAGCACGACGTAGCCGGAGATGCCGCTTTTATTCCATTTGCGAAGGTTGGCTCGCAGGCCTGCTTCGTCAAGATCTTCATTTGGCTTGAACGGAGTGGTAAAAGGCAGCAACAACCCACGCAGTTGTTTTTTCGTGCGTGCTACGGTTGAGGTGGGAGCGGAACTGAGATCACCACGTTGATTCAAATGTAGGGATTATAGCGGGCTACTTAATATTCAAGCAACGCGCGTCCTAATAGGCGTTGAGTGGCCTGCTTCGCAGGTTCGGTTATGTTGATGTTTCGGTTGACGATTATCCCCCGCCGCCCGGAGGAGCTTCAACGTAAGTGAACCCCTGAGGCAACGTTACCTTCTCGCCATCCGGATTCGTCACTTCCACGTCTACCGCTCCAGGGCCGGTAGTACTAGGAGTCGTGACGTCGATACTCGTATTGCTCGATGAATTGACGACCGCAGACTGACTACCAAACTTGACTGCAACACCGCTGACAAAACCCTGACCCTTAATCGTCACTTTCGTACCGCCATCCACCGGCCCGGAGTTGGGTTCTATCGGATTATCACCAAGCGTTGGAGTCTTGCTTTCATCTTCCTCAGTTTTTTCGGGTTTACTGTCTTCACCTTTCCCGGGCTTAGTAAATATTGTTTCCGCAACCTCCTTCAGCTTCAACGTCGCCTGCGGACTGAAAAGACCCACCAATGCAGACAATGCTGCGAAGCCGAAGGGGCTTGTGTTTTCAAAGGACGCTTGAGGTGAGAAGAAGCCTCCACGCACTACGAAATAGAAAATCACAGCGAGTATGGCGCCGGTAAACGGCAGCAATAGATAAAGCCCCAACCAGCTCCACACAAGCATCCGATTTCCCGCATACCAATACAGTGACCGTAACGAATGCATCAGGCTTCCTAGAGCTCCGGATAGCATTACCAACAGCAATAATCGGGTTTCGAGGTAGAGTTCGCCTTGTAGCCACCCTCTAAACATAGAAACGAATTCAGGATCCGGAAGCGTTTTCTCGCCTGATGCTCGCGCAGGAGCAGGTGAAGGTGTGGTCGGTGGTGCTGGTGTAGGAGTCGGCGTAACCGTGACCACCGCACTGCCTGGCGATTCGCCCGGCGTAGCTGAACCTCCAGACACAAGTGCAGGCGTTGCAGTAGAAACTGGCGCCGTTTGACTTGTTGTCGGAGTTTCTTTTGGTTCACCACTCGGTGTCGGATACGGCCATAATTTCACCAGGCTATAGAGAACTAAAACGCTCATCACGACTAGATAGATCCCAACAATCCAAATGACTGGCCACGACATATGGCGTTCGCCTGGACCGCCCTGTTCCTCATGAATATCATCGTCATTGTCTTGTGCCGGCATAGTGGCTCCTTTGGTAAAAGGATCAGTTTGGTCTCCGTTGTGAGAATCCCCATTTGAACGAGCTCAGAATGAAACCCTGATTACTCGAGTTCGCGCGACCACTCTCGCCGCCCATAGACAGCGAAAACCAAATGTTGTCGTTTATTCTTCGTTCAAATCCAAATGAGAAGCGTGAAGCGTTGTCATAATCACTTTTATTGCGGCGCGAACGAATAAAGGTTCCTTCAAGCGAGAGTATCGATTTGGCCGCGAGTCCTGGGGATACACGCAACCGGCCGCCAAAAAATAAGCTGTCCTGAGAAAAAAACTTCCCTGCGTTGGCCGTATCCGCAACGATTTCGTTGTTGCGATAGCGCGCGTGAAAAATGAATTGAGAATTGTCTCTGAGTCCGCTTATATTCTCGAAACCGTACGCGATCGAGGTCCAGAAACCACCGCCGTTCCAGCGGAAATCACTGGTCTTACCCGTTTCGCTGATCCAGCTCGGCGCCAATCCAACGATCCAACCCGAAGCGTTCCAATTGCGTTTGCGCGCGTCATCGTTGCAGGGTTTTACCGCCGTAGCTAACGCTGCTCTTCGTTTCGTTTCTCTCAGCGTTGTTTGCTCTGGAGTCTCGCCTGGTTGCCGTCTAAGAGCCACCACACTCGGATCATTCACCGCGCCTGCGTAGCACTCGTCCAAAATCGGATCCAGACGCGGATCGCCTCGATCCCAAAGCGTCAGGCGAACTCCCAACGCGAGCCTGGCTGCCTCATCCTCATCACTTCCGCCTTTTGTCGTCGCAAAAGAGACCTGCGTGCGAGCCAGAAGACGCTCCATTCGACTCCGACGATAACTAAACAACGATGTCTGGTCGCCAAAGAACGTCAGGTACGGAACGAAATCAAGCGCGAGACCTGTTTGGAAATTACCTTGTTGGTCGACGCCATTCAGAAAAGATGTGGCGAACTCTCGAGCAGTGGTCGGGTGCACTACGGTGTCAGGTGTAACACCCAGAACTGTAAAGGCCGGCGACTCAGGTACCGCGAGATCAATGTCTCTTTGAGTAATGTTGTCACCGGTGTTAGTGAGACCTTGCGGAGACGCTGAAGCGAGTCGAGATGGAGACACTGCTGTGGCGGAGGGAGTTATACGCGGGCTTGGTATTTCAGCAACGGCGGTGGACGGCGATTCAGATCCATTGGCGTTAACGGCGGTGGGGCTGCTGCCTGCTTCTACACCATTTCCACTGCTGCCTTCACCTGCATTTCCAGCATTGCCTATAGTGAAAGTTACTTCGAGGCGGTTTGAGCTTTGACTGACACTTGGGCTGGCTCCCGGATCCAACCGAAAAGAAATAGCGAGATTGGTACCGCGTGCCTGAATCTTCGAGTCGCTGAAGCCTGCGCCCTTTACATTGATGTCCGACAACGCGAGTTCAGCACCCGGAATGAGAATCTGGAAAATGTCACCGTTCCGGTAAGCTCCGTAATCGACAAGAGCTCCATCGGTGGTGATGATAACTCGTGATCCGTTTGGGAGGTTTTCGGTACGAATCGACGATATGTGCTTGGTTGTCGATTGGACCGCAGTGGAACTGAGGTCGGTCGACGACTGGGCGATCGCAAGTTGCCACAAAAGCACTAACAAACAGGCGGCGAAGATTCTGCATCCGCATTTGTTCTTCATTGAGATACCCTCAATTCGGTGTCGCCCCCCGTTACTTCTACATTTGTGATTGGCCCTTGCTGGCTCCAAGGCGGATTCATCGCCTGACTGCTGCCCTGCTTGATCTCAACCGATACTGAATACTGAAACGGACCACCGCCGCCGGGAACGATTATGTCTATGTCCCACGTCAGCCAGTGATTTTTTAGGTCGGCAGGTGGCCCAAGATAAAAAGTATCCGTCGGAGCATGACTCATGTTGAAGGTCACATCGCGAATGAGTTTGTCGCGCGTCCCTGTTTCGGGCCAGGTTTCGCCTACAGGCTTCCACAAGTAAAAGCGACAGGTGTATCTAACCAGGTTCGTCCCAATCACCGTCACCTGGGGCTCACTGCCGTTTGCAGCGATATTCGTCGGCGCAGCAGACATGGTTGCTCTTCCTTCCAGGACCACAGTTCGTGGCAGGACTTTTTATCGAGACGCAGAAGGTGCCGCTAAAGATCTTGAGGACGATAAGAACGCGCGCACGATAGTTCAGCTACGCCACGGTGTCAAGCCAGATCTCAGATCTCACATCTCAGATCTCAGATTTCAGATCTCAGATTTCAGATCTGAGATCTTTTAGTCTCACTTGACCGCAACCGGACGCTCACCCGATGATGTGAATGTCTAAATCCTAAAAATCCGGAATAAACTCCTGTGAGACGATACCAATTTATCCAACTCGACGTGTTCACTCGGCAGCCGTTGGCGGGAAATGGCCTGGCAGTCTATCCCCATGCCGAAGGAATTACTGACGAAGAAATGCAGAAGATCGCGCGCGAGATGAACCAGTCAGAAACTGTGTTTGTCCTCGAGAGCGAGACTCAACACGATCCGCCCGCACTGCGACGTTTACGCATTTTTACACCGACGCGCGAGCTTCCGTTTGCAGGACACCCAATCGTCGGCACCTGGAATGCGCTCGCGCGTGAAGGAGTTGTCCCGCCGCCTGAGAATGGGACTGGCTGGACGCGAATTCACCACGAGATCGGAATCGGAATACTGCCGGTCGATATTGAGTTCAACAACGGCGAACCGACTCAAGTCGTTATGACGCAAGGTAAGCCGGAGCTCGGCGACATAATGGAGGACTTGCACGAGCAAGCCGACGTCGCTCGGGCTCTAGGTTTGGCGAGAGAAGACCTGGACGAGAGTTTGCCGATTCAAGCCATCTCAACTGGTTTGAGATTTCTGGCCGTTCCCGTTCGGTCTTTGGCAGACCTCAGCCGTTGCCGAATTAACGCTGCGCTACTCACCGATATTTACAGAGCAGCCGGCGCCACGGGTTGTTGTGCCTTTAGTCGCGAAACCACCGAAGTTGGAGATGCACGTGCGCATGTTCGAATGTTTGCACCTGACGATAACATTCCCGAAGACCCTGCGACCGGCAGCGCTTGCGGTGCTCTGGGCGCGTATCTGGTTCATTACGGAGCAACCCAGGTTGAGCCGAGCGAAGGAAAATACCGCTTTGTAATCGAACAAGGGGACTTCATCAATCGTCCCAGCCGAATCAATTTAGAAGTCGAAGGCGTGCCGGGCAATGTGACCATAGTTCGTGTTGGCGGTCCATCAGTGGTTGTCGCGCGCGGCGAGCTGATGATTTAGGTTCGTCCAATGTCCAACGTCCAACGTCCAAGGTCAGAATTCAGCACTTTGAAATCAGGAATTGAACTTTGACTTTGGACTTTGGACATTGGACTTTGGACTAGCTTATGAGCGACGCACTCGACCTGTTAATAATCGGTGCTGGGCCGGCTGGTCTGTCAGCGGCCGATGCCGCAGCGCGTGCAGGTTTGAACTACCTCGTGCTCGAGAAAAGGACAATCGCCGATACCATTCGCCTCTATCCCGTTGGACGTACACTCTTCTCAACTCCAAACGAGCTGGAAATGGTTGAAGGCTCCTTGCGTCCCGTGCGCGAAAAGCCGACTCGCGAAGAGCTGCTGTCCCATTACATACACTTCGTGCTCGACCGAAATCTCAAAGTGAACACTGATGAAGAAGTCGTCGACGTCAAGGCACTTAATCCAAAAGGATTTGTTGTGAGCTCGAATCAAAACGAATACCAGGCGAAGCGCGTGTTGTTTGCGATCGGCGCGATGGCCCATCCGCGCCGCCTAAACATTCCGGGTGAAGACCTGCCGCACGTTCATCACCTGTTCGTTGAGCCTTACGCTTATGTTCGCAAGGATGCATTAGTAATAGGCGGCGGCAACAGCGCTGCGGAAGCTGCTCTTTTCCTCGCCGAAGAAGGAGCTCGCACGACCATGGCGATTTGGCGAGAGGACTGGGAGAACCGCGACCCCAAGGCCGGAGCGATGAAGCACTGGGTGAGAACACCGCTGGAAAAACAGATCGAGGAAGGCCACCTGCGCGTGATCTTGTTCCGTCACATTGTGGAAATCACGGAGCATGATGTGGCTCTCTTGACCGAAGAAGAACAGAGACTCAGGATTCCGAGTGACGTTGTGTTTGTTTTGATTGGAAGTGACGCTGACCTAACGTTACTAAAGAAATTAGGAGTAAAGACTGAACCAGGTAAGTTGACTGAAGTGCCTGTCTACGATCCTCAAACGTTCGAGACCAATGTTCCGGGTATTTATGTCGCTGGACACTTTACGCATGCACGCCATATCAAAGAAGCGATCGACGTACCTCGCCGCATCATTCCATTAATTGCAACTGGGAATTGACCTGCGTTCCTATCGACCAAATCGCGTCCGGTATTCGATGGATTCTATAAACGCGCGGACCATCTCGGCGCCAATGAAGTCACCGTTAAATTGATTCAACTTATTCAGCCAAAAGTTGAACCCATCAAAGTTCGAATCAGGCGGATCATTCGGATTGCGCTGCAAGTAGCCGAAGTACTGCATCTGCACGAACGCCGTCGTTGTCTGACGCTGAGAAAAGGTAGTGTTCTCGGCCACTTTCCGCATCGCACGTTGTCGAGCTGGCGTGTTCGAGATGTTTGCGGCGCCTTGGAACTCGCCTACTGCAGCCGCAACTTCAGCCGGCGTGAGCGACGAGCCCGTGTTGACATTTAATGCGTCGATAAACTGCAGTGGAGTTAGCGATAACGGATAGCGCTGCAGAAACTCAGGACGGTCGACAAACTGCGTCAGGAAACCAACCTTGTTGTTTTCCAGGACTGACTGCCAATTCGGAGTGCCGACGATCAGATCTTTACCGATTAGCCGAGTATCAAACAAAAACTCATCGACGCGACTCGGCATCCTTCCGTAAGCCGATTTGTACAATCGATGGACCAGGAAGCCTGTTTCCTGGAATTCGATCGCAAAGAAGAAAGCCGCCGACACATGTTGTCGCTTCAACCGCAAACAGTCGGCATTGTTGCCGCACGCGATGATTTGGTTGGCCCAAAACTCTAATCCCGCAGCATCGGGTTCGCGGTTGAGAAAGTCGCGATAATGCTGGCGCACGAAGAAGTGTGCCTCATCAATTGGATTTTGGTTTGTTTCAGTGCTGTCATTGTCGGTAATCGCAACCGTCAGTGTGGTTTGACTCCCAAGCCGGCCGCCATCAGGATTGCTGAGATTTACACTTAGATTCTCGACACCTTCAACAAATGCGTCATCAGTAATCAAGATCCTTATGACATGACTACTTGCGCCTGGCGCGAAGTTAAGTTGACCAATGACCGTGTTCACGTCGTGTCCCTGCTGGGCCGTGCCGTCCACCACTGAGTAGTGAATTGTCGTTTCTCCTGTACTCTCGCCGGTACGAGTTACTGGAATATCGATAAAAGGTGTGCCTTCAGACGTCGTGAGGCTCGCCGCAGTAAACTGAACGGCGGTTGTCGTGCTGGCAGTGGACGCAAGAGCTCGGTCACCCGCAGGTGTAACTATTTCAAAGACCGCGGGATCAAGGGTGTGATTAGGGAATGTAAGTGCGACTGTGTAGATGCCACTCGTAGGAAGATTTGAGAAGCTATATCGACCGTTGGCATCGGTTTGGGTCGATACTGTCTGTGAGCCGCGAAGATTTACCGTCACGCCCGGCTTCACCGCACCGGCTTGATCAACTACCGTGCCTGTTATACCGAACAGTGGTTGTGGGTCGCGGTCGAGATATTGAGTTAACTCAGTACGCCTCGCTGTCTTACATTGTGAATCGGCGTTGCACTGAAGAATTCGATCCGACCAATAGTAATGAGCAGCAGCGTCAGGTGCGCGTCCCAGTCTTTCTGTAAACTGTTGCCGTACGTATTGGACTGCGTCTTCTTCCGGCACATCGATTACCTTCGTGCTATGAGCCGCTGATACGAGATCTTCGTAGATCGAGTGGATAACCGTAAGCTTGCCTGTCTCGCCATCGGCTCGAATCCGGTTGGCATCTTCAACACACTCAAGCCGATCCAGAATTGCGTTACCAACGTTGACGATGTTGACCGCGAAACCTGCGTTATGACTCCAGCCGTAATGTGAGTTTTCGACCAGCAACCCTTTGAGGTCGCTGAGATAGTTACCTGAGGTGCCCAAGTTAGAAACGTTCATGAATAATCCGGTTACGTAGAACAGATCAATTGGAGCACTATGTAGGTATTGGTTGGGAAGGCTGCTCAGTCCATTGACAGCACCTTCGTCGAGGAACACGCTTTTGATTGCTACTTCACGGCGTGGGTACTTGTTATCTGGCAGCGCCGCATTACTAACGTTTATCCAAGAAAAAGGTGCCACCGTCAACTTTCCAAACAGTTCGGGCCGTTGACCATAATCGAGGAATACGGCCTCCGACACAGTAATCGCTTTCCAGAAGTAATTTTGAACCACCGAAGTATAAATGCCGCTATTTGCCGTGCAGCCTAAGAAGACGCTTTGCTCAATGTTGAGGCGACTCGCGATGTTCATCAAAACTGCACCACCTTCAGCCTGAGTGCTCAACCCGTAAAACTCGCAATGACGAACTACGGCATCTTCTATCCGATCGAGATAGAGTGTTATGGCGGCATCGCTAGCTACGCCCGGTGTGCCAACAAACGCGACGTCTTTAATCAAAAACTGTTGGAGGCCTTTGATGGTTAATGTGAACTGTGACCCAGTGCGTGGATAGAATTCCGATACGAGATCCAAGCCGCGACTCAGCACCATGCCGCTTGAGGTCGGCGGCGGCACCGGCGTAGAGGATTCGACTCCTTGAATACTGACGTACTGGGCTAGACCGGTAAAATCCTTGGACACGGGTGTCGTAATTGCATATCGACCGGCGGGGACGATGAGTGTGCCGCCACCCGCTGCTGCTAACGCATTCAGAGCGTTCTGTAGCGCTGGACCATCGTTAGTTGTTCCGTCACCTACGGCACCGAAGTCTGTCAGGTTAAGAGTGACTGGGGGATTGGGGGTGGGATTAGCGGCAGAATAGAAAACTTCGGCAGCCTTAGGCTGAAGTATAAAGCTACAACAAAAGACAGAAATAATAAGGATAACGAGACGGCAAAGCAGATGATTTTGGGGTGGCAAGGTCACGTTCTCCTTTAAGATCGAGGGGTCGGGGGCAAGTGCGCGGACTAATGCCTATCGCACGCAATTAATTAGACATTCCGCTTAAACACCGCGCGAAGAGGGGGTATTTAAAACGAGTCTGGGGAGGACAGCTACTAAGCCGCCCGGCTGAGTTCCTTAGCCTGTTAGGCTCACCATTTCGGGTGTGGGCTGGGGGACCCACAGCCTAAACCATAGCATAAGACGCTCGGGAGCGTGAAAAGTTTTATTTGCTTATCAGGCGGGCTTCGTGGTACGACGGAGGGCAACCCTGAAATGATGAACAATCTGTTAAGAATTTACCCGTGGACTGTGGCCTATTGCGTGCTGCCGCCTTTTGTCATTCCATCATCTACTCAAAAATGAAACACAGACAATTTGGCAAGACAGGTTGGAAAGTCAGCGAGATTGGGTACGGCATGTGGGGTATGGGCAGCTGGTCCAATTCTGACGATCAGCAATCGCTCGAGTCGCTGCAAGCGGCTGTGGAGCTGGGTTGTAATTTTTTTGATACGGCGTACGCGTACGGTAACGGACGCAGTGAGAATCTGCTGGGCCAGATGGTTCGCTCAAATGCGGACAAGCAACTCTACATGGCCACCAAGGTTCCCCCGCGAAACAAGGAGTGGCCAGCCAAATCCGGATCGACGTTAATGGAATCATATCCTCCTGATCACGTCGAAGAGTATGTGAATCGCAGTTTGGAGAATGCTCGGCTTGAGAGTTTTGATCTGATGCAGCTCCACACCTGGCACGACGAGTGGTTGCGGGACGATCGATGGTTCTACAAGCTTGATGACCTGCGCGGGCAGAAGTTGATCAGGGCTTTAGGAATCAGTCTCAACCGTTGGGAACCATGGAATGGAATTCGGGCCGTGCGCACCGGGCAGATTGATGCCGTGCAGGTAATCTACAACATCTTCGATCAGAATCCTGAGGACGAGTTGTTTCCGGCGTGCCGTGAAATGAATGTGGCGGTGATCGCGCGCGTGCCTTTTGATGAAGGCACCCTAACGGGAACATTAACGAAAGAGAGTACCTGGCCGGAAGGCGATTGGCGTAATACTTACTTTGTGCCTGAGAATCTGATTCCAAGTGTCGAACGGGCCGAAGAGTTGAAGAAGGTTTTAGATGATTGGAATCGGGAACACTCAACCAACATTACGATGCCGGAATTGGCGTTGCGATTCATTCTCAGCAATGATGACGTGAGCACGATTATTCCAGGCATGCGAAAGCTGTCTCACGTGGAGTCGAACATTGCCGCGAGTGAGGCCGGTCCTCTCCCGCGCGAGTTGTATGAGAAGTTGAGGAAGTTCCGTTGGGTCCGCAAACCCGCCCCATGGTCTCAGTGACCTATCCACAGATTACGCAGATTACACAGATCATTTAAAAACGAAGTGCGGACTTACACCGGCGATCAATGTCTAATTGACTTTTAACTGCGTTTTTCTAATCTGTGTAATCTGTGGATTAAGTTTTTCCGAAGCAATACAAGGCGCTGCGGGTTCTGATATAAATGCGGCCGTCGGCAATCGCAGGCGTCGCGAAACATTCATCATCCAACTCATTCACTTGCAAGACTTCCCACTCTCCGGCTGCCTTGAGCACTGACACCTGACCGCCCTGCCCGATCAGCATGACTTTGTCATCAGCTGCGACTGGTGACGCGAAGTACTTATCGATGGCCCCGTGCAAACGGCCTTGCTTAATCACCTGACCTGTTGCCGGATCAAATGAAAGCAAAATACCACTATCGTTAATCATGTAAAGCACGCCTTTGTAGAGCAGTGTGGAGGGAACTTGCGGCACTGGTTTCTGATATCGCCAACGTATCGCCGTCGAAGTTTGATCGCCCTTGCCTCCCATCTTGATCGCCAGAAGCCCATTCTCTGAAGCCATCATCGCTCGGAACACTTCCCAGTCTTTTTCGTTCAGCTTCTCGTCGCGGTCCATATCGAATGCTTCGAACGCAGCGGTTAACATCCGGTCCATTCGTTCTTTGCTGCCCGTTGGAAGCTCTGTCTTCGCAATAATCCGGTCCTTATTGTTATCGTATTTTAAGAGAGCATCATCAAAGGGAATGGTACCGACTTGCTGCCCGGGCTGATTCTGCGGGAAGCCCCATCCGTTGATGTACAGGTATTCACCATCATTGCTGGCGATCGACTTCATCTCGCACGCGAGCCCACGCACCCACCACACTCTTTGGCCGTCTGCTACGGAGTAAGCCGAGAGCTGAAACGATTCAGGAACGACAATTTGCTTGGGACCCTGTTTTGGTTGATGGACGATTGGAGTCGAGTAGCCCGAGATGACTACCGGCCGATCAACTTTCCAACGAACTCGTCCCGTATTCTTGTCGACAGCGATCAAATAAGAGGTGGGATTATCCTGATCCACTGGCAGAATCACTTTGTCGTCGACAAGTATGGGAGAGGCTCCAAAGCCGTAGAAGATGTTGAATGGACCAAGTGGCAGTCGCCAACGCTCCTTGCCAGCAGGGTCGTAAGAGACCATGCCGAACTCCTGGAAGAAAACGTAGACGTTTGAGCCGTCTGTCACCGGACTCGGTGAGGCAGGATTATTTACGTTCTGCAAACGGCCTTTCAGCCGGCGCGGCACTTCACGCTGCCACACAATCTTTCCGGTGGCACGGTCTAAAGCGATTACGAGGAGCTTGTAGTTTTCCTTTTCGATGGGACTCGCTTGTGTCGCATGAGCACGTTTTTCCGCAATCTTTTCGTAGGCTGTGACGAAGATCCGATCTCGCGTGAGTACAGGTGAAGAGTGGCCTGGTGGAAGTGGTGTTTTCCACACGACGTTCTTCTCAGGCCCAAACTCGGCCGGTAGTCCCGTAGACGCTGACACGCCGCTTCCATTCGGCCCCCGAAACTGTGACCACTCTTCCGTGACTGTGCCGGGGCTATTCAAGATGGGAGCGGCAAATAACAATGCGATTAAAAGCGCAGAGATGATCATGTCCTAATCCTTCACTTGCTAACAGGTATGATGAGCAACGAGTATGTGATTTTAACTTGAAAGACTTGAAAGTAAAGAAAACACCCGCTATACAGGACCAATGACACGAACTATTTTCGCTGTACCGATCCTGGCACTCACTTTTCTCGGAATCTTGGCCAACAATCTGGTCGCGCAAAGGCGACCTGCGTCGCGTCAACCGGCGCCCCAAAATATACTCTTCGACTTTCGCAACGAGCGTACCACTGCTCCACCGCAGATCCCGTTAACAACTCAAAAATACGTTCTTTCAAAAGTCTTCCGGAAGTACCTGACCGACGAAAACAAGTGCAACCCTGACTTTGTTGGGAGCGGCAGTGACAATCCGTTGGCAGCAGCTCGGCGAGCCGGTCAGATCGTTCCCTCAATCCTTCATATGGCCACCGGAAGTTTTACGGGACCGCTCAAGCAAGAAACTCTTTATTTGATTTCTGTTAGCGAGTGCAATGCCTCGCACGCGGATAATTTCGGGACGAAGAGAGTCGCCATCTTCTCAGGACAACAACTCGTCGCGGACATGGATGCTGATTTCAAAAGCGGCATCGTGAAAAAGACGGATCTTAACGGCGACGGTATTGATGAATTGTTGATGACGACGGGCGATATGAATCAGGGAGTGCTTATTCAGTTAGCCGCATTGATAAGTTTTCAAAACGGACGTTTCCGAGCGGTCGAGGATTTTGGAACAGTTATGGAAGACTCTTGTGCGTCGGGATTTCCGGGCAGTTCCGCCAAAGCTTCAGTCGTTTCGATTTCTGAAGCTGCTCCCGGCGCGATGCCTCGGCTACGGATCGACAATTATGAGGCGGGTTGTCGCAGGACACGGCGCTGGCGCCACATCTCCACTGGCAAAATGCAATAAGAATTGCGGATTGCGAATTTCGGATTTCGAATTTAATAAAGCCGGTTCAAGGAACGCAACACAAAACCCAAAATCCGAATTCCGCAATCCGAAATTTTTTAAGCGCCTTCGGCAGCCTTCCTTAGACGTTCGACGTCAAGCTTCTTCATCTGCATTACCTCCTTCATGATGCGATTTGTTTTTGCATCATCGCCAGAAGCAAGCAGTTCCAGTAACGCATCAGGCACGATCTGCCACGCCAGACCAAACTTGTCTTTCAGCCATCCGCACTCAACTTTCTCGCCGCCCTCGGAGAGTTTCTCCCAGAAGTAATCGACCTCCTGCTGGTCCTTGCAATGTACGACCAAAGATATGGCTTCGGTGAATTTGAATTGTGGTCCACCGTTGAGCGCCGTGAACTCCTGACCATTGAGGTCAAAGTTAACGGTCATGATCGAACCTTGAGGTCCAGCCCCAGCATCGCCATAACGACTAGTGCCCAAGATTCTGGAATTTTTGAAAACTGAGACGTAAAAATTTGCCGCCTCCTCAGCGTTGTCATTGAACCAGAGGAACGTAGTGATTTTTTGCTTGCGGGGTTGTTGTGTGAATTCACCTCTTGAAGTAGCGGCTCCTGTTCCCGATTCTCTTGCTGCCATGTTCTTCTCCTTTTATGGTTGCGTGTTTATTGATTTATTCTTGTCGGGTCACACGACCGCTCGAAAGACGGCCAAGAAAGAGAAAGCCTTACCGATCTATTTGGCAAAAGTTTGTCGCGCAGCCTGAGATTTCGATTTCAATAGCGGCGCTAATTTCGGGAAGCACAATCGCTGACCACGCCACGCATACTCTCGCAACCCATCAATCGCAGTCCACGTCGGGTGATATCGCCGGTAAATGTCTTCGGCTTCAACTTCTCCCCAACTTCCATCTGCATTTTGCGTTGCAAGTAGAAACTCGACTCCTTTTCGGATGAGTGGATGATCTTCACCTAATCCAAATGATTTAAGAGCATCCAGAAACTCTCCCATCGTCTCGGGGTCTTCCATGACGATAGCTCGCGTCAGGTTCTGTTTCAGAAATGCATACTCTGCCGGCAACCATCGCGGCGACAGCTGGTAGCAACTATAGCTATTCAATGAGTAGACGATGTGAGTAACTGCGTACACCGCGTCGTAAAACTCCCAATCGGTGGCATCGACGAACTTCGGGTAAGGACGCAATGCAGGCAACCACTTGAGTACCTCCGCATAACGTACTCCCAACCGGACACCGTAACGCTCACCCATGTAGGTACGGATCAGTGCGTCCTGAAAAACCGCATATCGCGTCTTCATCGTCAGACGTCGCTTGCACTTTTGACATGTCTTGCGGCCTCTCGGATTCGAAGCCCCACAATCACATTCGGCCGGCACATCGCTCGGCGGCGGCTCAGTAGATGGATCGAAATAGTAATAATCACTCGCGGTAAAGTTCGTCGCCGCCTTGCGCAAGTCTTGCTTAAGCTGGTTGTCAGGCAAACCCAGGCTGTGAGCCCCATAACTCCCAAAAACAAGATTCGTAATATCGTCTGCCTGAGGTTTGCGCGGCAGCTTGTTCTGGCGACGCCACTTTAGCGCACACTCACGGCCCAACGCTCGCGCTCGCTGGCGCAGCTTTCGATCCTTCGACGTCGATGCGAGGCAATGGAAGCAGCCAAGGTAGTCGAATCCGTATTCGTCGAAGTTCTCCTGCTGGCAAGCAGTCTGGTAGATGAAGTCGAGGCCACGGTTAATCGAGACTTTGCGGTGTCTATTTATCATTTCGATTCAACGAATCCACTTCGCCATGAATTGCGGATGCCGCCAATCCCACACTCGGTCCGGTTGCTCATCCACATTGATCGGACGCGAATTCCAGAGCCAGGTTGCGTGAGAAGTGGCTCCGAGCCCATTAATGGTCATACTCATCAGCAACAGCACTGCACCAACGGAAAGTTCAATCTTGCGACTGATCGCTCCTCGCGTTGGAGCACGTTCCGATTCAGAACGATAAGCCTGCACGCCCGCCACGCTGAGTAGAAAAAACCATGGCACGATCCCTGTCGAATAACGCGGTCCGTAACAGTGGCCTCCATACCAGGGCGAGTGTGAAGAAACAACGATGAGATGAACAGCGACCACAGCAAGCGCAAGTACCACAAGTCGCTTCACCGGCAATGTAGACCAATACCTTATCAAGAGGTAGCCGGTGAAGACGAGTACGGGCACATATATCAATAAGCCGCGCGAGGGGCTTATGAGATTGCCTAAGAGCGCCCACCCAAGCTCGCTCGATCCGAAATGTTGATAAACAAAATAATAATTTGGAAGCAGCTGACCGAAGTGGTACCAGGAGTAAGCGGCAAAAACTACGAACCAACCGGCACCGACGACAGCGTAGGTCAGGAACAGATTGCGATGATACAGCAGAATATAGACTGTGACTGCAACAATCGCTATCGCGAATGTCGGTCGTGTGAAATAAGTCCACGCGAGCAGAGTCGCCAGCAATTCCGGTCTGAGTTTGTATCGACCAGTCTCGTGTGCAATCAACAAAAGAATGGCCAAACCGAGTAGGAAGATCCCCCAGGTTTCAGACCAAAGCGCTCGCGAGGCCGTACTCCAAATTTGAGTTCCGAGGGCGGCGCCTAGCGCAAGCAGTATGCTCCACCCCCGTGGCAGAAATAACCTGCCGATGAAATAGAAAACAACAGTCAACGCCGCCATCAACAAAGCGGCGAGTCGAGCCTGGATCAGAACCTCTCCGTCTGGGTTGTAAGTGCCGTCTGCATTCGCGGCTGACGTACCCAACACGTTCATTGGAGTAACAAGTGGAACTGAAAGTACGGAAGAGCCCGCCGGCCAGAAGTAGTAAATGTCATTGCCGATGTACTCGAGCTGATAGATGTTCCCAACAGAAACGTGAAACAGTTGTTGTTTCGGTGGTAGTCGCGGAATTCGATAACCGTCGAGCTTAAAGCTGTGATGGTGGATAAGGCTTTCACTCAAGAGGATTGTGTAGTTGGAATCGGCCAGTTGGTGAACGCGTGAGACCAGGAAGATGACAAATACAAAAAGAAAAACTGTCGCTCCTAAACTGACATCAAGTCGATTGGCATTGAGTCGTCTCTTGAGCGAGCGGTTCAATGTGATGGGTCTCCGGTGTTAGTTCCCAGTGCCTTTTTGATTTCCAATGAAACTCGGGTATTTGCGGGTTTTACAACGTCCAGGGCATGGCTGCCCAGTGTGCGGTAGACTTGCATAGCCTCTGGCAAGTCGGTTTTAGCGAGTGATTGCAAGTGCTTTAGAACAGTCGCGAGATCACCGCGGGCAAACGTCCCAGTGAGGGCTCGAGCGGGATCAGTGGTGCCGAGATTATTAACCGTACTCTCAACCAACGGCATTAGAACTCGCCGAGCTTGCGATCGACCGAGACCACAATTGACTAACATCTCGACAGCCAGATCGAACAACGAGACAAGATGACCGGAAGCCATCACCGCCGCCGCATGATAGAGCGGCTTGCTGTCGCGGCGTACGGTAAAACTTTGCCCTTTCAGGTCTCGCACAATCGTGCGCGCAAAGCGAACGGCGGCGGGCTCGCCCTCCACACAGTAAAAAACGCCGCGCAAGCTTGCGGCACCGCTTTGAGGATCGCTGACGGACACCAACGGGTGTAGCGAGCCAACCTGAAACCCCACGGCGGCTAGCGGGGCGAGTACATCGGAGGAAAGTGCGCCACTCGTGTGAAAGACAAAACGTCCTCGAACGCTGCCGTCGGCCAGCCCGGCAAGCTTTTGTGCAACGTTATCGATCTCGTCATCGGGTGTCGCTATGAATATGACTTTACCGGGCGGTAGGAGCTCCAGGTCGCCAATTGCCCACGCAGCATCGGCTCCAGCGAGGGCGGCCGCTTTCCTGGCATGAGCTCGTCTCCGAGCGATCATGCCCTCAACCGAATAGCCTGCAGCAGAGAGCGCCAGCGCCAGTGCTGAACCTAGCCTGCCCGCCCCAACTATAGAGATCGACGGTTTAGACTTCTTTTTCTGTGGTAAAGCCATGATTTCTTAGGTTTTCCGGCGACGCTGGATTATAATGGCTGCCACTCCGACATAAGCAAGCGGAGACCCTTTATCGAAACTCAATTGTTCCTGTTTCGTGAAGGGTGTTTGCGTTTTCGCGCGCAACCTTGCCGCTGGCCGCCGGCATCATAGGCTGCGCGTCTGAAAATAGCGAAAACAGCTTCCAACAGACCCTCGATAGTTTCCTGTACGAATTTTCGCCGCGCTCAATCAAACGCGGCCTAAAAAGACAGTCCCCCGGGATTACTCTTAGCGGCCGTTCGAGTTACTGGAGGTTTATTGAGATGAATAGCTTCTCCCGCGTCGCAACCGCTTTCCTGCTGACTTTGTCGATGCTGGCAGGTTCCGTTCCTATTATCGCGCAAACAACCTCATCGGAACCGGCGAAAACTCAGTCCAAAGCAGAGCAGACGAAGACTCAGTCCAAAGCAGACGAAAAGAAGAAGGCTGAGCAAAAGGCGCCGACTACCACGGCTAGCTCAGGCAAGACGCTCGGTACCAACGAAAATCCCAACATGATTGGGAAACGGAACATCAACAAGGGCATCATCGCGGGAATGAGCGGCTCGACCGAGAAAGAGGTCCGTTTGGGACGTGAGCTCGCTGCGGAGGTTGACCGGCAAGCGAAGTTCATCGACGACCCGGTGATCACCGAATACGTGAACCGAGTCGGCCAGAATGTGGTGTTGCACTCCGACGCCAAGGTTCCTTTTACGATTAAGGTAATCGACTCTGACGAGGTAAATGCGTTTGCGCTTCCGGGCGGCTTCTTCTATGTGAACAAAGGCTTGGTACTCGCCGCCGACAACGAAGCCGAGCTCGCGGGTGTAATGGCTCACGAGATTGCACACGTGGCTGCGCGTCACGCGCTTGAAAACCAGAAGAAGGCCGAGCTCACTCAGTATGCAATTCTGGTCCCCGCAATCATCTTCGGTGGCGGCTTGGGTCAATTGATCTACCAGGGTGGAGGCTTTGCTGCGCTGCTTGGCTTCATGAAGTTTAGCCGAGGCGCAGAGGAAGAAGCCGACAAGCTTGGTGTCCAGTACATGTATGCCGCTGGATACGATCCCACGGCGATGGCTACGATGTTTGAGAAGCTGGAAGCCAAGAACAAGAAGAAGCCAGGATTCATCTCCAAGCTCTTTGCGACACACCCGGCGCCACCCGAACGGCGCGCTGCATCTCTGGCGCTCGCCGCGCGTTTTCCTGAGCGTGAAGAATATGTCATCAGCAGCTCAGAGTTTCAGCGCGTAAAGGGCAGACTTATGAGACTGTCGAATGCTCGCGCCACGTCTGCCGGAGCGATCGCCGGAGCCGAGGAAGGACCACCGGGACGGCCAACACTCAAACGCCGTCAACCGACGCCAGAAGATCCGGCTGCTACTCCAGACGCCGGCGAGCAAAAACCGGCAGAGAAACAAGAAGCGCCGAAGCTAAAGAGGAACGACGGCACGAAACCGGCGACGACTCAGCCGTAACAGCTTGCTTCATCAAGAGAAGAGGCTACTCGTGATCATGATCATGAGTAGCCTTTTTTGATCGAGTCGTCGGCTCAAGTCTCTTGTTATGAATTTTGAGCCGCACGCATCCTTAATCGCAAATACAAACGAATAAACATTCGGAGAGCGGTAGCCATCCCTCACTTTGCTACCGCTCTCCTCCAAGAGCACGCATGGCAACCCCGCCCTATTGCCACTGGGCCGCGTGCTCTCTTATGCTATGCGAAATGATTACCTGGCGAGCGAGAACCGCCTAAGATGCTCACCGCCCGGAAGGAAGGTCTCCGGGCATCCTCAAAATTCAGCCAAAGACTAGTACTATTTAGTAGGCTTGACAAGCTGGATTGCGCCCCATCGAGAGGCATGGAGTAATGGGGCGCTCCTACCGTACACGCCCGAAGCGCTTAGGTGAGAAGCTCCGGCTGATTAGAATCAAGCTGGGACTGTCCCAATCGGAGATGGTCAAAGAGCTAGGAGTTAAAGGTGAGCCTCTATATCCGGCGAGTATCTCGTTGTATGAGAATGGAAAACGAGAGCCACCGTTGGGTGTTTTGTTGCGCTATGCAAGGCTCGCCGGCGTCTCTACCGATCGCCTGATCGATGACAAGCTTGATGTGTTTACCGGCGACAGACGCGCTATTAGAGTCGAACAATTCCTAAATAGTCATTTCTGATCGAATAGCTAACAGCAGACAGCGATCAGCAGACGGCAAACACAGGCCCACTGCTGTTCGCTGTTCGCTGTTTGCTGTTTGCCGCTAAACCGCCTCAGCTTGACAACTTTCTGGGCCGTTCTGTATTCTTGCCGTTCGCGTTTTAGTTACTGAAAACAGAGATAGTTAACTATGTCAACACACTTCCCAAGCGGTAAAGATCTCGCCGGCAAAAGAAAGTGGCTTGTGGTGGACGCAGCCGGTCAGACGGTCGGCCATTTAGCATCAGAAGTGGCATCGCTTTTGACGGGAAAACGGAATCCTGAGTGGACGCCTTTTTTGGATATGGGCGACCACGTGATCGTCATCAACGCGCGGCACGTGGTCCTCAAAGGGTCAAAGATCGATCAGAAGCTCTACCGGCATCACACCCTTTATCCCGGTGGCTTGAGAGAGGTCTCGGCCCGCAACATGTTAGCCTCGCATCCCGAACGAGTGCTCGAGTCAGCAATTAAGGGAATGTTGCCGAAGACGAAGCTCGGCAAGGCGATGGGGAAAAAACTTAAAATTTATCCCGATGCCGAGCACCCACACTCGGCCCAACGCCCACAACCCCACCAGATCAATTCCCGTTTAAAAAAACAATAAAGAGTTGGAGAGATAGATAAGAGGACGATATAACTGTGGCTGAAATTCAATACTACGGAACAGGAAGACGCAAGAGCTCTACAGCGCGCGTTTATCTACGAGCAGGCGGCGGTGAAGTACAGGTCAATCGGAAGCCGTTCGACAAGTACTTTCCGAATGAGACTCTGCGAATGATCATCCGCCAACCGCTACAGTTGACCGAGACGGCGGGGAAATTTGATATCTTGATTAATGTTAGTGGCGGCGGTCCATCGGGCCAGGCAGGAGCGATTCGTCATGGCATCACGCGGGCGCTGCTTGAATTCAACGGAGACCTTCGGCCAGCGCTGAAGCAAGCAGGGCTGATTACGCGAGATCCGCGGATCAAGGAACGCAAGAAGTACGGTCAGAAGGGTGCGCGCAAGCGCTTCCAGTTCTCGAAGAGATAACCTCTCAAATCTGAGATCTGAGATTTGAGATCTGAGATCTGAGTTTCAGATTTGAAATGGAATTTGAGATCTGAAATTTGAAAATTTGATAACGCCATTGTCGCGGCTTGGATTGGTTGCTCTACGAGAGTCCAATGAGCCTTAGAGCCATTGGGTCTCGCGAGAGTCCAGAAGCTGCGGCGAGTACATTAAACCAGTTCAACTGCAAAGGAGATAAAGTTTGGTTTCGGTTACGATGAAAGAACTCCTGGAAGCCGGAGTGCACTTCGGCCACCAAGTGAGGCGCTGGAACCCGAAGATGAAAGAGTACATCTTCGGTGAGCGCAACGGCATTTACATCATTGACCTCCAGAAAACGCAGCGCATGTTTCGGGAGGCAATAAACTTCATCACAAATCTGATAGCCGAGGATCGCGGAAAAACGGTGCTGTTCGTCGGCACGAAACGTCAGGCTCAGGACGCTATACGCGAGGAATCGGAACGCTGCGGCCAGTTCTACGTCAACCAGCGATGGTTGGGCGGTCTGCTCACTAACTTTCAAACTGTTCAGAAATCGATCAAGCGGCTTCGAGATCTCGAGGCGATGCAGACTGATGGCCGGTACGAAAAGCTGACCAAAAAAGAACGCATCAAACTCGATCGCGAGCGTGAAGGGCTTACCAAGAACCTGTCAGGGATCAAATCAATGTCCCGGCTGCCCGACGCGATCTTTATCATTGACGTTCGGAAGGAAGAGATCGCGGTTGCTGAGGCCAACCGGTTGGGCATTCCTATCGTCGCAGTTGTTGACACAAACTGCTCGCCCGAAGGGATCGATTACGTCATCCCCGGAAACGACGATGCGCTACGCGCCGTCCGCCTTTTTGCATCGCGCATTGCCGACTCCATTCTGGAGGGCCAGCAAATAGCCACTGAAGGTGGAGTCGTGACAGCGGTACCTGAAGAGGGCGAAGCTGTCGAAGGCGCGGAAGGTTTAGAGGGAGAAGCTTCAACAACGGAAACGTCGGAGCTCGAAACCGGTCCGCAGGACGGCCAGCCGCCGTCATCCGCAGCCCCGGAGGCGAGTGAATCTGGTGCGGCTGCGAATGAAAACGCTGAGTCCGTCGTCGCGGCAACCTAGAAATTAGTTTTAGATTTTTCTGATTCATCGGCGAGCGCAGCCTTTAAGCGGGAGTTCCGCCGGGCTGCGTTTTGTTTAGTTGCACTTATAGGTCCTATGTGTCCTATATGTCCTATACCATCTCGCGACAAAACTGAATTTGTCGGACCTTTAGGGAGACTTTTGAAATCATGGCTGAAGTAACAGCAGGGGCAGTCAAACAACTTCGGGAAAAAACCGGCGCGGGAATGATGGAATGCAAGAATGCGCTGGTCGAAGCCGAAGGAAATGAGGAGCGCGCGATTGAAATTCTGCGCAAGCGCGGCCTCGCGTCGGCAAAAAAGAAGGAAGGCCGGATAGCCGCGGAAGGAATTGTCAGTTCTTACATTCACATGGGCGGCAAAGTGGGCGTGCTCGTGGAAGTAAATTGCGAAACCGACTTCGTCGCACGCGGCCAGGAGTTCCAACAACTCGTCAAAGACATTGCGATGCATATCGCGGCTGCGGAACCTCGGTACGTCTCGCAAGGCGATGTTCCTGCCGAAGCCCTGGAGAAAGAGCGCGAGATCGCGGCCGCCCAGGCTCGCAACGATCCGAAGAACGCCAACAAACCCGATCAGGTAATCGAGAAGATAGTCGAAGGGCGTCTTCACAAGTACTATGAAGAGACCGTGCTCTTGTCACAGCCTTTCGTGAAAGATCCGGCGAAGACCGTCGGTGAAGTAGTTACAGAGAAAGTGGCCAAGACAGGTGAGAAGATAACCGTCCGTCGATTCACGCGATACAAAATGGGTGAAGGCCTGGACCGTCGCCCTGACGACTTTGGAGGTGAAGTAGCCTCGCTGATAGGTTAACGATGATCGCCGAAAAGCCCGCAACTGATGCCAACGAGTTAGTCTATCGCCGAGTCCTGCTAAAAATCTCCGGCGAAGCATTAATGGGCGAACAGAACTATGGCATCGACGTCGAGGTCGCCCGCCAGGTAGCTGAGGAGTTGAAGGCGGCGCACGAGCTGGGTGTGCAGGTGGCCGTGGTTGTCGGCGGCGGCAACATCTTTCGTGGCGTCTCGAAGAGCGCGGGAGACATGGACCGTTCGTCGGCCGACTACATCGGCATGCTGGCGACGGTCATGAACGCTGTGGTGCTACAGGACGCGCTCGAGAAGCTGGACGTTCACACGCGCGTCATGTCGGCCAT
>DATEDU010000080.1:0-4141 GCA_035281525.1 Pyrinomonadaceae bacterium | reverse complement strand
GGGCCTCCTTGAGAACTCTGGACTATTGATAGAAATAACCCCGCCGCCTCCAGGATGCGGGGATATGAGACGAAAGCTACCGGAGTTGGGCTGATTGATTAGGTGCGCAAACTTCTCTTGCTCTTCTGGGGATAAGACGAGAAGTTGCTTTTCTGCTTTGTTTGGCTGGTAGTCGCGGACCCATCCTTTTGTCTTCTTCTGCCGAACGATATGCCAGCTCTTATAACTGGACTCAAGATTTGGTGGGCCTGCCGAGGGCAGATCGTTGGTACGACCTTGCGGCCTCCCAACCGCAAACCCCATAAACAGACCAAGCGAGACGCAAAACGAAGTAGCTAACACTACTATCCGATTGAGGTTTGGAAATTTCATCAGCGTCAGTTTCGTCAACGACCCGTCAAATCACTACAACTTAACTCGACTGTTACGCATTAGGTTTTCCTTTCGGTTCGCTCATCTTTGCTCCTCACTCATACCTGAGGACATTCGATCTTTATGAACTTGGGAAACCCATCTTCCTCACTAGCTCCTTGAAGCGTGGCTCATCCCGAAGATTGTCGAACCTCGGATCCAGTTTCAAAAACTGCATTTGAAATGCTCGCTCTTCGAAACCCTTTTCCAGCCAAAACAGAGCCTCGTCCTTTTCTCCCAAGCCAGCGCATATATAGGCGAGACTTACCGCCGGTATGTACTCGGTTTTTCGGAGCCTTTTAAGTTCTTCCAGCGCTTTCTTCGCTTCAGCAATGTGACCCGAAACTGCATACACATATCCAGGCATGCCAGTGTTGTTTAATGCCGCACCTGCGGGGGCTTCTCGTACTTTTGCGAGAGCTTCTTCGTACATTCCCTTTTGGATGTAGGCAAGGGGCAGAAACTGATGCGCAGCAGGGAATTCCGGGTCCAGTTCCAGAGATCTTTGAAGTTGTGCAATAGCCTGATCGTAGTTGCGGGCATATAGCAAATTCGCCCCGAGCTCAAAACTAGTGATCGTAGACAACGGATCCAGTTGGAGAGCCAACTTTCGTTCAGCAATCGCTTCGTTTACGCGGCCTGTTCTTTCCAGATATCCGCCATACCACTGATGTGCAACGGGATAACGTGGATTCAATTCGATAGCACGTTTGTATTCCTTTTCAGCTTCTGTCCAGTTCCAATCGTAAACCTGCAGTACGCGGGCTAGCGACGTATGCGCCTCGGCGAGCGTCTCGTCTATCGCAAGGGCCTGAAGGGCCGCCGTTTTCGCCTTCGGCATTGCGACGTGCGGCTCAATTCGACTGGCAGGTACGACGTAGCTGTCAGCAAGGCCGGTATATGCGAGCGCAAATCCAGGATCTTTTTGGATGGCGTGCTGAAAGTACTCGATCGCCTTGCCGATCGATTCGGGGGTTCGTTTGTTCCAGAAGAACCGCCCTTTTAAATAAAGCTGATAGGCCTCGGAGTTGTCAGTATAGTTCCTGCTCAACTGCTGCGCTTCTGCATTGGACAGCCGCGCGCGCAGTTTTCGCGAAACATCGCTCGCTATCTCCTTTTGGAGAACGGCGATATCCTCCATCTGTCGGTCGTACTGTTCTCCCCAAAGTGAAGCGCCGGTCTGAGGATCGACCAGCGAAAGATATAGTGTGACGTTATCGCCACGCTGAAGAACACGTCCAAGCAGCAAGGCATCGACTGACAGCTCCTGACTGATTCGCCTTTCATCGATGTTTGCGCCCTTATAGCGGAAGACGGAATTTCTCGCCTTTACCGATAACGTCGGCAGATTCGACAAACTGTTTATGAGCGATTCCGTCATGCCGTCGGAAAGATATTCGATCTCAGGATTTCCGCTTTCGTTAACAAAGGGCAACACGGCGATAGAATTTATCTGATTTACGCCCGTGCCTCGATTGGACAAATACCAATACCCACTTCCAATCAAGGCAAGTAGCAGCACAATCACAAACGCAGCGAGCAGCTTGTGCCTGGTAATCCGTGTAACCACATACTCCGCACTCGATACAGGCTGCGCAAACGAGTGAGTGTTCTGTGCGGTAGCGACATCTGCAGTGCCACTTGAGCTCACTGCGCGCGAAGGCACTACTGACCTTTCACTGTCACTGATGGCTTTCAAATTCTCGATAACTTCTTCCAGATCATTCCCTGTGTCGCGAATTGTCTGATATCTCTTGTCTGGTTCTTTGGTGAGGCACCGGCGAATGATGCGCTGCAGTTCTGCAGGTGCGTTTGGGTTGCTGTCAGCAATGGCGGGCGCCGGATCATGAATGATCTTGTGTAAAGTATCGACCGCTGAATCGCCGGCAAATGGCTTCCGACCTGTAACTGCTTCGTAGAGGATGCAACCAAAGGAAAAGATGTCAGAACGCTGATCGAGAGTCTTTGCTTTTACTTGTTCCGGAGACATGTAACCAACCGTCCCCATGATTGCCCCAGGTGAGGTACGTTGCGGCATCGCCATGGTTCCGACTTGACTGTCCAATTCCTGAGGCTCAAGGCGCCGCTCGACCAATTTTGCCAGGCCGAAGTCAAGAATTTTCGCGTGACCATCACGGGAGATCATGATGTTGTCGGGCTTCAGATCGCGATGGATGATACCGGCCGCATGCGCTTTCGCGAGGCCGTCTGTGACTTGATTTAGATACTTCAGGAGCTTTGGCAGCGGGGTACGTTCATGATGGATCTCGTCGCGCAATGTGCGACCGTCGATGAACTCCATGGCGATGAAGTGTACGGGGTTGTCCTCGACGGTCTGGCTACCGCCCTGGTTCTCGGCTTCACCGATCTCGTAGATGTGTGCGATGTTGGGATGGTTAAGCGCGGCGGCACACTTTGCCTCCTGCACAAAACGACGCATGCGATCCTGATTGGCGGCCAGAGCTGACGGAAGAATTTTCAGCGCTACTTTGCGATCGAGTTTCGTGTCCTGGGCCAGATACACTTCTCCCATTCCACCCGAGCCGAGTTTTGAAATGATGCGGTAATGCGAGATCGTGGTGTTAGGAGATACTTCGCGCACAGCACTCTTAGTCTGACGTTTGAACAGCCCTGGGGGAAGCGCACGCTTACGGCTTGGTGTTTCGGCTCAGTCAGAAGTCAGGAAAGATTGGTGACTCGAAAGCAGTTGAGTAGCATTGAGAATTTTTCGTGCACCTTGTGTCGCCACGCTGACTACCCACGGTCGAGTCTTGGAATGATGCCCCAGCGTGGTATGTCAACCAACACACGGTTTACTCCCAAACTACAGCTTCCGCTTCGCCATCCTGACTAGCGGTCAAGATACCAGACACAAAGCATGGTAACAATTTCGCCCCTCCATGCGCTGTGTCAGAATCGCAGGTCTGCATTTACTGTTTCCGTGACGGGGTGGGCGGCGGAAAATAGAGACCCGCAATGCCGTACACAATTGAACGGCTTGTGCGAGTTCCACGGACACAACAGTCAGTCACCGCGAAATAAAATCGGCACTTGACTTGCCGCGCCGACCGATATTAGCTTAAGCCATTCGTAACCACTGCCAATCACAGAAAGGGATAATGAATGTTGAAGTCTCTTCTTTTTCTGCTGCCTTTCTTGATCATAGTTCCTGGGGTAAAGGCCGACCCGGTAACGTTCGATTTCGGGAGTGTTGTGGCGTTACAAAATGAGGGATTCACAAGCGTCAACCTGAACACCCCAAATCTGTTACTTGCGCCTACATCAATTGATACGTTCACAGGTATCAGGGCACTCAATGTTGGTTTTGATCTGATCGTAGATCCGGGGCAAACATGGGCGGGCGTCGTAAGATACGATTGGGTGTTGAACGGCGTCGCCTCGACGACATTTAACAATAATTGCCTCTCTGGCTGCACGTCGGACTTAATTCACGGTGCGGGCAGTACGTTGGAGTACACGACCCCGTTCTTCAGCCCAGTGCCGGTAACACTCACCATTTCCGTTATCAATGATATGGGTGAAGTACTTGGATCTCGTTCCTTCGCGTTTAGTATTTCCGAACCAGTTCCTGAGCCCACGACGTTGCTTCTTTTAGGAAGCGGACTCGCTATAGTATCCGGCATTCGTGCTTCCCGGAGGTTCCGTTAGGCTTCTTAAGTTTCCCCCGCAGCTTTACTGCAAGTCCCGTCAAACCTGTGCCAGGCAGAAA
>DATEDU010000079.1:0-12391 GCA_035281525.1 Pyrinomonadaceae bacterium | reverse complement strand
GGAATTATTTGGCACGATCTGCGACGTACCTTTGCGACGCGTCTTCGCGCAAACGGAGTACACGAGTACGACATTCAGGATCTGCTGGGCCATGCAAAGCCTGGAGTCACTAAGGTCTATGCTCGCGCTACAGTGACAGTTCTAGAAGACGCGGTTGCAAAGCAAACAGAGCCATGGGGTGAAGTGGTTAAGTTCGAACGAAAGGCAAGTTGAGGAGTCCCTCATCTTCCCCTCATCTTCCTTTCATCGAGGAAGCTGAGATTGGCGATGATGGTTGTCAACGTG
The DNA here is from genome assembly GCA_035281525.1 of Pyrinomonadaceae bacterium. Lineage (GTDB taxonomy): Bacteria > Acidobacteriota > Blastocatellia > Pyrinomonadales > Pyrinomonadaceae > PSRF01. The sequence goes on along the minus strand of DATEDU010000079.1, from coordinate 12,106 downwards.
ATGCAAAGCGTAGTAGCAAAAAGAATTGGAGTGGTGCCGAGGGCGGGAGTCGAACCCGCACGGGGTTACCCCCAACGGATTTTAAGTCCGTAGCGTCTGCCATTCCGCCACCCCGGCACGTCGGTGAAGATAGCATGCCGCCCATCAGCCTCACAACGATGCGTGGATCCTATTTACTTGCTGGTGCGGGCGGAGGCATGGCGAAGCCGGCGGTCGACATTCGCTTCCTGTTTTCCTATCTCTTTCTTCGCGCGACGGCACTCCACACACACTCCGATGATCCTTAGCAGATGTTGTTGAACTTCAAACTTATGCTTGGCGGCCATCGCGTCTTGAATCGCCTCTAATTCGGCCGAAAAGAATTCAATGATCCTGCCACATTCGGAACAGATCATGTGATCGTGGTGCTGATGTTTGTAGTTGTGCTCGTAGTGCGTGCGGCCGTCACCGAATCTTACTTCGCGTGCGAGGCCTGCCTCAGTCAGGATTTTTAATGTGCGATAGACCGTGGTCTGCCCCACAGACGGGTCCTCTTTTTGCACGAGACGGTAAAGGTCGTCGCTGGAGAGGTGTTCTTCAGTCCGTAGGAAAACGTCGAGAATGAGGTCTCGTTGGGCGGTGCGCTTGAGCCCTTTCTTATGAATATGTTCCAGGAATACTTCCTGTTCTTCGCTCATTCGGTACTGTCGCCTCAGAGGTTTGCGGTCGATCTCGACGTGTAGATTTTACCACCTGCATGGCAGATATCAGAACGTTGGTCATTTTGTTATTGGTTTTAGGCGTCGCATGATGTCTTTCGCACTTTCAGTGCTCGTCTGTTTCTGTATGGTCTCCCAGGGGTGGCGTGCTTCGCGGTGCTCAGCACTTGCCCCTGGCTACCTTATGTCGCGCCTTCGGCGCGAAACCAAATCGCGAAGATCCCTTCCCAACTTTGCGCTCGGTCACCCCGCGGTGTAACTTAATCCATTCGGGAAAATCCGATTGCGACTTTACTGATTTTTGTTACGGCTCGTGCTGACAAGATTACGTCACTGAACCTGAATGAGCGTCGAAATAACTTTCCAACCTGAGGGCCTGACCGGGCTTGTTTCAGAAGGCACCTATCTCATCGAAGCGGCTCGACGCATGGGACTGCGGCTACCAGTAGACTGTAAAGAACGAGGCGAGTGTACCTCCTGTGCAGTCATGGTAACCGCGGGTCAAGCGTTGCTCTCTTTGCCGACTAAAGCTGAACTGAAAATGCTTGCAGATGACAGGCTCGCCAACAATCACCGTTTGGCTTGCCAAACCAGACTGGAACGAAGCGGCGAAGTAGAGGTGAAGCCGATCCCTGTTACCGGTAGCAGTCAGAGCAGCAAAGGACCTTCTACGCCCGCCGAAGAGAATGCAATCAAGATGATGAAACAGTTCGATGCCTTTGTGGATAAATCGCTATCTGCAGGTGAGAACTTGTTGGACCGCTTCGCTAACAAAATGAGAATGGCGAGGCAACGTGAACTGGAACGGAAGCGTCCACCTGAACATCGCGGACAAAAGAACAGTTAATGACCCGCCAGCATCAAAAGCCGGTCCTCCTCAGTCTCGCGCTGGCATTACCTTTCCTATTTATTTCTTGTCCGCGAGAGAACAAGAAACCGGATCCTGGCAGAGTCGGTGTTTCGGAACGATCGTCGCCCAATACCACGCCGGCCTATTTTGTACCTGCCTTCAATGGCGAACGGGCAATGGACCACGTGCGGAAACAGGTGGAGATCGGTCCCAGAGATCCCGGCTCACCGGGCGCGGTCAAGACCCGCTCCTACATCGTCGATCAACTAAAGTCTCATGGGCTGAATGTTTCCGTAGAAGAGTTTGTCGCCCATACACCTGAGGGTAGTAAGTCAATGGCGAACATCACCGCCGAGATCGCCGGCGAGTCGAATGACGTAATCATGCTGGCGAGTCACTACGAGACCAAGTTTTACAAAGACATGCTCTTTGTCGGCGCCAACGATCCAGGAGCCTCAGTAGCAACTTTACTCGAGCTGGGAAGAGTACTGGCCGGTATTGATCGAAAACCAAAGTTTACTTACTGGCTCGTGTTTTTTGATGGGGAAGAATCGTTCTGCGAGGAATGGGACGAGTGCGGCAAGCCTGATGCGCCCGATAACACTTATGGAAGCCGGCATTATGTAAGCCAACTGCGGGATAAGAAACAAGTGGACCGTGTGCGAGCCATGGTGCTGCTGGATATGATCGGATACAAAGAGCTTGAGCTGGGCCGCGATACATTATCGACCCGGTGGCTCCAGGACATTATCTGGCAAACGGCGCGAGAGATGGGCCACGGCGCGGTATTCGTTGACCGGCCGGAAGGAGTGGGCGGCGACGATCACGAACCATTTCTTCGTGCAGGTGTTCCTGCGGTTGATCTCATTCAGCTTAGTAACTATCCATACTGGCACAAGGCAGATGACACCGTTGATAAGATATCGTCGCAGAGCATGAAGATCGTCGGCGATGTCGTGCTGGCCAGCTTGCCGCGTATCGAGCAGCGTCTTTCGAGCAAGCGGCGATAGATTTAAAAGGAGAATAGCCACAGATTTACACGGATAAGACTGATCAAACAAAAGGTCAGGAACGATCGATTTCTCTTCTTATCCATTTAAATCCGTGTTCATCCGTGGCCGTTATATTTTGACTAAAAGGCGATTGTGTGACCGAAGAGCGAAACAATCGAATGAAAAAAGTCGCGGTCATTCCGGGTGATGGAATCGGTCCCGAAGTGATCGCTGAAGCCGTGCGAGTGCTCGAGTCCCTGCGAGGAACACATGGCGTTCAGCTCGAGCTCGTGAACTTTGATTGGGGCGCCGAGAAATTTTTGAAAGACGGCGTTGGCATGCCCGAAGGCGCGCTTGAAATGCTCACTCACGACTTTCATGCGATCCTTGCGGGAGCATTTGGCGATCCTCGCGTGCCCTCAAATGAACACGCCGAACAAATCCTGCTCGGGATGAGACGCGGGCTCGATCTCTATATCAATTTGCGTCCCGTTCGTTTGCTGGATGCGCGACTGAGCCCGTTGCGCAACGTGACCGTCGACGACATCGACTTTGTTGTCTTTCGTGAAAACACTGAAGGTGCTTACTGCGGTGCCGGAGGCTTTCTCAGGAAGGGAAGTTCGGAGGAGATCGCGACGCAGGAAGAGTTGAACACTCGCAAGGGCGTTGAGCGGATCATCGTGGCTGCGTTCGAGTATGCGCGCAATCAGGGTCGCGGCCGTGTAACGATGGCTGATAAGTCAAACGTACAGCGATTCGGAGGTGACCTCTGGCAAAGAGTCTTCAGGGAAGTTGCCGCGCGTTATCCAGAGATCGAAGCTAATCACCAGTACGTCGATGCCATGGCAATGTTCATGGTGCTCCAACCAGCTCAGTATGATGTGATAGTTAGCAACAATCTTTTTGGAGACATATTGACTGATCTGGGAGCAGCTATTCAGGGTGGGCTCGGTCTTGCAGCATCGGGGAATATTCATCCCGGAAAGGTTTCACTTTTCGAACCTGTGCATGGCAGTGCGCCCGCGTTGGCGGGCAAGGGAACGGCAAATCCTTTGGGAGCAATCCTGACGTTGGCGATGATGCTTGAGTACCTGGGCTACCCTGAAGCATCCAAAGCGGTTGACAGAGCGGTTCGCGCAGCCATATTCGATCATCAAACCACCAAAGACCTGGGCGGCAACCTTTCTACGGAACAGGCCGGCGAAGCAATTCGTCGCCGCCTCTCGTGAGTGATATTCTCAGTTCTCCGTGACTCCAAGTCTCACAGCGGAAATCATTGCGATTGGTTCGGAACTCTTGGCGCCGGACCGAATGGACACCAACAGTCTTTGGCTAACCGACAAACTTAACAGTATCGGAATCGAAGTGAAACTCAAGACAGTTGTAGGTGACGACGACGCACGACTCGAAGAAGCAATCAAGGACGCGATCAAACGGTCCAAAGTTGTGATTACCACAGGTGGGCTTGGTCCAACTGAGGATGACATCACGCGAAAGGTAGCTGCGCGAGCTCTCGGCCGAAGACTCTTCCTGGATGAAGCAGTGCTTGAGGAAATTCGCACGCGGTTTCAGAGTTTTGGCGTAACAATGCCGGAACGAAATTCGAGACAGGCGATGGTGATCGACGGCGCTGCTGTACTACCAAACCCAAATGGCACCGCGCCCGGCCTGTTCATTGAACACGATGGCGCTTCTGTGGCTCTCTTGCCTGGCCCTCCAAGAGAACTCCATCCCATGTTCGAGGATCACGTGCTGCCACGTCTCGCTGACAAGGCGGGTAACCTGCGGGTGCATCGACGCGTACTGCGCGTTGTTGGCATGGGTGAATCCGCGGTCGACGAAAAGATCGCTCCTATCTACACCCGTTACGCGAATCCGCAAACGACGATCCTTTTCAACAAAAGTGAGATCGAAATCCATCTCACTGCGCAGGGACGAACGGATAACGATGCGGAGACACTGCTCGACAAGTTATCAGAAGAACTTGAAGATCGATTGGGGCATTCCATCTTTGCTTTTCGTGGGGAGAAGATGGAGGAGGTAGTCGGATTGCGATTGTCTGTTGGTGGTTACACGGTGTCAGTTGCCGAGAGCTGCACGGGTGGTCTCATCGCTCAGAGACTGACGGATGTACCCGGCTCTTCCAAGTATTTCATCGAAGGCGTCGTCGCGTACTCGAACGAAGCGAAGATGAGAACGCTGGGAGTTGAGCCGGTGTTGCTACTTGAGCACGGAGCGGTAAGTGCACCAGTCGCTGAAGCGATGGCGGAAGGAGTTCGGCGTCGCGCGGGAACGGATTTCGGTCTTTCAGTGACTGGGATTGCTGGGCCGGGTGGAGGAACAGAAGAGAAGCCGGTGGGTCTGGTGTATGTTGCGCTGGCTAGCGATGCGTTGACTGAGCATCGGAAGTTTAAGCTTCCGGGTGATCGTCATTTGATTCGTTGGCGCGCCTCCCAAGCCGCCCTCGACCTCTTACGCCGGAGATTAATCTAAACACTTACTTGCGAGTGGCGAGGGCGAGGACGTTCCCGGAAGGATCAGAGAAAAACGCCATCCACTCATCCTCCCCAGCTTTTCCAAACATCCCAGTCTCATCTCGAAAGATTAAATGAGGTTCAGCCATAAACTTCACGCCTTTCGAGACCAGCTCAGCGTGCGCCGCGTCAATGTCATCCACCCGCAAATACAACGTAGCCTTAGGCCCATCCTTCTCAAGCAGGATACGCACGCCTGAGAAATCGAAAAAGACTAAACCGGGAGGGTCAAACTTGGTGATGTACTTGGCGCCTAGCGTGTCACGATAGAATTCGATCGCTTCATCCAGGTCGCGAGCGTAAACCGCAATTTGATGTAATCGACTGATATTCATATTTTCGGTTTTGTGTGGGCATATTGCGATGTGAATTCGGCTGAGTCAACGTACGAAAACGCACACAGTACAGCCAATGCTCGGCCATACTTCAATACCTCACTGGCAACTTCTCACAAAACTTTGTCTTCTATAACTATCGAAGATCAAGTGCTTGTAGGAACCGGAAGCCCCAGCTTATTATTGGCCAACCAATTAATCTCCCCAAGGGGTCTTCCAACCAGGCCGCAATTCGGTCGAAGGAGATTTACGTTTTTACCCGGCTGTCAGAGCGGTCGGGCTGTCACTCATACACGTAAGTTAAGGAGAACTCGAACATGCGTATCCAAACAATCAGCAAGCTCTTTCTCGCTCTTCTCGTAGCAAGCGCGTTGACCGTTGCGCTGGCGCAAGAACCGGCACCGGAAAAGAAGAGACTCGATGTACCTTACGTTCCCACTCCTCAAAATGTCGTTGATGCAATGCTCAGTTTGGCCCAGGTTACAAAGAATGATGTCGTTTACGATCTCGGCTGCGGTGACGGACGGATTGTGATCACAGCAGCTAAGAAGCATGGCGCGCGTGGTATCGGCGTCGACATCGATCCCGAGCGAATCAAAGAGGCGAATGCGAACGCCCAACAGGCTGGCGTCACCGATCGTGTAAAGTTCCTTGAGCAGGATCTTTTCAAAACAGATTTCAAGCCGGCATCGGTGGTCACGCTGTACTTGCTGCCCGACATTAACCTCAAGCTGAGACCAAAACTTCAAAGTGAGCTGAAGCCCGGCACACGCATCGTCTCGCACGCATTCGACATGGGCGATTGGATGCCCGATAAGACTGAGCACGTTGATGGACGAACAATCTACTTGTGGACGATTCCCGCAAAGACGGCAGAATAAAGATGGCCGTCAAAAGCTTTGTCATAAAGCCGGGAGATCTCGCTGAGCCAATTCCAACTTTGGCGCTGAAAGATGCCGTCGGCATGATTGTCGGCATCGTCATCGGTGCTGGAATCTTCCGGACTCCCTCACTGGTCGCGGCAAATGTGACCAGCGACGGTAGCGCCTTGTTACTGTGGTTGGCGGGCGGGGTTGTGTCGCTGATTGGCGCACTCTGTTATGCCGAACTCACGACTACTTATCCTCATACCGGTGGTGACTATCATTATCTGACCCGCGCTTACGGAAGGCCGCTGTCCTTTCTATTCGTCTGGTCGCGCGTTACGGTGATTCAAACGGGTTCGGTGGCCCTCCTTGCATACGTGTTTGGTGATTACGCGTCGCAGTTGTTCTCGCTCGGAAAGTATTCGCCGTCGATATACGCTGCTCTAGTTGTTGTATTGCTCACGGGCCTGAACATTTTGGGAGTTCAGCATGGCACGCGAACGCAGAACCTGTTAACAGTAATTGAAGTTTTTAGTCTGATTCTCATCATTGTCGCGGGACTGTTCTTGATTGACACGCCTGCCACACAAACAACGGCTCCAACGCAAACCTCAACTGGAGCGATTGGTCTCGCGATGGTGTTTGTGCTTTTGACTTACGGAGGCTGGAACGAGGCTGCTTACATTTCAGCAGAAACAAACGGCCGTCGTGACATCGCCCGCGCACTCGTCTTCAGTATTCTTTTGATTACCGGTCTCTATTTATTGGCAAACTGGGCGTACCTGCGCGGACTCGGTTTGGCTGGAGTGGCTGGGTCAGAAGCGGTTGCGGCCGATCTGATGCAGCGCGCGATGGGTCAAAGTGGAGCGATATTTGTAAGTCTGCTCGTTGCAATCTCAGCATTGACTTCGGCCAACGCTACCGTTTTCACCGGCGCGCGCACAAACTATGCGTTCGGCCGCGACTTCCGACTTTTTAGGTTCATTGGCCGGTGGCGTGAAGGTGCGAACAGTCCGGTCAACGCTTTGATTGTTCAGGGCGCGATCGCCCTCGTGTTAGTTCTGATTGGCTCGCAACAGCGTAGTGGATTCAAGACCATGGTGGAATATACGGCTCCCGTCTTCTGGTTTTTCTTTTTCATGGTTGGGCTCTCGGTAATCGTGCTGCGAATTCGTGAACCGAATGTCGATCGACCCTTCCGCACACCGCTTTATCCAGTGTTGCCGTTGCTGTTTTGCGCCAGCTGTTTTTACATGCTGCGGGCCAGCATCGCCTACACCGGAATCGGTGCCTTGGTGGGATTAGCGGTTTTGGTATCCGGTATTCCAGTATTCTGGCTCGCACGCTCTTCACAGCGCGGTGCTGCTACGGAAAAATCGGTCACAGATGAACCCGGATAAAAAAAGTAGGTAGCCGTCCGATTGAGTTTTCGAATCCGTGCTAATCGGTGTAATCTGTGGCTGAAATAATGGTTTGAACTCTCCCACCAAACCCATGAAGATCAACCTTACCGCTTGTCTAGTTTCTGGAATCCTGTTGTTCTCGCTGCCGGCCTGTACGCCGCAGTCTGCTTCCAAGGACGCTGAACCTCAAAAAATCTCTGAAGAAGCATTTTCGCGGCAGCGCCGTGAGTTAGTACAACAACTCCGAGTGGAGGGCATCACGAGTCAGCAAGTCCTTGATGCGCTGCTGAAAGTTCCTCGCCATAAGTTTGTTCCCGAATCGTCGCGCCATCTGTCTTATGTGAATCGTCCATTGCCGATCGGTCAGGAACAAACAATCTCACAACCATTTATCGTTGGTTACATGACTGAGGCAGCCGAGATCGCATCAGGCGAGAAAGTTCTCGAGATTGGCACTGGTTCAGGATACCAAGCGGCTGTACTCGGTGAATTAGCAAAGCAGGTCTACAGTATCGAGATTATTCCGGAGTTAGCGAATAGGGCTCGGACCGTGCTGCGCGAGTTGGGCTATAAAAATATTGAAGTCAAAACGGGAAACGGATACGCAGGTTGGCCTGAACACGCTCCTTTCGATGCGATTGTAGTTACGGCTGCGCCTGACGAGGTGCCGAAAGCGTTAGTGGACCAGCTGGCGGTGAAAGGGAAGATGGTCGTGCCGGTGGGCACAGATTTTCAACAGATGGTGATAATCACCAGGACTGAGTCGGGAGTAGTTGAGCGTAAGACGATTCCGGTCGCGTTCGTCCCCATGACCGGCAAACCCTCACCTTAAACGTTATTTGTGTTATTTGGTGTGATTTCGTGGATCATTCTTCTCTGCTACGTGCCGAATGCTAGTTCGTTGATGCGACGAACGGCGGGATAATCAGCTGGTGTTTCCGCGCGGACGTAATCATTATTGGATAGAAGCGATGTAGTTTGAAGGCAAGCCGATGTCCTCGGCAAGTTTTCGGAGCTTGGATGCGTACTGCGGATTCCGCTCTTCCGTGGAAGGTGGTCCGGGTAAGTTGTAGCACAGAGCACGAGCGACGCTTCCTTCGTCCAGGTTTGCAGTCACAATTTCAGGCCGGTACGCGCTAACAGAGGCGTCTGAGTACAACAAGTCCACTTCGCGATGGTCGAGCGAGAACAGAACGCCGTAGACTCTGCTACCCTCAGACGGAACAAGGCTGGCACGTGCTCCCACGACCAGTGAAAAGTTCTCAAGAGATGCTAATCGGCGATTCTGAGGATCGAGCCCTTTTTCTCGCAACAGTGCTTCGTCCATGAATAACCCATAGAAAAAGACGTCTACCCTTCCCGGCATGAATTCACTTCCTACGCAGTCTGAGTTCCAAAGGTACGCCGATTGAAAACTTAGTCCACCACCTGTGCAAGCGTTCACTGATATCCATCAGTTGCTGGCTTTGTCCTTCAAAGCCAGATCGGACCAACGCGCGAACCTGCGTTGCGATACCCTTGCCTTCGTTCACTGCATCTTCCATGAGCTTCAGCCCTTCTTTGCTCTTAAACAGATGCTCATCGTTGGCATGAATCTCTTTTGCAGCGAGCGCCGCTTCGGTTACGCATAAATCAAGGTTAAGACCTATGATGCCCGCCATAAATGACATATTTGGTCCACCTTTGGCGATCATGTCCGCCAGGTGGTTGGCTAGTTTTGCCTGGAAAGAAAACCGGAAAAAACCGGCAACTACCTTGCCTTGCTTTACTGCGATTTGGTCACTCAGCTTTTCGACTCTCGGATCGGCCGCAGAGGTCAGGTATTCGGGAGGCACCTGCACTTTCAATGTTGCCGCATCTTCGAGGATTGATTTCCTAAATACAGTCTTAAATTGGTCTGCTTTCGCGGACTCAAATCCTTGCGAGAGTACATGCTGTAGCATCGCGAGTTTGTCGCCGAGTGAGAACGCAGTCTCAACGGCATTTGGGGAGAGAATAGTTTCCGATTGACCAAAGAGTGATTTCCAGAAGCTCATCCGGTAGCCTCAGACGTTCTTCAACGCACTGATTTCGATTGGTTCCGGCATCTTGATAATGTCTTGCCAGCCGGAGTTGTCGGCGCGCATTCGCGACGTCAGGTCGTCGCGCAACTTCTGCAACCGCTCACTGAGCAAGCATGGATAGTTTTTAATGTCGCTGAATCGCTTTCGCTGATCTTCGACGATAGCCTTTTGTTTAGTGATGGAAGGAATTGCGGAGTGCTGGCCATTTTCCCAGAAGGGAATCAAGAGACGCTCAACATGTGCCGCACCCGAAATCTCAATCTGCTCATCATCAAGACCAGTCACATCACCCACGTAGATACCGTTCGCGTCGACCCCTCGAAAGAGTTGCAGCCGTCCAGGTAGCGTGGTCTTGTCCAGAGAGTTCGAAGCTTTGAGCGTTGGCTGGTTTTCAATCATAGTTTGCTTGAAAATCACGCCTGCCACTGCGGGCACCTCGCTCGAGAGTTTTGTCCCGATTCCGAAGCCCGCTACTTCCGGAAACTCTGCAACGATTTGCCGGATTTTGTTTACGTCAAGATCACCCGTCAAATTGGCGCGCAGTCCAGGTAATCCGTTGGCTTCGAAGAAGCGCTGACACCAGGCTCCCAGTTCCGCCAGGTCGCCCGAATCCACTCGAAATCCTTTGAATGCCAGTCGCCGAGCCTCAGTAGACGTAGCCGCCATTGCGGCATGAACCGCACCCATATAAACGTCGATGGTATCGAGCAGCAACGTCGTGCCATTCGGATTTGCGTCGAGCCAGCGTTCGAAGGCGACCTGCTCAAAGTGCTTCGGTTTGCCGGTGCGTGGTTCAATCTCGGGTTCATACATGAACTCGATGTATGCCTGTTGCCAGTAGTGCGCTTCGGTGCCCACCGCGGGAATATCGAGACGATGAGCTGCCTCCATATTTGAAGTGTCGTTGAAGCCACCGATGAAGGCGTACGTAGCAATGTCGACTGCACGCTCGACGTCGCCGTTGCGGCGTAAAGAAAAGTCGGAGAGCCAACGATCCCCAGCGGCCATACGAATTTGGAGTGCCGTGCTGGCAGTCGTCATGGGCAAATCAAAGGCGTGTTCAAACTTAATTTCCTGTGCCTGTGTGAGGCCAAAAGCGCCGGTGATATCGGCGAAAGGCTGGTGAGCGAAGACGATCGTTCCAGGCCGCACAGCGCGAATAGCGCCGACAAAGTGCATGTCTTCAATGGCCTTGGCAAAGAGTTTAAGGCCTCCGCGATCCTGCTCGAGAAATCGCAGCCGGGGTCGATCGATCTGGCTGTCGATTAGCAATCGCACGAGTCTTTCGTGGCCGAGACAGGGCGCGAACGGAAGCTTGCGCTGGGTTACATAGAAGGTGGCTTGGGCTTCACTTAAAAGCTTGTGGTGGAGGCGCGTTACGTCTTTGTAAGACGCGTCGCCCATCGCGGCGTGATAACGATCAAAATTGAGGTTAGCCATTAGCTAAGCAAAAAGTAATAAGTAATAAGTAATAAGTGATAAGGCGATTCGCGCAATTTGAATGGCCAGATACTATGTAATTCTCGTTCTGACCTTCTGAGAAAGACCGACAATCATGCGGCCAATCTCATCAAGTTCGTTACTCGCCTCCATGTACGCTCGTTGGTTTACGTATTCGAGCCTACAAGCGATCAACAATTCGGTCGACAGTTCACTCGCTGATCCTTGTGCATTCGACAGAAAATGCAAGAACTCCTTGTCTGAGTGACGTCCAGCGCCTTCGGCGATGTTCGCTGGCACTGATACTGCGGCACGTCGTATTTGGGATGTGAGGCCAAATTTCTCCTCTTTGGGAAATGAGTTGGTTAATCGGTAGATTTGTACGACGAATTCTACAGCTTTCTTCCAAAGTTTAAGCCGTTCGTGAGGTCTCATTGTTAGGTCCTTTCGTTGTGAGTTTTGTTTGCCTTATCACTTATCACTCATCACTTATCACTTTGCAGATGCGGCGTGATCGCGCATCGTGCTGTTGATCATTTCGGCGCCGGAGGTTTTCATTTCTTCCATTGCCCGCTGACCATCTTCCGGCTGCACATCCACAGCGCGTACTGCATCTTCCAGAACCTTCACCTTGTACCCCTTGCGCAACGCATCAAGCACCGTGTTCTTCACGCAGTAGTCCGTAGCCAATCCGCCAACCCAAAGTTCATTCACACCCAAGCGCCGAAGCTGTAAGTCAAGGTCAGTCTCATCAAAAGCTGAGTAGCAGTCAGTGTCGCCGAGGCCTTTCGAAATGACTCTGATGTGAATATCGTCAAGCAGGTCCGGATGAAACTCGGCGCCCTTGGTATTCTGAACACAGTGAACGGGCCAAGTCCCGCCGTAGTCCGTGAAGTGCTTGGTTTTCGGCGGGTGCCAATCGCGG
>DATEDU010000078.1:0-4630 GCA_035281525.1 Pyrinomonadaceae bacterium | reverse complement strand
GTATCACGTGGAAGAGTCGCCTACTGATTCTTACCAACCCGAATAATCCGACTGGGACGGTCTACACGCGCGAAGAATTAGACGCGCTGGTTAACGTGCTAAAGGACCACCCGCGTGTGTTGGTGGTTTCTGATGAGGTTTATAACCTTCTCCTACTTGATGGGCACACCTGTCCCAGCATCAGTAGTTGGCCGGAAATTCATGACAGAGTGTTGACGATCAACAGCCTGTCTAAGAACTACGCCATGTCGGGATTGCGAGTCGGGTTCATCGCGGCGCATCCGTCGTGGACCGACATTTATCTACAGAAGCAGAATTACGCCACGTCGGGAGTCAATGAATTTTTGCAACGCGGAGCGTTGGGCGCGCTCGAAGTCAGCGACGAGATTATTTCGGGAATAGTCGAAACGCTGAAAGTCAGACGGACTAAGGCTATCGAGCTGTTGAATACGGTTCCGAATACTTCGTACATCATTCCGGAGTCAGCCTATTTCTTCTTCTGGAACATCGAATATTACATCGGCTGTCGAACTCAGGATGGCGGGTTGATTCGGACTGACGTCGATCTGGTGGATTACCTTCTGCGGGACGCCGAGGTTGCTGTCGTCGCGGGCAGCCTGTGCGGCACACCGGGATACTTTCGCATTACCTACGCTATCGAGGAAGACCGTTTCGAGAGAGCGATCCAGCAGATCAAGCAGAGCCTGGCAAAACTCAGACGCAGCAATTCATAACAACAAAAGCGACAAACGAGTGAGGCAGCGGGCACTACAGTTGGCAACCTGGAGAGGCTAACCTGAGTTTCGTTTCTGAGGCGATGGCGGTTCTCATGAGGCTCGGGTGAGCACTCTAAAAGCAAATGTGAAATCTTGCCAGGGATTCGTTGCCTAACACGCTTCTCAACTTATCCACGCGATTTCTGGCAGACGCGGAAGTAGAGCTCAGCGCTTCACCCTACACGTTCGAAAGTCCCGATGAGGTTCTTGGGAAGACGCTTAGTCAATTCTGGGGCTCTCTCCCTTCGAGCTCGTGTTTCAGGCGCGCGTTCTGCATCTCTTCAATGCTGCGAAATTTAAACACGCCGCGCGGATAATGGTTCGGCACAATCACCGAGTACTGAGCACAAAGTCGCAGAAAAAGCTCGAATGGCGGCACTTGGGAGTGTGGCTCAGGAGCCTTGTTCATTTCCTCAATCGACCGAAATTTCTGTACTGACATTTAATCCTCATCTTTTAAATTGAACCGTTCGCGCAGCGCTGCCGCATCCGCGTGGTCCTGCAAGCGCACCGTTCCCTTCTTCAATCGGTACAACGCCGCCGGCGTCGCGACTCTCACGGACACGCCCTCAACTTCCTTGATTTCGGCATCGACGGTTTCAAAACTAGCTACTTCACCTATCGCGTGAGCACATCAAGGTATAGAGTTCCGGTTGGAGGACCGTAACGGATCGCCGATGCTGATAACATTAAAGACACCCAACCGAAAATCTTGGTGCGATAGTCGGCGAACCAAGCAGGATTTGCCGAGAGGAACGTTCTAGCCAAGAGTGGCCGAACTTTCGATCATGCCGCGCAAACTGATCTGCCCGGTGTAATTACCAGCGAGTATATGACCTGGCGTTGCGCACCAACTGTTACGCGCGCAATTCCAGGCATCACGCAGAGTGACTGAATACTGCGGCAACGCAGCTGGCCAGCGGTGGATTGCCACCTCTAACGGCTCGCGAATCCCTAAGAAATTCGACATCTCGAGCTTGATCGACTGTCGGATTTCATCGTTGGAGGCGGTCAGCCAATGCGGTTGTGATGTACCACCGAGCATTACGGTAAATGAGGCGATACGAGATTCGTCGGAGACGCGGTATGCAAACGAGTTGCTGTTGAAGAGGATTCCGAGTGACATTGTTTGCTCGTGTTCCGGCATTAATACTCCAACACCGTGTAGGGGACGTGTGAACGAACTCCGATCAACAAACACTGTGACAGACACAATCGGTGTATAGCGGACCGCAGCTAGTTTGTCTGCCAGAGTCGCGGAAACAGATCTAATGAGCGGCGCGGCAGCATAAGCAGGCGTGGCGATAATTACGTTCGGCGCGTCGGGCAAGGAATCGACTCTTTCGCCTTTGCGGAATCTCGTTCCAAGTCGTTTTTCGAGCACCTGCTCTAAACGTCCCACCAAATCTCCCATTCCAAACCGTGGCGCAGCTTGCGTTTTCTTCTGTTTCCTCGATCTACCGTTGCGACGTTTGGTTAGCATTGCACCGAGAAGAGTTTTTCCCGCGGCAAACTCGAGAGACGGAAACGCAGTGGCGGCTTCTAACTCAGTTGGTTGTGCGCCATAGATACCACGCACGAATGGAGTGACCAGATATTCCGTCGCCACTTGGCCCAGATGTCTGCGTGCCCAAACATCGAGCGTTTGGGGTGCACTTGCGGACCGAGCGAGCGCGGCATGCATAAACGTACCAAATGCCTCGCTCACGCTTAACGGAAAGCGACGAAGTTTGCCGTCGCGCAGGATGTATTTTGCTTTGGCTTCCTTCTTCGGCTCTACGAGTTCTACATTAAGCGCCTGACAAAGCTGACGTACAGGCTCAGTCACAATAAACGAATGAGCAGCACTCTCGGCTAAGCCTTTTCCAGTGTGACGCGTCTGAATTAAACCACCAGCACGTTTCTTTTCTTCAAGCAGCGTTACTCGGTAGCCACTGCGGTCCAAAGAGTAGGCGGCGAGCATTCCCGCAATGCCTGCTCCAACAACAGTGACCTCTTTCTTACTGGAATTCAATGCGCCGATCATGCAAGAGCCTCCGTCACGATAGTTTGTAGTACCCGTGGGAAGTGCGGATTATCGTTAAAGCAACGAGCACGGTAATAGTGCTTGATACCGTGTCGTTGCGCCACGCCTCGATAGAGCTGATCGAGTTCGAAAAGAGTCTCGATGTGATCGCTGACAAAACTTATCGGCACGACGACGACAGCGTCGATACCGGCGCGACCCAACCTGGTTAACTCGTCTTCTAAATATGGCTGCAACCATGGCAACGCGCCATTGCGCGACTGGTAAGCCAGTGACCACGGGATCTGCAATCCTTCCGTCACTGCTCTCACTGTTCTACTCACATCCTCCGCATATGGATCGCCGCGTTCGACGATCTTGATCGGTAACGAATGGGCCGAGAATACTACGTGGATCGGGCTCGTTGAGCCATTTCGTTCAGACTCAGCGAGCCGAATTGCTTCATCAATGCTGTCGCGCAACAACGAGATGTATTGGGGATGGTCGGGCCAGCGGGTAATGGTGGTCAGTTGAGGTCGCCAGCGGAGTTTATTCAGGCTCTTCTCAACAACGTCAAAGCATGTTTCCGTCGTTGTAGTTGAATACTGGGGAAACAATGGCATAAGCGTCAATTGCTCTGCGCCCCAAAACTTCATCTGTTCAAGGGCGGATTCGATGGAAGGATCAGAGCTGCGCATACCAAGTTCCACACGCACTTCGTTCCGCGGAAACAACTCGCGCAGACCTTCGGCTTGAATAGCGGTCCACTTGAGCTGTGGCGAGCCACCGCCGATAGTTCGATAGTTTTTAATGGAAGACGGTCCTTTAACTTGGGCAATGAGGAATGCGAGCAGTTGGCGAAAAGGAGTCGGAATTCCTACGAGCACCCTCGGATTGGCAAACAGCCGGTAAAGGAAAGGCTTGACGTCCGTGATCGTCCATGGACCACCAAAGTTGAGTAATAATATGCCCCGCTTCATAATGTTTCCTAAATAGTCCTGCTGAATAATTGCGGCGTCGTGTCCCGGCCCAGACAAGCGTCAAAGGCCATACAGATGTTACGCAGGAACGGCCGGCCGGCATCGGTCACTTCACAGGTTTTGTTCGTCAGTTTTACAAGCTCATCACGCTCGAGTGGCTCCAGTCGCTCTGTTACGGAATCCAGATACGGCACCGAGGCTTCAGGCGTGTCCCAACTCGTTTTGAAGCGAGTCATCAAATTGAGAACATGCCGCCTGAGAACGATGTCTTCGTCGTTGAGTTTGTGTCCGCGAAAGATCGGAATTTCTCCGATCGCCACACGCTCTTCATACCGTTCAAGTATCTTTTCATTTTGTACGAACGCATCAGAGCAATCACTGATTGCCGAGACACCGAGTCCGAGTAACGGAGCTACAAATCGAGGCGCATAACCCATGAAATTGCGGTGCAGAGTCTTGCTGAGGCACGCCTGGTACAACTCATCAGTTTCCAGCGCGAAGTGATCCATTCCGATTTCACGGTATCCCTCCGCCAGTAACATTCTGCGGCCAAGCTCGTAAAGTGCTCGCTTCTTATCACCGGATGGAAGGTCCCTCTCAGTGAAGTGGCGTTGGCCAGGCTTTACCCATGGCACATGCGCGTAGGCGTAGAATGCTATGCGATCGGGGCGTAGCCGCTTAACCGCATCAATGGTTTGCTCGATGCTGTTAAGACTCTGGAAGGGCAAGCCATAGATTAAATCGTAGTTGATACTGCTAAATCCCAGGGCTCGTGCGTCTTCAGTCACGGCACGCACCTGGCTTTCCGTTTGAACCCGATTCACCGCCAATTGCACGACGGGATCAAAGTCCTGGATACCTAAACTCAG
>DATEDU010000077.1:0-3457 GCA_035281525.1 Pyrinomonadaceae bacterium | reverse complement strand
TTTCTCAAAGGCGACACCGCGACAGCATCTTCCTATCTGGACCGCGCTAAGAAGTCGCAGATCAAGTCGGCAGAAACTCTTCACAAGTTTGGCCTGGTAGCCTGGCAGGCTGGCAGGTATGAAGAAGCAAATCTGGCCCTGACCGAAGCAGTGAAGCTGAAACCTGATGAACCCGGCTATTATGTTGCACTCGGTACCACCTGGCTGAAAAAACCGGACCTCGTCGAAGCCGAGACGTCATTTCGTCGTGCGCTTCAGTTGCAGTCTGACAATGCACAGGCGCAAATGTATCTCGGATATACGTTGATGTTGCAGGGCCAGCATTCGGAGGCGCGTCAGATGCTGGAAAAAAGCCTGGCGAAACAGCCGGCGGTGCCTCAAATTCATTACTATTTGGGTTTGATTTCGCAGGACCAGGGCGACGATAAGGCCGCAGTACAACTCTTTAGGAAGGCGCTCCAGCTTTTACCATCTTTCGCAGATGTGCATGTTGCACTTGGTCGATCGTATTTGAACTTGAAGGATTATCCTCAGGCTCAAACGGAGCTGGAGCTGGCCGTCAAACTAAATCCAAACGACAGTCAGGCTCATTATCAGCTCGCTGTTCTTTATGCCCGACTGAAAGATCCTCAGCGTTCGCAGCAGCACATGCAAATAGTCGAACGTTTAAAAGAAGCGGCGAATCCGACGAAAAGACCGACTCCTTGATGAATCATTCCCGCATATTAAAACCGAGGTTCATCGCGTTTTTACTACTCGCTTTTGTAGCTTTTAATGTGCGGGCGCTCGCGCAGGTTCGCTCAGCAGTCGCGTCACCCACAACATTCGAAGACGTTACCCAAAAGAGTGGGATAACCTGGGTTCATGACAACGCCAAGTCTGATGCGCGTCATCTGCCTGAAACAGTCGGCGCGGGCTGTGCCTTTCTCGATTATGACAATGATGGCTTGATGGACATCATATTCGTTAATAGTGGAAGCTCAGATTTTTTTACTCCCACCACACCAATCAGAAACGCGCTGTATCGTAATAATGGTAATGGGACTTTCACGGATGTCACGCTAAAAGCCGGTGTCAGCGGAGGTGGTTTCGGCATGGGTGTGGCGGCCGCGGATTACGACGGCGATGGTTTTCAAGACCTTTACATCACCAGTTATGGACGTAACACACTATACAAGAACTCTGGCAAGGGTACTTTTACCGACGTCACGGAAAAGGCCGGCGTTGCAGCCCCCGGTTGGTCCACCTGCGCTGTGTGGTTCGACTTCGACAACGACGGCAAGCTCGATCTCTTCGTCTCGAGCTTCGTTTACTACGACCGTTCATTAAACGTCTTATGTGCCGATGATCAGAATCGTCGTTATTACTGTATTCCTCGCCATTACAAGCCCAGTCCGAGTCGTCTGTTCCGCAACAATGGTGACGGTACCTTTAGCGATGTAAGCGCTGCCACGGCTATTGGTAGTTACCCGGGAAAGTCGTTCGGTGCGGTCGCCACGGATGTAAATAATGACGGGTGGTTGGACCTTTTTGTAGCGAACGACACGATGCCGAATTTTCTTTTCGTAAACCAGGGCGGAAAGAAATTCGAGGAGGTTGGACTGGCAGCAGGTGTCGCCTTCAGTCAAGCGGGAAGAGCGCGTTCTGGCATGGGCGTCGACGCTACTGACTACGACGGAGATGGCTGGCAGGACCTATTCGTCGCAAACATCGATTATGAATTCTTTAGTCTCTATCACAACGAGAAGGACGTTACGTTTACGGACGAACCGCGAGAAATTGCGGCCGCCACGCAATTAATGAGCGGGTGGGGTTTAAGGTTCTTCGATTATGACAATGATAGCGATCCCGATCTGTTTCTTGTGAATGGACATCCGGACGACTTCGTGGAGATGCACAACGCGCGAGTGAAATACAAAGAGCCGCTGCTCCTATTTGTTAATACCGGACGTGAATTCAAGAATGTGAGTCAGAATTCAGGTGCCGTTTTCAGCCGGGACTTTTCCGGTAGAGGAATGGCCACCGGTGACTTCGATAATGACGGGGATTTGGACGTTCTTGTTTCCAACAACGGCGAAGCGCCCGTGCTGCTTCGCAACAACGGTGGCAATCGAAACAACTGGGTAGGCCTGCGACTAGTTGCGACCAAGAGTAACCCTGCGGCCGTCGGAGCCGTGATCACGTGGAAGGCGGGAACGCTGAAACGAAGTCGTTTGAAAACAGGGGGCGGAAGTTATCTCTCATCACACGATCCGCGCGAGATACTCGGCCTTGGTCCGGCGACGAAGGTTGATTCAGTTGAGATACGCTGGCCCAGTGGAAAGATCGAAACGCTAACGAATTTGCCTTTGAACCAGTACGTGACGGTCACCGAAGGTGTAGGCGTCTCGCGATAAAGATTACCGACGTGAACTGAATAGAGCATCCGTTGCCACGCGATTCGACGACGTCGTCCTTCTCGGTTGGCCCAACTCAACCGCCGCCTGGACCAACTGTTTCATCGCCGGCAAAACCATAAACTCCAACGCCGCATACGGCTTCGCGGCTTCATCCAACTTCAATGTAGTCGCTTCACGCCACTCTGTCGTCGGCGGCTGGCCGAGTTTTAGATAGGAGATCGCTTCCAACCCAACGTCTCCAAGGTCGGAAAGTCCCTTCGTCAACGGCTTGATCTCCTTCAAAGCCGGTGAACGATCGATCATCGGACCAAGCGCCGCCCCGGATTTCTGCCACTCTGATAACATCTGCGTCAACTCCGCCCGGTATAACTGATACCGCGGCGCATCCGCGAGAAACTCTTTTACCATCCACGAAAACTGAAGTGCGCCATGCGCATCCGGCGTTGCCGCATCGATCACACCGGTCAACGGACTGAGCATCGTCTGCGGCCGCATCTGATACCGCCGGTACTCCTTCACCGGCTCAACCACCGAGACGAGCGTCTTCAATGGTCCAATGTCTTCATGCCGCGCGAGACGTCGAAGCATCATGTCCTGGTTTCGCTTATGCGTCAGTCCCAACTCTTCCAACTGCAAACTGATGATCCCCAACCGGCGATACATGTCGTTCACATCGCCAACAGTCCGCGGCGACCAGAGTCGTTCGGCAATCGCAGCCGTGCGTGGCCAGATGCGCGAGTCGATCGTTTCGGGAGTGACCCACTCGGCCCACATCGTCGCTTCGCCTCCGAGCACGTGGCGGGCTTGCTCGGGCGTGAGCTTGCTGTCAGCCGGGAGCGGATCTGAGGCGTAGTGGTGCGACGCTGGTTGGATCAGATCGATGTAATAGCCGTTTGAAAGAATCCCGTCATAACCCTTGCGTGCCGCTTCGGCGAGCGCCTCAGTGCCGCGCCACGAGTGAATCACGATATCTTTCGGCAATTCCGGTTGCAGGATTTCGTCCCACCCGATCATCTTCTTGCCGTTCTTTTGCAGGATCTTGAGCAGCCGCGTGTTGA
>DATEDU010000076.1:0-67779 GCA_035281525.1 Pyrinomonadaceae bacterium | reverse complement strand
GCCTCGGTCAACGTAGCGAACCTTTCTCTTTCGCGAGCTGCAGCACGCGGCTCAGAAATGGCGATTCGCTCGGCGCTGGGAGCAGGTCACGGGCGAATCATTCGCCAGCTACTCACCGAAAGCATGTTGCTGGCCGTCGTGGGCGCAGCCCTTGGTTTGTTGCTCGCATGGTACGGCATCGATCTGCTGCTTGCGATCGGATCCGACAATCTTCCTCGACTACATGAAGTGAAGATTGACACGCGCGTGCTCGGTTTCACCACGCTTATTTCACTGTTGAGCGGGCTACTCTTCGGCTTGGTTCCCGCCTGGCGCGCTTCTCGCGCAAGCGTGAATCAATCCTTGAAAGAAGGCCGTCAAATAGGGCCGGAAGGAAAAGGCTGGCTGCGAACAAGAAATATCCTCGTGGTCGCCGAGGTCGCGCTGTCACTCGTGCTGCTCGCCGGTGCGGGTCTGATGCTTAACAGCTTTGTGCGACTGCAACGAGTGAGTCCGGGATTCGCACCCCAAAACATTCTTACCACGGAGATCAGCCTGCCCGGCGCGCGTTACGAGGAACCACATCAGGTCAATGGTTTCTATCAACAATTGATCGATCGACTAAGTAACTTGCCGGGCGTGAACGCCGCGGGTATAGGCATGAGTCTGCCGCCGAATCTGCTCTCGATCAGCGACACCTTCACGATTGAAGGCGCACCGGTAACCCCCGGTAAAAGCGAACCGGCCGCGCCGTTGGTTGTCGTCAGTCCTGGTTACTTCAAAACGCTGGGAGTGCCCGTGCTGCAAGGCCGCAACTTCAATGAAAACGACCGGGCCGAAGCGCCACCAGTTGTAATCATCAATGAGACACTGGCGCGACGCTACTTTCCGAATCAGAGTCCGATTGGCCGCCGGCTAAAGACGGGTGGACCAGAGCGGCCCAACAATGCCTGGATGGAAATTGTCGGTGTCGTCGGCGACGTTCACTACGGCGGACTCGATGTTGAACCCGAGCCTGCGTACTACGAACACTACTTGCAAACCCCGTGGTCCGGCACTTACCTGGTTGTGCGCAGCAACTCAGACCCGCGACAACTTGCCGGCGCCATTCGCAATACGGTTTGGTCGCTGGATAAAGATCTGCCCGTCGCGAACATACGGACGATGGAGGAGTTGCTTTCGGAATCGGTAGCCCGCCCACGTTTCCGCACTTTTGCATTTCTCATTCTCGGTTCGCTGGCACTGGTGCTGGCCGTGACGGGAATTTACGGCGTGATGTCATACATGGTTACGCAGCGCACGCGCGAGATCGGCATACGCGTCGCCCTTGGCGCACAACGTGGCAATGTACTGAGTCTCGTTATCCGGCAAGGAATGAGTTTGGCGGTTATCGGAGTCGTAATCGGACTGGGTGCAGCGCTGATGTTGGTGCGTTTGATGACCAGCTTGCTCTTTGGCGTAAGTGCGACCGACCCGGCGACGTTCGCAGCGATTACTTTTTTATTGCTGGCGGTGGCGCTGGTCGCTTGTTGGCTGCCGGCGCGAAGAGCAACGAAAGTGGACCCGTTGGTGGCGCTGAGATACGAGTGAATAGGTCCAACGTTGAGATATGAGTAATAGGTCCAATACGACCTATAAGACCTATATGGATCATTAATCGGAGCGTGACTTTATGGATGCACTTCTACGAGACATTCGCTTCGCGATCAAGAACCTATTAAAGCGTCCCGGCTTCTCCGCTGTGGTCGTAATCACGCTGGCTTTGGGCATAGGCGCCAATGCAGCGATCTTCAGTGTCGTTAATCATCTTGTGCTCCAGCCGCTTCCTTATGCTGAGCCCGACCGCATTCTGACTCTGTGGGAAAACAATATCAAAGAAGGCATCGCGCGGGATGATGTTTCGCCGGCAAATTTCCTAGACTGGCGCGATCGGCAGCAAAGCCTTTCTGACCTTGCCTTCGCAAACCCAGACAGCCTCGATTACCTCAGTGGTGATGAGCCGGAAGTGCTGCGGGCAGCTTCCGTTTCCAAAGGCTTCTTTGAAGTATTCGGGATTGGGCCCCTTTATGGCCGCACTTTCCTTCCTGAGGAGTACGAACAAGGAAAAAATCAAGTTGTAGCGCTGAGTTATGCCAGCTGGCAACATCGTTTTGGTGGCGATCCGAAGGTAGTCGGTCGGGTTCTTTCCCTTAACAACCAACCGATGACAGTGGTGGGCGTCATGCCTCCAGGCTTTCGATTACATCTGTTTGACCAGGAAGAGGAACTCTGGTTTCCACAGGTCCCGAATGAAGCGATGAAGCAACACCGGAAGGCCACTTATTTAAAGGTTGTCGGCAAACTAAAGCCAGACGTCACGGTCGATCAGGCGCAAGCCGAACTGAACGGCATCGCTAATCAGTTGGCGCAGGAATACCCGAGTACCAACCAGGAGCTCGGCGTGACTGCCGTCACTTTGCCTGAACATCTCCAGGGACAATGGCGGCGACCGCTATTTATTTTGTTTGGCGCCGTCGGGCTGGTCCTACTTATTGCTTGTGCCAACGTCGCGAATCTGTTGTTGGCGCGTGCCTCGGAGCGAGAGCGGGAGTTTGCCATTCGCTCAGCGATTGGGGGCGGACGTTGGCATCTGATTCGCCAACTACTGATCGAGAGTTTGCTCTTTGCTTTTGTTGGATCTATCGGCGGATTGTTACTTGCGCTATGGACGGTGGATCTGCTGGTAAGTGCAAATCCCGGCAACATCCCGAGGATCGATCAAGTAAGCGTTAGCGGCTGGACTCTGGCATTCACGACGATTATTGGGGTTCTCTCAACGATCGTATTTGGCCTGGCTCCAGCGTTGCAGTTGTCAAAACCTGATCTCCAAACAAGTCTGAAAGATCTCGGAATCACTGCGACTACGAATCCCACCCGTCATCGCTTGCGCAGCACACTCGTGGTTACTCAGATCGCTTTGGCTGTCGTGCTCCTGATCGGCGCGGGCTTGTTAATTCGGAGCTTCGTCACTGTTCTTAGCGTCGATCCCGGATTTGCCAGCGACAAGGTCGTGGCCATTCAAGCTTTTATCTGGGACCGTTATAACAAACCGGAACAAAGAGAAGCCTACACAAAAGAGACGCTCGAGAGGATTGAAGCTCTTCCTGGAGTTGAAGCTGCGGGTGTGACTACAGCCATACCTTTGCTGGAGAGCGGCATGCAGACGTCGCTGCCTTTTGTTGTCGCAGGTCAACCCGAGCCGCCGGCCGGCCAAGAGCCGGTGGCGCAGTTCACGATAGCTTCGTCGAATTATTTCTCCGCACTGGGCGCCCGCCTCATTAGCGGCAGACTCTTCAATCAATTCGATACGAAAGACTCCCCTCGTGTGTCGGTTATCAACGAGACGATGGCACGTCGCAACTGGCCGGGCGAGGATCCCATTGGCAGGAAATTCACTCTGAATCGCGGTGCGCGCGACGCAGCGAAGGGAACCTGGGAAGTCGTCGGCGTGGTTAATGATCAGAGACAAGACGGATTGGAGAAAACCCCGAGACAGGAATTCTTCATTCCGTACTCACAAGGACCAACCGGGTCTTTGATCTTCCTCGTGCGAACCTCAGTCGAACCCAACGCCTTGTTAGGGCAATTGAAGGCGGCGATCTGGGAAACGAACAAAGCACAACCCTTTTATGCGGTCACGACGATGGATCAGTTGGTTGATGACTCACTGAAGGCTCGCCGTTTCAATCTGATGTTGCTTGGGGCGATGGCGGGTTTGGCCCTGGTACTGGCGGCAATTGGTATTTACGGCGTGATGAGTTTCATCACTCGGCAGCGAACTCACGAGATGGGCATAAGGATCGCATTGGGTGCTCAAGCCGGCGACATTCTTAGGTTGGTGCTGAGACAGGGCATGGCCCTCACATTGATCGGTGTGGGATTGGGATTGGTCGTGTCGTTTGCATTCACACGGCTACTAACAAGCATGTTGTTCGAGATCGGCGCCACTGATTTCGTCACCTACGCTGCTATCCCATTGTTGTTGGGAGTCGTGGCTTTGTTTGCTTGTTTCATCCCGGCGAGGCGCGCGACGAAAGTGGATCCGCTGGTGGCACTTAGATACGAGTGAGGTTAATAGCCTATAGGATAAATAGGACCTATTTCACGAGGGGAACGCATGAACTCATTACTACAGGATCTTCGCTTTGGCCTGCGGATGCTGGTCAAGAATCCGATCTTCACTCTAGTAGCCGTGGTCACACTATCGTTAGGCATTGGAGCCAATACCGCCCTCTTCAGTGTCGTCGACGCGGTCTTGCTGCGTCCGTTGCCGTACCCCGAAGCCGACCGCCTGGTGTTTCTTTGGGCAGGCGCTCCCGGGGCGGGAAGTTCGATACCCGACTATCACGCCTGGCGCGATCAGAATCGAGTCTTCGATGGCCTGGCCGGCTTTTACAACGGCAACTTCAACCTCTCCTCAGAAGGTAGCGCGCCGGAGTTCATACAAGGCGCCTACATCACTTCAAATCTCTTTCAAGTGCTCAAAGTCTCGCCCTCATTAGGACGCTTGTTTACGAGCGAAGAAGAACAGTTTGGCCAACATCGTGTTGTACTGCTGAGTCATGACTTGTGGCAGAGGCGTTTTGCAGGTGATCGCAATATCGTCGGCCGTGCGATTAGATTGGGAGCAGAGAACTACACCGTCGTCGGAGTAATGCCGCAAGGATTGCCGTTCTTTGACAACCTGCCTGAGGTTGGTTTGTGGGCGCCAATGTCTTTTGCCCCTGGTGACAATACGGCCACGCGCAACAATTACTTCGTTAATCTGGTGGGCCGTTTAAAACCGGGTGTTACGCCGGAACAAGCACAATCGGACGTTAGTGGTATTGCGAAGAGTCTGGAGCAACAGTATTCCATCACCTTGGGCGCGTTGATAGTGCCTATGCAGGAACAACTCTCCGGCGATTCGCGCAAAGGCTTGCTTGTCTTACTTGGAGCCGTCGGGTTCGTGCTACTCGTCGCCTGCGTCAACGTTGCCAACCTGTTACTGGCGCGTGCGTCGGCCCGCGCGAAGGAACTGGCTATCCGCGCGAGTCTCGGCGCCAGCCGCGCGCGCATCGTGCGCCAGGTAATTATTGAATGTCTTCCACTCGGCTTGATCTCCGGAGTGCTCGGAACGTTGCTGGCAATATGGGGAATCGATCTGCTCTCCACGTTGTTGCCGGCGACGCTGCCACGCGGAAACGCGATTGATGTAAATAGCCGGGTCCTTCTTTTTACTTTCGGGCTGGCCCTGTTGACGATTCTGGTCTTCGGTCTTTTGCCGGCGCTGCAAGCGGCCAGGGCCGATGTTCGTGAATCGCTCAACGAAGGTGGACGCGGTGGCATTGGCGGGCGCCGGCAAGGTCGTTTAAGAAGGCTATTGGTGGTCGCGGAGGTCGCCCTCGCGCTCGTGCTGCTAGTCGGCTCGGGATTGATGGTGCGCAGCTTCATCAAACTGCGCCAGGTGGATCTCGGCTTTACCTCGCACAACATCTTAACGATGCGTGTGCCGCTGCCGGAAGCAAAGTATCCCGAACCAGACAGTGCAACTGATCCGCGTGAACCCGCCGGATTCGCGTTTTACGAAGAACTGCTCACGCGCGTGCGGGCACTGCCGGGTGTACAAGACGCGACTGTCGGCACGATTTTGCCGCTTGGTGCGGGAGATGGTTGGGGCAAGTTTTTTAGTATCGAGGGCCGTACTGAAACGTCGATTGACAAAGTGCCGGTGATTCGCTTTGCGCTTGTTAGTCCCGAGTACTTTCAAACATTCGGTATCACTGTGCGGCAAGGCCGGCCATTCGCAACTGAGGACAAAAGCAATTCACAAGGCGTCGCTATCATCAACGAAACATTGGCGCGCCGCTTTTTTCCAAACGAAGATCCGGTAGGCAAGACTATCTGGATGGGTCCTCCGGAGAACCTGGTTGCTCCTGAGTTGCTAACCGCTGTAGGTCGCTTTCCGCGTCGCGTAATCGTCGGCGTTGTCTCAGATGTCAAAGGCGGCAATCTGAATCAACCACCCCCGGCTCTGGTCTACGCTCCGCTCACTCAGCACCGCGGCGAAGGTTGGAGTAATAGTCTCATGCTGGCTGTTCAAACCAGCATCCCGCCCCAGACTTTAACGCCCGCAATCACACAGCAAGTACTCGCACTCGATCCGGATCAACCCGTGACGTCCGTTAGAACGATGGACGAGCTGCTAAGCCGCACGCTCTCGGAGGCCAGGTTTAGCGTGTTGTTGTTTGGTCTCTTTGCCGCGTTGGCAATCGTTTTGGCGGCGATAGGTATTTACGGCGTGATGGCAACGGCAGTCACACAGCGAACGCACGAAATTGGCTTGCGCATGGCGTTGGGAGCGCAAAAACGTGATGTCTTAAGACTGATCGTGTTCGAGGGCATGACGACGGTTGTAATCGGTGTCGCAGTTGGTTTGGCCTCCGCCGTAGCGTTGACGCGATTAATGGCATCGTTGTTGTTCGAAGTAAGCCCAACTGATCCTGTGACATTAGCAGTTATCACTTTGCTGCTCGGGGTCGTGGCGCTCCTCGCTTGCTTTGTGCCGGCACGCCGCGCGACGAAAGTCGATCCGCTTGTGGCGCTGCGATATGAGTGAAAAGGAAAGTAATAGGGCCAATAAGACCTATAGGCCCTATAAAGAGGCATTGTCGAGGAAATGATCCACACACTTTATCAAGACATTCGTTACGGGGCGCGCATGTTGGCAAAGAAGCCAGGCGTCACCTTAGTCGCAGTCATCACACTCGCCCTGGGCATCGGCGCGAACGCAGCCATCTTTAGCGGCGTCAGCGCATTCGTTCTCCGACCGTTACCTGTTGCTGATCCAAGCACAGTCGTGCGCCTGGCCGAGGTCTCTGACGAGCGCAGTGTAGCCGAAGAGTTCTCTTATCCCGATTTCGTCGACTATCGAAATCAGAGTACCGCGTTTGAGGGACTATCCGCAGAAACCCTCGTGCAAGCTGCACTCAACAGTGAGAATCAGAACGATGTCATCTGGGGCCAGTCAGTCAGTGGTAACTACTTCGACATTCTCGGTATCAAACCCATCATGGGCCGCGCTTTCTTACCTGAAGAGGACAAGACCGTTGGCACGCACGCAGTAGTAGTTGTCGGTCACAGTCTTTGGCAGCGGCGACTTGGCTCTGATCCGAATATCGTCGGCAAAAAGGTTCAGTTGAACGGACGCCCTTACGACGTGATCGGTGTCGCACCCGATTTCTTCAAAGGCACGAACTTTGGTTTGGCGCTCGATTTTTGGGTGCCGGTAGCCATGTTCGAAGAACTCGATCGAGCGCCGAAACTTCTTACCGACCGCGACAGTCACTGGATGGAAATCATCGGACGAATTAAGCCCGGCATTTCGCTCGAGCAAGCTTCCTCGGAGCTGTCCGCCATCGCGGGCCGTCTTAATCAAGCGTATCCCAACGAGCGATCTAGCAGCACTCGCGCCGTAGTCCGCATGGAAGTCGATGGACGGTTCGGTGATGCTACTCCTGTCATTAAGGGTGCGTCAGCAATAGCAATGGCAATTGTCGGTCTCGTGCTACTGATTGCGTGCGCCAATGTTGCAAATCTTCTACTTGCACGCGCCACCGCACGCCGGAAAGAAATTGGAATCCGGCTCGCGCTCGGCGCCAGCCGTTGGCGATTGATTCGTCAACTGCTGACTGAAAGCCTGTTGCTCTCACTGATGGGAGGAGTTGCCGGTTTATTGCTCGCTTACTGGGTGACGGGACTGATGCAAGCCTCCGTTCCCATCTTGCCGTACAACCTGGCCGAAGACTTCTTTGTAATCGATTCGCGCGTACTGATTTTCACACTGATTGTTTCCCTCGGAACAGGAATCATCTTCGGGCTCACTCCAGCATTGCATGCGTCGAATCCCGATGTCGTGCCGGTTCTGAAAAGTGATTCACAATCCACTCACTCAGGTAAGACGCGGAAGCTCACACTGCGAAACTCGCTGGTCGTGATTCAAGTGGCCCTGTCGCTGGTGGTCCTGGTTTGCGGTGGGCTTCTGATTAAGAGTTTTCAAAATGCTCAATCGATGGATCCCGGATTCAGCAGCCGCGACGTACTCCTTGTTTCCTTGAATCCTCAGTTAATCGGATATGACGACAAGCAGACTAAGAACTTCTTCCGGCAAATAGTCGAGCGTGCAGCAAATCTTCCCGGAGTTCAGGCAGCGAGCCTGACGCGACTACTCCCGTTGGGTGACAGTTCGAATTCAAGTGGGCCGATCCTGAAAGAAGGTGAGACTCTGCCACGCGGCAGCGGCGGTCGCACCATCATGAACACTGTGATCAGCCCCGGCTACTTCCAAACACTGCAAATACCGATTCTCGAAGGTCGCGACTTCGACAACCGCGATCGCGAGGACGGCCAGCGCGTCGTGATTGTGAACCAGGCCATGGCGCAAATGCTTTGGCCCGGCGAAAGCGCCGTCGGAAAGCGAATGTTCATTGGAGCTGAGAGTCGGGACGCGATCGAAGTCGTCGGTGTCGTCAAGACCGGAAAGTATCGAGCTCTCGCCGAAGACCCCAAACCTTATTACTACTCCCCGATGAGCCAACGTGGTCCAAACCTGATGACGCTGGCAGTACGCACGAGTGGCGACCCTCGTGCTCTAGTAGGCGCAATTCGAAACGAAGTTCAGGCGATCGACCCGCGAATTCCGCTGTTTGCCATTAAGACCATGCCCGAACACCTGACGTGGGCCTTGTGGGCGCCAAGGCTCGGAGCTTCGTTCTCACTCGCGTTTGGTGTGGTCGCTTTAATGTTGAGTGCCATCGGGCTCTACAGCGTCATGGCCTATGTCGTATCGCAACGGACTCGTGAAATCGGTATTCGCATGGCGCTCGGAGCTCAACACAGTGAAGTGCTCAAGTTGATCACGAGTCAAGGAATGAAGCTCGCGGGTGTCGGCTTGGTGATTGGTTTAGTACTCGCATTCGGCGTGTCGCGGGCTTTGGCCGCAATTTTAATAGGAGTAAGTCCGTGGGACGCTATTCCTTTCATAGTGGTGCCCGCGCTGCTTGCGTTGGTTGCTTTGGTTGCGTGTCTGCTGCCGGCACGTCGCGCAACGAGGGTCGATCCAGTCGTGGCGCTGAGGTATGAGTGAATAGGTCGAATAGGACCAATAGGACGAATAGGACGAATAGGACGAATAGAACAAATGGGACGAATAGGACATATTCATGGACTCTTTAATAAAGGACATTCGCTACGCTATCCGCAGCTTAATTAAGCGGCCGGGGTTTATCGCCGTCGCCATAATCACACTCGCGCTCGGCATCGGCGCAAACACCGCCATCTTCAGTGTCATCAATGCCGTCGTTCTGCGGCCCTTACCCTACGACGATCCCGACCGTTTAGTCATGGTGTGGGAAACAATCGCCGGCAACGATCGCCGCTCAGTAGCTCCCGGCAATTACGTTGATTGGCGAGATCACAACACGACGTTCACTGAACTGAGTGCCGCGTTCAACGGCAACTTCAATCTCACCGGTGACGGCGAACCGGAACGAATCAACGGCGCAACTGTTACCTCGAACTTGATGAAAGTGCTCGGCGTGCAGGCTCAGTTGGGAAGAACGTTCCAACCGGAAGACGACGCGGGCCGCGGGAATTCAGTCGTACTCATAAGCGACGGTCTGTGGAAGCGGCGGTTTGGCGCCGATCGAAATATTGTTGGTCGATCTCTAGCGATTGACGAGACGCCCTTCACAGTCGTAGGCGTAATGCCCGCCGGCTTTCAGTTTCCCGCGAAGTCTGATCTGTGGGTGCTTGGCCGTGACCGTAACGCAGTCTCGCTCAGTCTGATCTCGCAATTCCCAGCCAACGATTGGACACACGAGCGCGATGCGCATTTTCTCAGCGTAGTCGGGAGGCTAAAACCCGGCGCGACTCTGTCACAAGCGCAATCTGACATCGCCGGGATCGCCCGCCGCGCGGAACAGGAATTCCCGCAAACAAATGAAGGCCTAAGTTCCAACGTAGTGTCGCTGCATATTCAGATTGTGGGCGACGTGCAGGGCCTGCTTTTCATCCTGCTCGGGGCAGTGGCTCTCGTACTTCTGATCGCTTGCACTAACGTCGCCAATCTTATGCTCGCGCGCTCGGTCAAGCGCGAGCGTGAAATGGCCATTCGCGTCGCTGTAGGCGCCGGCCGTTGGCGTTTGATTCGGCAGCTATTGACTGAAAGCTTGCTGCTGAGTCTCGCAGGTGGCGTGGCCGGGCTGCTTCTTTCAACCTGGGCTGTCCACCTGTTCATCAAGCTCAGCCCTGGAAATATACCGCGGCTCGAGGAAGCCTCCGTAGACCTTCGTCTGTTGGGCTTCGCCTTCATCGTGTCGCTGCTTACCGGAGTTGGGTTCGGCTTATTACCTGCATTTCATGCGACGCGTGTCAGGCTGAGCAGCGCGCTGAAAGAAGGCGGCAAGACTACTTCCGGTCGATTGCACCGCTCCACGCGCAACACTTTGATTGCAAGTGAGATTGCATTGGCCCAGATACTGCTCGTCGGCGCGGGCTTGCTCATTTTGAGCTATGTTCGAGCCAGTCAAGTCGATCCCGGTTTCAATCCGCAAGGAGTTCTTACCGCCAAGATTGCGCCTTCGGCAAAGAAGTATCCAAATCCAAAAGCGAAAGCTGCGTTTTATTCAGTCGTGCTGGATCGTCTCAGTCACCTGCCGGGAGTTCAGTCGGTGGGCATGGTGATGAATCTTCCGCTGAGCGGTTCCAGTATGAATCGTGGCTTTCGTGCCGAGGGAAGGCCAGAGCCCAAGGCCGATGAAAACATCACCATGGACTATCAGGTGGTGAGCGAAGACTACTTCCGAGCGATGGACGTGCCCGTAGTCCGCGGTCGAACGTTTACCAAGGCTGATACCGAGACCTCCGAACGAGTGATTGTCATCAACCAAGCGCTGGCGAGACGTTATTGGCCGAATGAAGATCCAATCGGCCGGCGTATGGCCATAGGCGAAAGTTCGAAGGAAACTTCCTGGCGAACTATCGTGGGTGTTGTTGGCGATATGCGGCATGCGAGCCTCAGTGAGCCCGCTGTGCCAACAGCTTTCACGGTTTACACTCAAGACCTCGAGTCATGGCCTCGCATGGCGTTTGTGGTCAAGTCAGACAGTAATCCAGCCGCGCTCACCTCTGCTGTGCGCAGCAGTCTCGTTTCTATAGACCCTTCGCAACCGGTTTATGCCATCGAGCCAATGGAGAAGCTCATCACCGAGCAGATCGCACCCCGCCGATTTGTGATGTCTTTGATCGCACTGCTCGCGTCGGTAGCACTGGTTCTGTCCGCGGTGGGTGTCTACGGTGTGATTTCGTTTTCAGTCAGCGAGCGCACGCAAGAAATGGGCATTCGTATGGCCCTCGGCGCCGGCAAACGTGACGTGCTGGCGTTGGTGTTGGGCCAGTCTGCACGGATCGCTGCCGTCGGAATTGTGGTGGGTTTGATAGGAGCGTTTGCTTTGACGCGATTGATGGCGACGCTGCTGTTTGAAGTAAGTCCGACGGACCCAATCACGTTTGCAGCTGTAGCAGTTTTGCTTGGAGTGGTTGCTTTGATTGCGTGCTACATACCAGCGCGTCGAGCAACAAAGGTGGACCCAGTGGTGGCGCTGAGATATGAGTAATAGGGCCAATAGGACCAATAGGGGATATAGGGCCTATAGAGAGGCAACGTCAGAATAATGATTGCCACACTTCATCAAGACCTTCGCTACGCCGTTCGCACGCTATTAAGACGCCCCGGCTTCGCAGCTATCGCTGTCATTACTCTTGGACTCGGTATTGGCGCAAACACAGCCATGTTCACAGTGGTCAACGCCGTGTTGCTGCGCCCACTATCTTTTCCCCATCCAGAGCAACTGGTCGTGTTTTACGGCATAAATCCCCTGCTCGAAATGGCTGCAGGCAACTCGTCGATTCCCGACGTCGTGGATTGGCAAAAAGAATCTCAGTCCTTCGAACATATCGGCGCCTTTGTGTCGGGCGGTGTGCTGTTCTCCAACGGTGACGAGAATGAGCGTGTCCGTGCCGCCGGAGTCAGCGGCGATTTCTTCCGCCTGTTGCGTGCGAACGCTCTCAAAGGACGCGTGCTCCAAGCCGACGATGCGCAACCCGGACGAGACACGGTAATCGTCTTGAGCCACGCATTATGGCAGCGACGCTTTGGCTCGAATGATAACGTCGTCGGCAGTCAGGTAATCGTAGCCGGCGAGAGCCATACGATAGTCGGCGTCATGCCGCCTGGATTCGACTATCCGCAACAGGTTGAACTGTGGTGGCCGTTGCAACTGAATCCAGCCAACCAGCCACGAGATAACCGTTTTCTGCATGTCATTAGCCGGCTCAAGCCCGGTGTCTCGATCCAACAAGCCCAGGCAGAAATGGATACGATCAACGAGCGTCTGGGCCAAAGCTACGTCGTTACCAACCAGGGTTGGAGAGTTAAGTTAACCAACCTGCACGAGAGTCTTGTCGGCAAAATGCGTACCTCGCTGCTCGTGTTGTTAGGCGCAGTGGCGTTCGTGTTGCTTATTGCATGTGCCAACGTTGCTAATCTGCTGCTCGCTCGAGCGACATTCCGGCAGAAAGAGATCGCGGTCCGTACAGCGCTGGGCGCCAGCCGCCTTCACATTATTCGCCAATTGCTAACTGAGAGTTTGTTGCTTTCGATCGTTAGCGGCGCGCTCGGTTTGCTACTTAGCGTTTGGCTTACTCGTTTGCTGATCGCCGTGAGTCCGCCGGAGACCCCACGCTTTAATGAAATCGCGATTGACGCAAACGTATTTCTTTTTACGCTTGCTGTCACAATCCTCACCGCGTTTGTCTTCGGGTTGGCTCCCGCATTAACGCTCTCTCGTACGCAAATGAACGAGACTCTCAAGGAGGGTGGACGGCAAGGCACATCAGGAGTTGCGCGCAATCGCATCGGCAGCCTGCTCATGGTGAGCGAGATTGCGCTGTCTTTCATTCTGCTTGCGGGAGCGGGATTGCTCATTAAAAGCTTCTTCCGACTGACTGAAGTTAATCCTGGCTTTAATCCTGACAATGTGTTGACCATGCGCATGGCACTGCCGCCGGGAAAATATCAACAAGGAGAGGAGCGAGTACAGGTCTTCAATCAAATTATCGAGCGTGTAAAAACGCTGCCGGGAGTGCAGTCGACTGCAGCTACACTCAGTCTTCCCCTTGGTGGAGACACATTGACTGTCGGCCGAGGGCTGATCCGCGAGGGCCGGCCTGAAATCCCTTCTGAGTCTCTCAATGCGCTGTGGCTTCCGATAACACCTGACTACTTTGCCACACTGCAAATTCCGCTTAAGTCTGGACGCACTTTTACCGACAGCGATAACAATCAATCGCCGAAGGTGATGATCATTAACGAGGCCCTGGCGCGACAGCTTTGGCCGGGCGAGAGTCCGATTGGCCGCAAGATAAAGGTGTGGCGCGACGAGAAGTTCCCGCGCGAGATCGTGGGCGTTGTTGGCGACGCCAAACCATCGCTCGATGCTGAGGTTCGGCCAACGGGCACGTGGCCACCGCTAACGCATATGTATGTGCCTTATGCGCAGGATTTCGGTTGGGGAAGCTTAGCACTGGTAGTACGCACGTCGGGTGAGCCCACAGCATTAGCCAGTGCGGTTCGCGAGGCGATCCGATCGATTGAGAAGGGTGTCCCGACCTACAACCTCAAGACAATGAGTGATGTCGCCGCTACCTCCGCAGCGCCGCGTCGAACGCCGATGTTGTTGTTCGCAACCTTTGCAGGAGTGGCGCTGTTGTTAGCGATGCTCGGCATCTACGGCATCACGACTTATTACGTCACTCAGCGGACTCATGAGATTGGCATTCGCATGGCGCTCGGGGCGCAACTTCGTGATGTGCTGCGACTGGTTTTAAGTCGCGGCATGGTGCTCGCGATAGCCGGCGTCGGGCTTGGACTGGTAGGCGCGTTTCTGCTGACGAGATACCTGACGACGATGTTGTTTGGTGTGAAGCCGGTTGACCCGCTGACGTTCGCAGCTGTTTCGATTGTGTTGATTAGTACTGCTCTGATTGCGTGCTACATCCCGGCGCGTCGCGCAACAAAGGTGGATCCGATGATAGCGCTTAGATATGAATGAAGGAAGGGGGTCTTTGGTCTTAAGTCTTAGGTCTTTGAACTTTGTTCTTCGAGCTTTGCTATTTGTTCAAAGACCGAAGAGTAAAGACCAAGACCAAGACCAAAGACCAAAGACCAGGGGTTATTATTATGGAAATTCTTTATAAAGACATTCGTTACGCAATACGCAGTCTCCTGCGAAAGCCCGGATTCGTGGCGATCGCGGTCATTACTCTTGGACTCGGCATCGGCGCAAACACCGCGATGTTCACCGTCGTGAACGCCGTGCTGCTGCGGCCTTTGTCGTTTCCCGAGCCTGAGCAACTGGTGCGACTTGACGGCGTAAATCCGCGCCACGGCATCACTGGCAGCAATATGTCGATTCCCGACATCCTCGATTGGCAAAAACAAAGCCAGTCCTTCGAGAGCATCACCGGCTATCTAGGGGGCGGTGTGCTGCTTACCAGTGGTGATGAGACTGAGCGTGTCCGAGCCGCCGGAGTCAGCGATGATTTCTTTCGCATGTTTCGCACGAACGCCATGCTCGGCCGCGTGATTGGGCCCGACGATACTCCGGAAGGACGTGAGCCGGTCGTGGTTTTAAGTCACGGCTTATGGCAACGACGATTTGGCTCAGATCCAAACATCATTGGTACCAAAGTAATGATGAGTGGAGAAAGCACAACGATCGTTGGTGTCATGCCGCCGGGATTCGACTATCCGGCGCAATCAGAAGCCTGGGCGCCGTTCGCTTTGGATCCAAAAGATCAGCCGCGCGACAACCGCTTCGTGAACGTTACCGCCCGCCTTAAACCTGGAGTGACGATCGACCAGGCCCAAGCCGAGCTGAACATCATCAGTCAACGCCTGGCGCAAAGCTACACCGAGACCAACACGGATTGGGGAGTGAAGTTGACGAATCTGCGCGACAGTCTTGTCGACAATCTCCGCACTTCCTTGTTCATCCTTTTGGGTGCCGTAGCTCTCGTGTTGCTGATTGCGTGCGCGAATGTAGCCAACCTCCTGCTCGCGCGAGCAGCGTTCCGGCAGAAAGAGATTGCAGTACGAACGGCGTTGGGTGCCAGCCGGCTGCGAATTGTCCGGCAACTGCTTACTGAAAGTTTGTTGCTTTCGATTGTCAGCGGCATTATCGGATTACTGTTAAGCATCTGGCTCACGCGTTTGCTGATCGCTATCAATCCGCCAAACAGCCCACGCTTCGATGAAATCGGCTTCGACACAAACGTCTTTCTCTTCACTTTAGCCGTCACGATTCTCACGGCCTTCCTTTTTGGCTTGGCGCCCGCATTACAGCTTTCGCGTCCCGCAATGAACGAAACGCTGAAGGAAGGTGGAAGGCAGGGCAGTTTTGCTCGCAATCGCACCGGCAGCGTGCTGATGGTTACCGAAATTGCGTTTTCGTTCATGCTGCTTGTCGGAGCTGGATTGCTAATCAAGAGCTTTGTTCGACTAAGCGAGATTGATCCCGGCTTCAATCCAGACAACGTTTTGACAATGCGCATGACCCTGCCGTCGGGAAAGTATCAGCAGGGCGAGCCGCGCGCTCAGATCTACAACCAGATTCTGGAAAGCGTGAAATCGACACCGGGAGTTGAGTCTGCAGGCGCGACACTCAGCTTGCCGCTCCGCGGTGACACGTATCAGGTTGGCCGTTCGGTCATTCGCGAGGGTCGTCCCGAAACACCCAGCGAATCAACCAATGCGATGTTCGTCGCAGTTACACCGGACTACTTTCGCACGTTGCAGATCCCACTGAAGTCCGGCCGCCTCTTCGCTGACACTGATAACTTCCAATCACCGAAAGTAATCATCATCAACGAGAGAATGGCGCGAGAGCTTTGGCCTGGCGAAAACGTTATTGGCCGCAACATAAAAGTCTGGCGTGATGAAAAATTTCCGCGCGAAATCGTCGGCGTAGTTGGCGACGTTAAGCCTTCACTTGACGAGGAGTCTCCCACGCAGATGTACGTGCCTTACGCGCAAGATGGAACGTGGGGAAGCTTGTCACTCGCCGTGCGAACCAACGGTGAACCGACAGCCTTGTCTGGTGCAGTTCGCAATGCGGTGCGCTCGGTCGAGAAGGGCGTGCCGCTGTACAACCTGAAGACGATGGATGACGTCGTCGCAACTTCCGCAGCGCCGCGCCGAACGCCCATGTTGTTATTCACAGCGTTTGCGGGAGTGGCAATGCTGCTTGCGATGCTTGGCATCTACGGCATTACTACTTACTACGTGACTCAGCGAACGCATGAGATTGGCATTCGCATGGCGCTGGGAGCGCAACTGCGAGATGTGCTGCGGCTGGTTTTAAGTCGCGGCATGTTGCTGGCGGTCGTCGGTGTTGGGGTTGGACTAGTCGGTGCGTTTTTGCTGACGAGATATCTGACGACGATGTTGTTTGGTGTTCAGCCGATTGACCCGCTGACGTTCGCGGCTGTTTCGGTTGTGCTGATCGCCGTTGCTTTGATTGCGTGTTACATACCGGCGCGCCGCGCCACTAAAGTCGATCCGGTGATTGCATTGCGATACGAATGACGATGGTCTTTGGTCTTTAGCCTTTGGTCTTTGAACTCTGACTTAGTGTTTTTTCGTGCTTTGGTTTCGTTCGTGTTATTTCGTGGATCGTTTTCTCTTACTCACGTCATGAAGACGATCCACGAAATCACACGAAGCAAAGACACGAAATAACACTAAGTCAAGGCTCGAAGTTCAAAGACCAAAGACTAAAGACCAAACACCAAAGACCAAAGACCAAAGACCAATGGGCGGACTATTTCAAGACTTGCGTTACGCACTGAGGGGACTCTGGCGTAATCGTGTGTTCGCCGTTGTGACCATCGCCTCGCTTGCGCTTGGCATCGGCGCGAACACAGCCATCTTTAGTCTGGTAAACGCCGTATTACTCAGACCACTGACGTTTCCAAACGCTGATCGGCTGGTGATGATCAAAGAGGATGCGTCTGCTATGGGCAACCCGCCCAGTGAAGCCGCTCCCGGCAACTACGCCGATTGGAAGGCCCAACAAACAGTCTTCGACGACATGGCTGCGCTCACCTGGCGCACTCTCAATATCACCGGGGATGGCGAGCCTCAGAAAGTTCCTTCGTACGCTGTCACAGCAAATTTATTTTCACTGCTCGGCGTCAAGCCTGTCATTGGTCGAGACTTCACGGTTGAGGACGATCAGCCTGGCCACAACAAAGTTGCGATACTCAGTTACGGCTTGTGGCAAAGACGGTACGGTGGTGATCGCACTATCGTTGGCCGTGACATCACGCTGAACGGACAGAAATATTTGGTAATAGGCGTGATGCCCTATCGTTTTCAGTTTCTGCAGAGTTACATCGGCCTCTGGACTCCTGCGGCACTTACTCCAGAGGAGCTGCGTGATCACGACAACCATTATGTGGATGTGGTTGCCCGAATGAAGCCCGGCGTGACACTGCAACAGGCTGAAGCGGATATAAAAGTTATCACCGACCGGATCGTTCGTGATCACGCAGACGAGGCAGAAGGCCTCGCCTCGTTAGTGATTCCCTTACGCGAACACTTCACGGGCGACGTTCGCCGCCCAATATTCCTTTTGCTGGTCGCGGCTGGTCTGGTGCTGCTAATTGCCTGCGCCAATGTCGCAAGTCTGATGCTGTCCCGCGCTGCATCTCGGCGCAAGGAATTTGCGTTGCGAGCCGCATTGGGCGCGGGCCGGCCGCGGCTTGTCAGGCAGTTGCTCACGGAAAGCATCTTGTTGGCATGCTGCGGCGGCGCCCTCGGCCTATTGATTGCCTGGTGGAGTTTCGCGTTGTTGAAGCAGCTCATTCCCCCACAGCTAACTCTCTCCACCAGTCTAACAATCGATTTGCCTGTGCTTGGGTTTGCACTGGCAGCTTCGATCTTGACGGGAGTCATCTTCGGACTCGCCCCGGCTCTCCATGCGTCGAAGCTCGATCTAAATGAAGCCTTGAAACAGGCCGGCAACCTCACGGCGACCGGAGGTACAAAGCTGCGTGGTGCCTTTGTCGTTGCGCAAATCGCGCTGGCCCTGGTCCTGCTTATAGGCGCCGGATTGTTGATGCAGACCGTTCTTAATCTGCATCGCCAGTACTCAGGTTTTCAGCCGGAAAGATTGCTGGCTCTCCGGACAGCACTTCCCGCCTACAAATATCGCGAGCACCCCAAGCGCGTCGCTTTTTTTGATCAGGTACTGCAACGAGTAAGAGCTCTACCCGGAGTTAGCTCGGCCGATTACACCACATCAGTGCCACTGCAATGGAAAGGTGGCATGAATGATTTCACGATCGAAGGCCGTCCACCTCAGCCCAACTTCTTCACGATTGCCGTTCATCGTCAGATCAGCGCCGACTATTTTCGCACAATGGGAATCGCGCTAAAGGAGGGTCGTTACTTTCAAGAGAGTGACAACCGGCAGACCACTCCTGTAGCGATCGTCAACGAAACGATGGCACGACAATTCTGGCCCGACGGTGCATTAGGAAAAAGATTCAAGTTAGGAGTCGAGGAAGCACCCTGGGTGAATATCGTCGGCGTCGTTGCAGACGTGAGGCAGATGGGAATGGACGTTCCGGTTAAGGCTGAAATGTATTTTCCTTACCGGCAGATTACAACTCATTTTGGATATGCACCGCGCGATCTCGTAGTCCGCGCATCAAGCGATCCCTTCAGCCTGGTATCGTCCATCCGCAAAGCAATCCATGAAGTCGATCCCGAGCAGCCCGTTGCCAACATCGAGACGATGGACGACCAGTTAGCTTCGGAAACGGGGCCGCGGCGTATGGGAATGATGTTGCTGATGTCGTTTGCCGGGCTCGCTTTGGTACTTGCTTCAGTTGGTATCTACGGAGTGCTTTCCTACTTTGTCACGCAACAGACGCGCGAAATTGGAGTGCGGATGGCGCTCGGTGCTCAGCGCAGCGACATCCTGAGTTTGGTAATGAGAAAAGGCATGGTCCTGGCCGTAGCTGGCGTGGCTATTGGAACACTCTCGGCTTTGGCTCTGGCGAGGTTGATGGCGAGTTTGTTGTTTGGGATTAGCGCGAGGGATCCGATTACGTTTGCGGCGGTGGCGGTCATGTTGTTAGGGGTTGCGCTCGCGGCTTGTTTAATTCCCGCTCGCCGCGCCACGAAAGTCGATCCAGTGATTGCGCTGCGATACGAGTGAGGGGAAAAGAATAGGACGAATAGGACGAGAGGGCCTATAGGACCTATAAAAACCAAACCGAGCAATTATGAACGCTTTAATACAAGATTTACGCTACGCCGTTCGGACTCTACTGAAGAAGCCCGGCTTTCCATCAATTGCGATCTTGACACTCGCTCTCGGCATCGGCGCGAGCACTGCAATCTTTACCGTTGTTGACGCCGCATTACTTCGCGGGCTTCCATACAGATCGCCAGAACGCCTCTATCACCTCTGGGAGAAGAAACCCACACAAGAGTTTTCGCAGCGCGAATTCTCTTATCCGGATTATCAGGATTATCAGCAGAACGGCGTCTTGGAAGGACTCGCGGCTTACACCGGAGGCGGCGGGATCATGACGGGGCGCGGCGAACCGACGCTCGTTTTTTCGCCCGCGGCATCAGCGAATTTCTTTTCAGTACTAGGCGTTAATCCGATCCTCGGCCGCACCTTTCTACCCCACGAAGACAAACCAGGGTCGCAGCGAGTTGCAGTGCTGACTTACGAAATGTGGCAACGTCGTTTCGGAGGCGACCCTGGGATTCTCAATCAATCGCTGACTATCAATGGCCAGAGCTACATAGTGATTGGTGTGCTGCCTGCCAATTTTGAGTTTGCTCTGCGACGTGCTGATCTATGGATACCGTATCAACCGAATGACGCGCAATTGACGCGTCGCTTTCTGCACGGAACCAACCTCATCGGGCGGCTCAAGCCGGGCGTCAGCATCGAACAAGCGCAATCAGAGTTGGACGTTATCGCCAAACGCATCGAGCAGGAACACCACCAGTCACACGCGGGTACCACACTTAGACTTGTTCCATTGCAGGAACAGCTAGTGGGAGATGTTAGGCCGATACTGTTGCTCTTGCTTACGGCTGTCGGATTTGTACTTTTGATTGCCTGCGCCAATGTCGCCAGTCTACTGCTGACGCGTTCACTTTCGCGTCATAAGGAAGTTGCGATTCGCGCGGCACTCGGCGCCAGCGGATGGCGCGTGATCCGGCAGATGCTAACCGAGTCGCTGCTGCTTTCCCTGGTCGGTGGAGCGGTCGGCTTACTCATTGCTTATTGGGGCATTGATGCTCTGGTTGC
Organism: Pyrinomonadaceae bacterium; assembly: GCA_035281525.1. Lineage (GTDB taxonomy): Bacteria > Acidobacteriota > Blastocatellia > Pyrinomonadales > Pyrinomonadaceae > PSRF01. The sequence goes on along the minus strand of DATEDU010000076.1, from coordinate 47,323 downwards.
AGTACTTCCAGAGAACCAACTTAACGCGTTGCCCTTTCTCAAATCGCTGCACATCGACAATCGCATTCTCGGATTCTCTTTCGGGCTATCTCTTCTAACCGGAATTGTGTTCGGCCTGGCGCCGGCGTTCCAGTCATCGCGGCTGGATCTCAATGAAGTTCTAAAAGAGGGCGGTCGAACAATGGCCGGTGGAGCGCGAAACCGCCTTCGGCAAGCGTTTGTAATGTCACAGATCGCTTTAGCCGTAGTGTTGTTAATTGGAGCTGGATTAATGCTGAAGAGTCTGCTGCGTCTGATGCAGACGAACGTCGGATTTGATCCTGAGAACGTCTTAACGATGACGGTAGTTCTACCTGCCGCCAAATATGCTGACGCGTCTACCCAAATAAGCTTTTTCGACCAGCTAAGCGAGCGCATTAAATCACTTCCTGGTGTCAGCGGGAACGGCGCCGTGAACATTCTGCCGCTGCAAGGGGGAAACACAACTCGTTTCCTGGTTGAAGGCGATCCAATACCACCGGAACAGGCGATTGAGGCGAACATTCGCGTGGTCGATGAAAACTATTTCCAAACACTTGGCATTCCGCTGATAGCCGGGCGGATGTTCGACAACCGAGACAAAGCGGATTCAACCGGCGTCGTCATCATTGGCAAGACCGTGGCTGACCGAATTTTTGCGGGTCGAGATCCCATTGGCCGGCGAATTAATTATGCGAGCTTTCCAGGACAAGCCGATTTGATTGTGGGAGTAGTCGGCGATGTGAAGATTGCCGGACTGGATGAAGCCATCAAACCGGTTCTGTATTACCCATTTCCGCAGTCGCCCTCGATGGCAACGAATTTAGTAGTGCGGACAACTGTAGATCCATCGAGCTTGGCAGGTCCGATTGGAAACGAAATACGCCGCTTGGAACCTGACGTGGCGGTTTTTGGTGTTCGTGAAATGGAGGACCTGATCAATGCCTCGCCTGCGGCCTTCATGCGTCGTTTTCCGGCGCTCCTGATTGGCATTTTCGCTTTTGTGGCAATAGTGCTGGCGTCCATCGGCATTTATGGAGTCGTTTCCTATTCCGTCAGCCAACAAACGCATTACATCGGAGTTCGAATGGCCTTAGGCGCGCAGACGTCCGACATTCTGCGGATGGTGCTGAGACAAGGACTCGTGTTGGCGTTCCTGGGAACTGCGATTGGAGTATTGGCCGCGTTCGGTTTGACGAGACTGATGAAGAGTCTGCTCTATCAGGTGCAAGCATACGATCCAGTAACGTTTGTGACTGTTGTAGCTACGTTGTTCGCGGTAGCGCTGTTGGCTTGTTACATCCCGGCCCGACGAGCAACGAAAGTGGATCCGTTAGTGGCACTTAGGTATGAATGACCAATGGGTCTTTGGTCTTTGAACTTTGAACTCTGACTTAGTGTTGTTTCATGTGGTTTCGTGGATCGTTTTGTCTTAGTCACTGGATGAAAACGATCCACGAAATAACACGAACGAAACGAAGCACGAAATACACACTAAGTCAAAATTCAACGTTTCAAAGTTCGAAGACCAAAGACCAAAGACCAAAGACATTATGGAGACTCTATTTAAAGACATTCGCTACGGCATTAGAAGTTTGCTGAAGCAACCGGGTTTTACGGCAATCGTTGTGCTAACGCTCGCGCTGGGAATCGGCGCCAGCACCGCGATCTTCAGCGTCGTCAACAGCGTGTTGCTTCGACAACTCCCGTATCGACAGTCCGAGCGCATCGTTGCGATTCAAGAACTGAACAACGAAGGCCGCCTTGCTCAGGTGACGGCGCCAAATTTCCTCGACTGGCGCGCTCAGAACACTGTCTTCGAGCATCTTGCCGCAATAAAGGAAGCCACAGGGAACCTCGCGTTTTCGGATGGCGCAGAACGAATTGAGATCGCACAAACGTCAGCCAACTTCTTTGAGGTGTTCCAAATAACGCCGGCGCAAGGACGTTTGTTTATTTCGGCTGACGAGCAAGCGGGTCACGAACCAATCATTGTTCTCAGTCACGTCCTTTGGCAGCGACGTTTCGGTAGTGATCCTTCTTTAATAGGGAAGCCACTAACGCTTGACGGCAAAAACTACACGGTCGTTGGCGTGGCGCCGCCTGGCTTTCAGTATCCAGATAAAACAGAAGCGTGGTTACCTCCTTTGCGACTGGTGCCTGAACTATTCGAAAGCATGGATGTAACTCAGCATCGACGCATGGGTTATCTGGAGGCGGTCGCGTTGTTGAAATCGGGTACGTCTTTAACGCAAGCCGCCAGTGAAATGGAAACTATAACGGGTCGTCTCCGCCAACAATATCCCGAAACCAACAATAATCGTTTCAATCGAGTCGTCTCTTTGCATAAACATCTCGTCGGCGACACCGACTCCACGTTGTGGTTACTGTTCGGCGCAGTCACCTTTGTCCTGCTGATTGCCTGCGCGAACGTTGCGAATCTTCTCTTAGCAAACGCTGCGGCGCGTCAAAAGGAAATGGCCGTCCGAGCAGCACTCGGAGCGTCGCGGCTCAGAATAGTGCGTCAGTTATTGACGGAGAGCGCAATGCTAGCCATCGCCGGCGGAGGTGTGGGTCTGCTGATATCAATTTGGGGCGTCGCGTTCCTTACAAGGCTGCTGCCCACAGACTTTCCACGCATAGACGAAATTCAAATGGATTGGCGTGTCCTTGGATTTACCTTGGGCACCTCACTGATTACCGGCTTCCTCTTTGGACTCGCTCCCGCACTGCATCTTGCGAAAACTGACGTGCAGCAAGCGATGAAAGAGAGTGGACGAGCATCGTCAGGCGGTGTACATCGCAGTCGTTTCCGTCAAGCATTAATCGTTGCGGAAGTTTCACTCTCAGTTGTGCTGCTGGTGGGAGCTGGGTTGCTCTTTCGTAGCTTTCTCCAACTGCGAGCGGTGAACCCAGGCTTCACTTCTCACCAAGTGCTCACGGCAAGGTTGTCGCCATCAGGAAACAACTTCCGATCGAATGCTGATTATGCGAACTACCACGAAAGGGTGATGCAGCGGATCGCAGCTATTCCCGGTGTAATTGATGCGGGCGCTATCAACACTCTGCCGCTGGGAAAAGGGCCGTCCTTCAGATTCCGTGTCGAGGGGCGTCCGCCAACCACTCCCGACAAGTGGCCTCCGGCGAACCTTCGCGTTGCGAGTCCCAACTACTTTCGCACAATGAAAGTTCCCGTCTTGCAGGGGCGCTCATTCACCGAACGTGACAATGAACAAGCTCCGCGAGCGATTATCGTCAATCAAGCGCTTGCTCAGCAGAATTTTGCGAGCGAAAGCCCAATCGGCAAACGACTGAATTTCGGCAACACCGACGAAAATAAACAACCCATTTGGTCCGAGATTGTGGGCGTAGTGGCGAACGTGAGAAGTCTCGAGCTGAAAGAAGAACCTAAGCCCGAAATTTACCTCTCAAGCCTGCAGGATCCTTCCTGGGGGATGTCGCTCGTGATTCGTACGACGACCGAGCCTGAAGCACTAGCGCCTACTGTTCGCCAGGCGGTCACGGAAGTAGACAAGTCAGTGCCAATTTCCGAAGTAAAGGCAATGGATCATGTCGTGGCTGAGTCAGTAATGCAGCCGCGTTTCAACATGGTGTTGCTGACACTGTTCAGCTCCATTGCTCTATTGCTATCGGCGGCGGGAATCTACGGCGTCACTGCTTATAGCGTGACTCAACGAACTCATGAGCTCGGAATTCGTCTGGCGCTGGGTGCGCAGCTGCGGGATGTACTGGCGCTCATTATGAGGCAAGGGATGATTGTGATCCTGATCGGATTAGTGATTGGTTTGGCGGCTTCGTTTGCTTTCATGCGTTTATTGAGATCATTGCTGTTCGGCGTCACATTAACGGACCCGGTGACCTTTGCTGCGATTAGTTTGTTACTGACTGTAGTCGCGTTGCTTGCGTGTTACATCCCCGCGCGCCGTGCAACGAAAGTCGATCCGGTCATTGCACTGCGATACGAGTAAGTCAGAACCGGGAGCGTAGCGACCGGTGGCCGACACTGGAGTTCGTTTTAGAGGAGGGACTAATGCTTCAAGATCTACGACTAGGCTTGCGAATGTTGTTCAAGAGTCCAGGCTTTAGTGCAATCATCGTCATGACGCTCGCGCTCGGCATCGGAGCGAACGTCGCGCTCTTTTCAGTGGTCAACGGCGTGCTACTTAATCCACTGCCGTTCCCACAGCCCGAACAACTCGTCACCATTGATCAGAGCAAGCCAAATTTCGATATGGGCGCTGTTCCGTATCCGAATTTCCTCGACCTGCAAAAAGAGAATACGACGTTTACCGCAATGGCAATTCATCGCGGCTTCGGATTCAGCTTGGTAGGCGCAGGCGAACCCGAGCGCGTCGCCGGCCGATTAGTGTCAGCCGAGATGTTTTCCGTGCTTGATGTAAAGCCTGTGCTGGGACGCCCGTTCACGCCGGACGAAGACCGAGCTGGCGCGAATGCCGTCGTCATCATCAGTGGGAATCTGTGGCAGCGTAAGTTTGGTGGTGCGCCGGATGTGGTGGGCAGAGGCATTACCCTTGATGATCGATCGTACGAAATTGTTGGAGTGCTGCCGCCGAACTTCAGCCTGTTTCGCACCACCGATGTGTTCGTTCCGATAGAACAGTGGGACGGTCCTGCCTTGAAAGTCCGCGCTGCGGGTTTGGGACTTCACGGCATTGGCCGGCTTAAACCCGGAGTCTCGATCGAGCAGGGACAAGCCGACCTGGAACGAATCATGCAGAACCTCGCCGCGACTTATCCGGCAACCAACAAAGGCAATGGCGCAAAAGTCTCGCCGCTCAAAGCGAGAATCATCGGCGACATTGCAACACTTCTTTGGGTGCTGCTTGGTGCAGTCGGATTCGTACTCCTGATCGCATGCGTGAATGTCAGTAACCTCCTACTCGCACGCTCGACCGGCAGAACACGCGAGTTTGCGATTCGTGCGGCGCTGGGCGCGGGCCAGTGGCGATTGTTCCGGCAAACTCTTACCGAGAGTCTCCTCCTTTCGTTTATCGGCGGATCATTGGGATTGCTCGTTGCAAGTTGGGGCACTCATGCCGCGTTGGCGATGTTGCCGACCACGCTGCCGCGAGCCACCGAGATTGCACTCGACTCTCGCGTCTTGATCTTCGCAGTGGGTATGTCACTGCTCGCCGGCATTCTGTCGGGAGTGGCGCCTGCGCTTAAAGCGTCGAGGCGCCGGTTGTCAGAGACACTGAAGGAAGGCGGCCGCGGTGCGAGCACTCGCGGGCGCGCGCACGGCGTGCTGGTCGCGGTTGAGATGGGGTTGGCAGTGGTGCTCTTGATCGGAGCAGGACTGATGATCCGTAGTCTCGCCGTGCTCTGGAATGTGGACCCGGGTTTTCGTGCCGATAATATGCTGACTTTCGGACTCAGCCTCTCCCCGTCAATGAGGACAGCCGAGCCTGAAGCGATTCGCTCGTCGTTACGCGAGCTCAGTGATCAGCTCGGCTCGACCGCAGGCGTTGAAGCAGTTTCATTTTCGGGCGGCGCAATTCCTTTGGTGGCTGAAGACGATGTCTTCTTCTGGACTGACCTGCAAGCTAAACCTGCGAGCCAGGCGGAAATGAATATGGCTTTGATCTACCGCGTTGAGCCTGGCTATCTGAAGGCCATGGGTATTCCGCTCAAACAGGGACGATTCTTTACCGAACAAGACGACGGACGTTCTGGACGAGTCGTGGTGATTGACGAAGTGCTTGCGCGCAAACACTTCGGTGATGTCAACCCGATTGGCCGGCGCATCTACATGGACGAACAGGAACCTCAGCAGATTATCGGAGTGATCGGACATGTGAAGCAGTGGAGTCTCGATTCTAACGAGGCGCAGACACTTCAGGCACAACTCTATGAACCATTCCGAGAGGTCGCTAGCAATTGGGCCGGCATTGGTGTGCTGGCTCGGTTCGCAGGAGGCGAACCGCCTTTCGATGCGATTCGGCGCGTGGTCCAAACGCATAACAATCAGAATGTGATCTCCAGACCGCAGACCATGAATGAGGTGATTGGAGACTCTTTCGCCGATCGGCGGTTCTCGATGATTCTGCTTGAGGCGTTTGCGATCGTGGCACTGCTATTGGCGAGCCTCGGACTCTACGGCGTTATTTCTTACCTCGTGGGCCAGCGGACGCACGAGCTTGGGATTCGTCTCGCGTTGGGCGCGCAACGCTTGGACGTATTTCGTCTTGTGTTGAGTCATGGAATGAAACTGGCGCTTGCCGGAGTGGCGCTTGGGCTAGTCGCTGCGTTTGGCTTGACGAGGCTGCTGGCAAATATGCTGTACGGCGTGAGCGCAACTGACCCGGTGACGTTTACGGCGATTGCTTTGTTGCTAACGGCGGTGGCGTTGTTGGCTTGCATTGTTCCGGCGCGCCGCGCGACGAAAGTCGATCCGGTGGTGGCGCTACGCTATGAGTAACCCTAATAGGGCCAATAGGACGAATAGGGCCTATTGCGATCGTTGTCAGAACCGGGAGCGTAGCGACCGGGTCGCTACGATCTGAGATCTGAAATTGGAATTTAGTTATGAATACCCTTCTTCGTGATCTTCGTTACGGCGTGCGCATGTTGAGAAAGAAGCCTGCGTTCACGCTGATTGCCATAGTCTCCCTGGCCCTGGGCATTGGCGCCAACACAACCGTGTTCAGCGTCATCAATGCTGTACTCCTGAAGTCGCTGCCGTTCAAAGATCCCGAAAGCCTTGTGTTGGTCTGGGGTGACATGGGAAATGATGATCGACTGAAGGGTCGCAACCAACTCTCCGCCACAGATGTCGCAGATTTTCGCGCCCAGACGACGACACTTGAAGATGTCGCACCTTACATGGGCTGGAACCCGTTAATGTCTGGCGACACGGAAGCAGAACGAGTTCCGGGAATACAAGTCGGTGACGGATTTTTCAAGGTGATGCGCGGCACTCCCATACTCGGCCGGGTGTTTACGCCGGAAGAACAAGAAGAGGGAAAAGATTTTGTCATCGTCTTAGGTCACGGGCTGTGGCAGCGACGGTACAACAGCAACCCCAATATCGTTGGCACGTCTGTTTTACTAAACGGCCGTTCCTACACCATCGTCGGCGTGATGGGTCCTGACTTTCAACCTCTGCCTGAAAGTTTAGTAGGACCACAGGGCCAGCTCTATCGCCCGATTGCCGAGCCCTATGATGATAAACAGCGCGATTCGCGTCACGTGCGCGCCATCGCTCGCCTCAAACCTGGCGTAACAGTTGAACAGGCGCACAGCGACATCCAGCTGATTGCACGGCGTCTTGAACAACAACATCCCACTACGAACAAGTATCAAGGCGCCGTCGTCGTGTCGATTACCGACGACACAGTCGGTGGATTCAAGCTGACGCTGTGGTTGATATTTGGCGCGGTCGTTTTTGTTCTGCTCGTTGCCTGCGCAAACGTTGCGAACTTATTGCTGGCCAAAGCAACCGTTCGACAGAAAGAGATAACAATTCGAGCAGCAATTGGAGCTGGTCGCGCTCAGATCGTGCGGCAGCTGTTGACTGAAAGTCTGCTGCTGTCATTCCTCGGGGGTGGCTTGGGTTTACTGCTGGCGATGTGGGGAACGCGGATCGTCGAAAACATCGCCTCTCGTATCAATCCGTTATTCAGCGATATCACTATTGACTATCGAACTCTGCTGTTTACTTTTACTGCGTGTGTCCTCACTGGTCTGATCTTTGGCGTCGCGCCGGCGCTTCACATATCTAAATTCAATTTAACTGATGCGCTGAGAGACAGCCGGGGTTCGGCCGGATCGTCACGTCGGAATCGAGTCCGCAGCGTACTTGTCGTTACAGAGGTGGCACTGACACTCGTGTTGCTGGTATGCGCAGGACTGCTCATTCGCACCGTGGTTCGGCTGAGAAACGTCGAAACCGGATTCAATTCGAACAATGTCCTCACAATGAACATCGGGCTGCCGTCCGTGAAATATCCCAAGCCTGAAAATGTCGTCTCGTTCTACAAGGAAGCTACCGAACGAATCGCAGCATTGCCGGGTGTCAAAGCAGCTGGAGTCACGAGTGTCCTTCCGCTCAGTGACAACTTCGACGGCAGGGGCTTGGCGGTTGAGGATTATCCCAAGCCGGAAGGTGAAGAAATCAGTGTCGACTTGTATGTCGTCACTCCCGGTTATTTGCGGGCGATGGAAATCCCGCTGCGTCATGGTCGTGCAATAACGGATCACGACACGACCGATTCCGCCCAGATTGCTTTAATCAACCAAACGATGGCCGATCAGTTATGGCCCAATCAGGACCCGCTCGGACGCCGCATTAAGTTTCCAGGCACGCAGACAAGGCCGCAGCCGTGGCGCACGATTGTCGGCGTCGTTAGTGATGTAGCGCAGTATTCGCTCGACAAAAAGCCGCCGATGCAAATCTATCTGCCTCACAGCCAGTTTCCGACATCGTTTGACAGTATCGTTGTAAAGACTGAGAACGATCCAACGAGCTTGTTTGCAGCAGTTCGACGAGAAATCCAAGCCGTTGATAAGGACCAAGCGGTCTTCGACGTGAGAACTCTGGAGGATCTGCAGAGCGATTCGATTGCGTTGAGACGCTTCTTTATGTTGCTGCTGATGGTCTTTGCAATTCTTACCCTGACACTGGCGGCAGTTGGAATCTACGGCGTCATGTCGTACGCGGTAACACAGCGTACACAAGAGATTGGAATTCGAATGGCGTTGGGAGCGCGCGCCATTGATGTTTTGAAGCTGGTCGTCACGAGTGGAATCGTGCTCGCGTTAACGGGCGTGGGTATTGGACTGATTGCTGCGTTCGCGCTGACGCGGCTGTTGCAGTCGATATTATTTGGAGTAACGCCGACTGATGCGCTGACGTTTACGGTTGGCGCAGTCGGATTGGTGGTAGTTGCAGTGGTGGCTTGTTACATACCGGCGCGGCGAGCGACGAAAGTCGACCCCGTGGTGGCGTTGCGATATGAATGAAATAGGTCCTATAGGTCCTATATGACCTATACGGCCAATAGGACCAATAGGACCAATAGGACCAATAGGACCAATAGGACCTATAGGCCCTATTGCCGATCTGAAATCTTGAAATTGGAGATCAAAGGTAATGCACACACTTTGGCAGGACATACGCTTTGGCGTACGAATGTTGCTCAAGAACCCGGGAATCACACTCGTAGTCATTCTCGCACTAGGCCTCGGCATCGGCGCCAACACCGCCATCTTCAGCGTCGTCAACTCCGTCTTGTTGCGACCGCTGCCATACGATGAGGCTGATCGCCTCGTATTCCTCAACGAGAGAAGTCCGACACTCGACGAGATGTCGATCTCGTATCCGAACTTCACCGACTGGCGAAATCAAAATCAGGTCTTCGAAAAAATCGGTGTGTACAACCGCGGCAGCTACAACCTCACCGGCGCAGGCGACGCGGAACGCATCCTTGCGGCCCAAGTCTCCGCTGATCTCTTCTCCGCTTTGCGAGTCAACGCGATGCTCGGAAGACTCTTCACTAATGAAGAAGACAAACCTGGCGGCACTCCCGTCGTAGTTTTGAGTTACGGCTTATGGCAACGCCGTTTCGGCGGACAAGAGAACATCATCAACCAGGCTCTTACGTTGAACGGCAGGAGCTACACCGTCATCGGCGTCATGCCACAAGGCTACCTCTATCCCAGTCGCGTCGAGATGTGGGTTCCCGTCGGTCAACTCTCCGGCGATCCGAATTGGCAGCAGCGTGGCAATCATCCTGGACTGTACGGCGTCGCGCGCTTGAAGCCAGGTGTGTCACTGGCCCAGGCCCAGGCAGACTTGGATAATATTTCTGCCAATCTCGCCAAACAGTATCCCGATACGAATACCAACAACGGCATCCGTATGCGGCCACTTTTGGAGATCTTTGTGAGCGATGCGCGCACGGCCCTCTGGGTGTTGTTTGGAGCCGTCGCTTTCGTGCTGCTCATTGCCTGCGCGAACATCGCCAACTTATTGCTGGCTCGCGCTACGGCGAGACAAAAAGAAATGGCAATTCGCGCTGCCGTCGGAGCTGGCCGTTGGCGACTCGCCCGCCAGATGCTTACGGAGAGCGTGCTGCTCTCGATAATCGGAGGAGGTCTCGGACTGTTTATCGCGCATTGGGGAATCAAATTCATTCTTTACATGAGCCCGGACGCGATTCCGCGAGCAAGAGAAATCGGTTTGGATTGGAGAGTGTTGGGTTTCACTCTCGGTGTTTCGTTCCTAACCGGGATTCTTTTCGGTTTGGCTCCGGCGCTCCAGGCAGGTGAGATCGACGTCAACGAGACTCTGAAAGAAACGGGCCGCTCTGTTTCAGGGCGACGCTGGTTACGCAACTCGCTCGTCGTCGTTCAAATGGCGACGACGATGGTTCTGCTGATCGGCGCCGGCTTGATGATTCGAAGTTTCTACCGGCTACAGAACGTCAATCCCGGCTTCTCATACGATCAACTGACGAGCTTTACCGTTTCGTTGCCGCAAAGAAAGTACGACACCGAAGACAAGCGAGCCGAGTTCTTCAGGCGCTTGATGGAAAACATGCGCGGTCTTCCCGGTGTACAGTCAGTTGCTGCGGCTTCCGGTCTTCCTTTGGGGAACAACGGCTGGCAGACTTCATTTGCAATCGAAGGCCAGCCACCTCCTGAACGTGGCCAAAGTCCTCTAATGGAAGCCTGCACGGTAAGTCCCGATTACTTCAAAGCGATGGGCATTCCGCTGTTACGGGGCCGCTATTTCACTGAGCATGACAATCGCGCCCATTTGGCTGGACGCGATCTGAGCAAGGCCAACGACGGCGAAAGAATGATCGCCGGCGCCAACACGATCATCATCGACGAAGAGTTTGCGCGCCGGCACTGGCCCAACGAGGACGCCGTCGGTAAACAGATACGGTTAGGAGGGCCGGACAGCTCCAGCCCGCGAATGACCGTAGTCGGTGTAGTTGGACGAGTAAAGATGGAAGGCTTAGCCCAGGATTCAAATAGGGTCCAGGGATACTTCCCATTCTTCCAGCTTCCTTTTAGCGGAATGACAATGATCATCAAGTCGTCAGGCGATCCTAATAGTTTGATAGGTACTGCTCGAGAGCAGGTGAAGACTGTCGACCCCGATCAGCCGATCTTCAACGTTCGCACGATGCATGACATTCGCGCCGAATCGATAGCATCGGAGACGTTGAATCTAACGCTGTTCAGCATCTTTGCCGGCATCGCACTTGTGTTGGCGATGGTCGGAATTTACGGCGTCATGTCTTATTCCGTCACCCAAAGAACACATGAAATCGGGATTCGAATGGCCATCGGCGCACAACCACGCGATGTGTTCAAGATGATTCTCGGCCAGGGAATGATCCTGGCGGTGATTGGGATCGGGATCGGATTAGTTGCGGCGTACGGATTGACTCGTTTGATGGCAACAATGCTCTTCGGTGTCGGACCTACGGATCCTGCGACGTTTGTAGCGATCGCAGTGATACTCGCAACCGTTGCCTTAGTCGCTTGTTATCTGCCTGGCCGCCGCGCAACAAAAGTCGAGCCAGTAGTCTCGCTGAGATATGAGTAGGAGGTTCCAATGAGCAGCTTTTGGCAGGATATTCGTTATGGCGTGCGCATGCTGATCAAGAGCCCGGCATTTACCTCAGTAGCGGTGTTGACACTGGCGTTGGGGATTGGAGCCAACACGGCAATTTTCAGCGTGGTCAACAGTGTCCTCCTCGGCACCTTGCCTTATAGAGATGCCGAGCAGCTGGCACTCGTTTGGGAGCATTCGCCAAGAAACGATCGCAACGTCGCCAATCCAGCCAACTTCATGGATTGGAAAGAACAAAACAGTTCGTTCGCGGACATGGCAGCGTTTGCCGACACGCGTTCAGTGCTGATCGGCGAAGGAGATCCTGAAGAACTGCCGATGCAGCTCGCCAATCCGAACTTGTTTTCCGTTTTGGGTGTCGACGCGTACCTTGGTCGCACGCTGATTCCCGGTGACGGCGACCCCAATCAGCCGCGCGTCGTGCTTCTCAGTTACGGTCTTTGGCAACGTCGCTTCGGCAGCGATCCCAATATCGTCGGTCGCCAACTAAATCTCGGTCGCCAGCCCACTACAGTTGTCGGCGTCATGCCTCCCAACTTCCGATGGTTCATTAGAAAAGGGTCGCTCACCGCGAAAGAGGCGGAAGCTTGGATGCCATTTGTAATCACAAACGAGAACCGCATACGCCAAGGACGATTCCTTTCTGTTGTCGGCCGGCTGAAACCTGGCGTGACGATGCCGCAGGCTCACGCCGAGATGAGGACAATCGGCACCCGCCTCGAGCAGCAGTTTCACGAATTCAATGCGAGCTGGAATGTCAATGTGGTGCCGTTGCGTGAACAACTTACCGGCGACATTCGACTGCCATTGCTCATTTTGCTGGGTGCTGTCGGCTTCGTGTTGTTGATTGCTTGCGCGAACGTAGCCAATCTGCTCCTCGCACGTGCCGCTACCAGGCAAAAGGAAATCGCGATCAGGTCGGCGCTCGGGGCTAAACGCTGGCGTGTTGTGAGGCAACTGCTTACGGAGGGTTTGCCGCTGGCAGTGCTCGGAGGCGTGTTTGGTTTGCTGCTGGCGTGGTGGGGCACGAGCCTGCTCGCGTCACTCAGTCCGCCGGAGCTTATAGATCTCTCGCAGGTAAAGATCAACATGAGCGTGCTCGCGTTCACTCTAGGGGTGTCGCTGCTGACTGGAATGATATTCAGCTTAGCGCCATCGCTGGAGTCAACGCGTCTCAACCTCAGCGACTCTCTCAAAGAAGGAGTGAAAGGCAGCAGCAGTGGTACGACTACGCAGCGACTCCGGAGTGTGCTGGTCGTTGTTCAGGTTGCTCTTGCATTGGTGTTGTTGGTTTGTGCCGGCTTGTTAATTAGAAGTTTTAATCGATTGAACTCAGTCGATCCCGGCTTCAATGCGGAGAATGTGCTCACGATGCGAGTCGTGCTGCCAGGGCGTAAGTACGATGAAGATCCGAAAGTCATCGGATTCTTCAAACAGGCTATCGAGCGCATTCAGGCGCTCCCTGGCGTGGAATCCGCCGGAGCCATCAACTTTCTGCCATTCGCTGGTCCATCGGCGGGAACGGATTTTTTAATCGAAGGTCTGCCTAAGCCAGCACCTGGTCAGGAACCGATAACCAGTGTTTGCGTCACTGACCTGAACTATTTCAAAACCATGCAGATCCCCTTGAAGCGTGGTCGCTTGTTCACCGAACAGGAGGCTACGGAAATGCGACACGTGGTCGTGGTCAACGAGACATTGGCGCGGAAGTACTTTCCCAACGAGGACGCGTTGGGGAAGAGAATTACAATTTACATGAAAGATCCCCCTGATCTTGGGCCCACGGAGATCATTGGCATCGTAGCCGACAGTCGCGCCAAGAATCTCGATGGTGAGATTGAGCCGATGTCGTATTGGCCTCATCCGGAGTTGGCCTACAGCTTTATGACGCTGGTGATCAGGACGAAAGGCGATGCTTCGAGCATTGCGGCAAGCGCTCGCAACATCATTCAAACGCTTGATCCCGAACAGCCCGTTTCTGATGTAAGGACGTTGGATAGTCTTCTCTCCAAATCGATTGCTAAAGCACGCTTTACCACTTTGCTGCTGACATTGTTTGCGGGAGTTGCTTTGGTGCTGGCTGCGGTAGGTATTTACGGCGTCATTTCTTATCTCGTGGCTCAGCGACATCACGAGATTGGAGTGCGAATGGCGTTAGGAGCTCAGACTGGCGACGTTTTGAAGCTTGTTCTGAAGAATGGAATGGTGCTGGCGCTAATCGGCGTTGCGATTGGCATCGCAGGAGCGTTTGCGCTTACGCGAGTGATGACGACGTTGTTGTTTGGCATCACTCCGACTGATGCCGTCACGTTTGGCACAGTGTCGGTGGTGTTGATCTTGGTAGCGTTGTTGGCGTGTTACATACCGGCACGACGCGCTACTAAAGTGGATCCGCTGAATGCGCTACGCTACGAGTAAATAGGGCCTATAGACGTATTTGACCTATTCCAATAGGGCCTATAGGACGTATTCGTCCTATTCCAATAGGACCTATAGGACGGATTTGACCTATTCCAATAGGGCCTATAGGACGTATTCGTCCTATTCCAATAGGACTTATAGGACGTATTTGACCTATTCCCATGGGGAGATCTCAATCATGGATACCTTCTGGCAAGACATTCGGTACGGCTTGCGCATGCTGCTCAAAGCTCCCAGCTTCAGCATTGTCGCAACAATCGCACTCGCTCTCGGCATCGGCGCTAACACCGCCATCTTCAGCGTCGTTAACGCCGTCTTACTGCGCCCTCTCCCATTCCCCGACTCCGATCGATTGATGACCGTTTGGGAGAACGATCGCAGGCGCGGCACCGAACGCGGATCTGCCTCGTATCCGAACTTCGCCGACTGGCGAGACCAGAGCCAGTCCTTTGAGAAGCTGGCTGCTTATCATGGCAGGGATTACACGTTGACAGGTTATGGCGATGCCGTTCGGCTCCAGGGAACTGTGGTGAGCGCCGATACTTTCCAAATGTTAGGTGTCGCACCAGCGTACGGACGTACTTTCCTGCCTGAAGAAGACAAGCCCGGTGAAAAAAGCCGCGTCGTAATGCTAACTCATGATCTGTTTCAGCGACGCTTCAATGCAAATCCTCAAGTGGTTGGTCAATCCATCCTGCTGGATGAAAAGGCGTACACGATTGTCGGTGTGATGCCGCAGGGTTTTGAGTTTCCGATCCAAAACGAACCGGTCGAGTTATGGACCACCTTCTCTGTCGAATCAGAAGGGAAGGAACCGATGACATCCGAGCGAGGCGCTCACTACATCAGAGTCGTCGGCCGCCTCAAGCCAGGTGTTACTAAAGAGCAGGCGCAAGCCGAAATGTCTACAATCGCCGGGCGACTCGAGCAGCAATATCCCGACAAGAACCTTCATCGCGGAATAGTTGTGATTCCGGCCCTCGAAGCATTAGTCGGCGACATACGACCGGCTTTACTCATTCTTCTCGGCGCGGTCGCATTTGTTTTATTGATAGCGTGCGCGAACGTCGCGAACTTGTTATTGGCTCGGGCGATGGCGCGTTACAAAGAAATGGCGATCCGCTCTGCACTTGGCGCTAGCCGGTGGCGAATTATTCGCCAATTGATGACTGAAAGCGTCCTGCTTTCATTGGCGGGAGGAGCGCTGGGCTTGCTGCTGGCAGTCTGGTGGTCTGATCTGCTGGTGGCTTTGAATGCCGACAAAATTCCGCGGGCGCTTCATGTCGGGCTCGATTACCGCGTGCTGGGGTTCACGCTTCTTCTTTCTCTCGCGACGGGTCTGTTTTTCGGATTAGCGCCTGCACTTCACTCTTCGGGATCTCAGCCCTCGGAAACACTCAAAGAAAGTGGTCGCGGCGCCGGCGGTGGTGCAAGTCGAAATCGGACTCGCAGCGTACTCGTCGTTTCCGAAGTGGCAATCGCAGTCGTGCTTTTGGTGGGTGCCGGACTGTTAATCCAAAGTCTCTGGAGATTGCGACAGGTTAGCCCCGGTTTTGACTCACGCAACGTGCTGACCTTCACCGTCGGCCTTCCATCGGTTAGATACTCAACCGAACAACAGGGACGATTCTTCGACGAGTTGTTCACTCGCATTCAAAGTCTACCGGGTGTTCAGTCTGCAAGTGGAGTTGTGCCTCTGCCTCTTAGCGGCGATCGATTCAGTCTGTCGTTCGAAACTGAAGGTCGGCCGGTTCCGCAAGGCGAAGAACCTTCGGCTGATTTCTACAACATCGGTCTGGGATACTTTCGCACATTGGGCATACCGCTGTTACGGGGCCGCGACTTCACCTCCGCTGAGACTCCGGACTCTCCAGGTGTAATCATTGTCAATCAAGCATTCGCAAAGAAATACTTTTTTAATGAAGAGGCACTAGGCAAGCGCATCAAACCTGGTATCTCGGTGTTTGAAGACAAAGAGCCGGTCATGCGTGAGATCGTCGGCATAGTTGGTGACGTCAGGCATCGGAGCCTAAGCACCGAAGTGCGGCCTGCGTTTTACGTACCGCAGGCACAGTTGCCTTTCGATGGCATGACGATGACGGTAAAAACTACAAACGATCCTCAGGCGATCTTGAGCGGCATTCAGAACGAAGTCCGCCAGATGGATAAGGACTTGCCCATATTTGCGGTGAAGACGCTAGACGATTATGTATCGGACTCAGTCTCTACACCTCGATTCAATACTACGCTGCTAACGCTGTTTGCGGCTGTGGCTCTGGTGCTGACTGTGGTTGGATTGTATGGCGTCATGAGTTATTCGGTGGCCCAACGCACGAATGAGATTGGTATTCGGATGGCGTTGGGAGCACAGACTCGCGACGTGCTGCGTCTGATCGTCGGGCAGGGCTTCAGAATGGTGGTCATAGGTTTAGTGATTGGATTGGCAGGCGCATTCGCGTTGACTCGTTTGATGGCCAGTTTGTTATTCGGCGTCGGTGCCAAGGATCCCGTGACTTTTGCGACTGTGGCGTCAGTGCTGGCGCTCGTGGCTTTGCTCGCGTGCTACTTGCCGGCACGAAGAGCGTCGAAGGTCGATCCGATCGAGGCACTGCGCTACGAGTGATCCGCCAAGGTTAGCGCTATAGTCCTATAGGACCTATAGGACGTATTTGACCTATTAGAGAGTTTTTATTTTCATGCCTCGAATTCTCGTTGCCGACGATCAAGCCGATGTGTTAGCCGCCTTAAGTCTGCTATTGAAGCGGGAGAGCTTCGCCATCCAAACTGCCTCATCTCCCGCAGCCGTTCTCAAAGCAGTCGACACGCAGGAACTCGACGTTGTCCTGATGGACTTGAATTACGCTCGCGACACAACTTCGGGTAGCGAAGGCCTGGATCTGTTAACCAAGATCAAAGCCAAAGATCCTACGTTGCCGGTAGTGGTGATGACTGCGTGGGGAAGTGTCGATCTGGCAGTCGAGACAATGCGCAGAGGTGCCCGCGACTTCATTCAGAAGCCATGGGACAACGCGAGATTGTTGACAGTGTTGCGCACGCAGGTGGAGTTAGCTGAAGCGCTGCGTCGCGGCGAACGTTTGGAAGCTGAAAACCTAGCTTTGCGCGACACGGCGGACGGCGCGGGCGCGAAGCCGATCAAGATCATTTCCGAATCGCCGGGCATGAAGAATGTGATGAGCCTGGTGACTCGTATCGGGCCTGCCGATGCCAACGTGCTGATCACCGGCGAGAACGGAACCGGGAAAGAGGTCGTCGCGCGCATTCTTCATTCGCTTTCAGGTCGATCCTCCAAGCCCATGATCTCGGTCAATGCCGGAGCGTTGGCGGAAGGTGTTTTCGAGAGCGAGTTGTTCGGTCACGTGCGCGGCGCGTTCACTGACGCCAAGACGGATCGTGTTGGTCGCTTTGAGCTCGCCGATGGCGGCACATTATTTCTCGACGAGATCGCCAATGTGCCTTTGAACCTGCAAGCCAAACTGTTGCGCGTGCTCGAGACGGGTGAGTTCGAACGAGTAGGCTCGTCAAAGACGCACAAGGTCAACGCGCGCGTCTTGTCTGCAACTAATGCCGATTTAAGAGTTGAAGTGGCGCAAGGGAAGTTTCGCCAGGATTTGCTATTTCGCTTGAACACGGTCGAGATACATGTGCCGGCTCTGCGCGAGCGGCAGGAGGACATCACGCCTTTGGCCGAGCACTTTTTACAGCAGCATAGCGGGAGGTATCGTCGCACCCTTAGCGGATTCTCGCCGGGCGCGCTCGAAGCGCTACGACGGCATTCATGGCCGGGCAACGTGCGAGAGCTTGATCATGTCGTTGAGCGGGCAGTGTTGATGTCTTCGGGCGGTATCGTGACGACATTCGATCTCGCATTGCAGCCTGGTCGGGAAGGCGAAGGCACTTCTCGGATTGATGAGATGAGTTTGGAAGAAATGGAGCGGCTGTTGATAAAGAAGGCTCTCGCGCGCTTTGGTGGTAATGCTAATCGCGCGGCGGAAGCGTTAGGCCTCAGCCGCAGCGCGCTGTACCGCCGATTACAGAAGTATGGGTTGTCTTAGTAAGCCCCTCCCCTCTCCCCTAGCCCCTCTCCGCGAGCGGAGAGGGGGATAAGAAGGATCACCACCACACGCGTCTCGTGCGTTTGCTCCCCTTCCTCCCTCATGTTAAGGTCTGACGAACCAACCCCCATCACAACTGAATATCTACAGGAGAGAACGTTATGACTCGTCTAACGAAGACTTGGACCATCCTACTGTCATTGTTTTTCTTTGCCGCTTGTTCCAATCCAGCGTCCGATCAACCGCAGGCCGTCACCAAAGATGCGGCCCCGGCCACGTCCGCACCCGCTGGTGGACAGAAATATTTGATAACTCCGGAAAACTCAAAGATTGAGTTTATTGGATCCAAAGTCACCGGCAGTCACAACGGCTCATTTCCAAAATTCTCAGGCGCGATTGAGTACGCGGGCGCGCCAGAGAAGAGTCGCGTGCAGATTACGATCGACACGACTGCATTGACGACGGATACTGACAAGCTAACCGAACATCTCAAAACGGCCGACTTCTTTGATGTCGCCAAGTATCCCCAAGCCAGTTTCCAATCGACGGAAGTCAGGCCGGGTGGAGAGAAAGGTGCCACGCACACGATTACAGGGAACTTTGACCTGCATGGCGTCAGGAGATCGATAAGTTTTCCTGCGACGATCGCAGCGAGCGCGGACACGGTCAACGTCGACAGCACGTTCTCGATTAACCGGAAGGATTTTGGGATCAACTATGCCGGCGCGAGTGACAATCTGATTCGCGACGACGTCGTCATTAAGCTCGCCATCCGCGCCAGTAAAGGGTAACGCAAAGGCACACTCAATAACGGAACCGCGAGCCTATCGACCGGGTTCAAGTTGCGGGTTTGAGTTATCATAGCGGCGATGAGTGCGCCGTTGGACCCCCATAGACATACTTGGACGCTCGCCTCAGTCGATCCGGCCTTAAAACGCGGCGGCCGTCTCGACTTTGAGAAGCGGATAGCGCTGCTCGCACTCGCAACTGGCCTCCCAGCCGTCGGCGTGTGCGCGCTCCTCCTCTGGGTTGGTGGTTACTCGACTCGCGTTCAATTGACCGTCAACTTCCTCCTGATTGTTTTTTGGCTCGGCATAGCTTTTCATCTGAAGGCCCGCGTCATCCGGCCGCTACAGACTCTTTCGAACATTCTCGCCGCACTCCATGAAGGCGACTACTCGATGCGCGCACGTCGCGCCACGAGCGGCGACGCGCTCGGAGAAGTATTGCTCGAAGCCAACGAACTGGGCCGGACACTTCGCGACCAGCGGCTCGGTGCTTTGGAAGCGACGACACTGCTCGGCACAGTAATGTCGGAAATTGACGCGGCAGTCTTTGCTTTTAATGCCGACCATGAGTTGCGACTCGTCAATCGAGCGGGCGAGAAATTGCTTGCCCAACCTGCCGCGCGCCTACTGGGCCGCACCTGCGACGAACTCGGCTTGGCCGCATGTCTCAAACCCGGAAAAGATTCAGACAGTCGAACTATGCAGTTAGTATTTCCGGGAGGTGTGGGTCGTTGGGGAGTGCGACACAGCATGTTTCGCGAAGGCGGTGTGCCGCATCAGCTCTTAGTATTAACCGACCTGAGTCAAACGCTACGCGAAGAGGAACGGATTGCGTGGCAGCGATTGTTACGTGTACTGGGCCACGAGCTGAATAACTCTTTGGCGCCCATCAAGTCAGTCGCAGGTAGTTTGGGAGACATGGTGAAGCGCAGCGAACAGGCACCGGACTGGCGCGACGATATGCAGCATGGCCTGGAGGTTATTTCCTCCCGCGCAGATTCGTTAGCTCGCTTTATCGAGTCGTACTCGAAACTTGCTCGACTTCCGCAACCGAGATTTGAGACTGTCAATGTTGAAGACCTGGTACGGCGCGTTGCCGCTTTGGAGATCAGGTTACCGGTTAGCGTAAGTGAGGGTCCCGAGGTGAACGTACAGGGCGACGGGGTTCAACTGGAGCAACTCTTGATCAATCTTGTGCGCAATGCTGTAGATGCCTCACTGGAAACCGGCGGTCAGGTTGAGGTTGGATGGGCCCAACGTCACGGCCAACTCGACCTTTTTGTCAGCGATGAGGGACCGGGGTTGGCTAACACTGCCAATCTCTTTGTGCCTTTCTTTACGACTAAGGCCGATGGCTCCGGTATTGGGCTCGTTCTGTCTCGCCAGATTGCCGAGGCTCATGGTGGCACGCTTACTGTGGCGAATCGTCCGGGTGGTCTTGGTTGTGAGGCACGATTAGTACTCCCGCTTAGTCAGGTTGAGAGGGCTGTCAAAGTCAGGGCTAAGGAACGCTGAGTCTCGTCTTGGTCCACGAAATCAAACTTCTCGCGCAAAAAATAACTTCACTCCTGTCGAAATGCGGACTCGCCGTTCGTCGTACCACCGAGGATAAGAAACACGAACCAGAGAGGAGCCTTATGAGGAGTCTGCAATCCAAAACATATGTGTCGCAGTTTCTTTTCTTGCCGGCAATGCTTCTTTTGCTGTTGATCTCGTCGGGTTACGCCCAGTCACCAACTGAGCCGTTGCTAAATCGTTTGAGTGGTACTTGGAGCGGCGAAGGCAAAGCCTTTGGCAGGACGGCGCGGTTAGACATGAAGTGGGAGCGTGTATTGGGAAACAAATTCGTGCGGCTTAGTCTAAGAAATGAAATGCAGAGTTCCAGTGGTCAGAAGCAAGTCTTCGAAGGACACGCTTACTACCAGGGTGTGGGCGCGATGTCCGACGGTAAGTACGAAGCTCGGTGGTTCGACTCCCGCGGAGTGTCGTTTCACATCAAAGCCCAAACCGAAGGCGACTCACTCGTTGCTTTCTGGGGATCCCCAGAAACAGAACAGGGAAAGTCGGTTTACCAAATTATTGGTCCCGACAAAATGGAAGTCGTTGATTCAGTGCGTCAGAAAGATGGTACCTGGCGCGAGTTCGGAAAATTTATTGTGCAGCGTCAGCAATAGAATCAATGTCCCGATTGACGCGCGGCGTTGCGCGGGCGATTGTAAGGTGACGTGGAACGCCACGCAGGCATTGCGTCCGCATTCGCAACTCGCAACCCAATAATCATCCCAATCTGTCCAAGCGTTTGCGGTCCGCTCCAGTTCCAATCGGGCTTAACGACGTCGCTGGTCGAGTGATAGTCAGTCGCCAGCCACTGTTTCATCCGCGGGAGCCACGACGCTAAATCACCTTCTGGTCCACCCATCAACATCAGCGCCGGCACGCCTCTTTTCACAAACGCGTAATGGTCCGATCTGACGAAAGCGTTTTCTTCAGGCATTGGATCCGGCGTCACGACAGTTCCAGTTGCTGCCAATACGTCTTCAAAAACCGTTCCCAAGTCAGAGTGCTCGGCACCAAAGCCGACCACGCGTTTCACTGGACCATATACCTCGGTGCCGATCCCGTCGTAGTTGATGTTCGCAGCAACTTTAGCCAGCGGCCAGGTCGGATTCGCCACCCAGTGTTCTGCGCCAAACAGCCCATACTCTTCACCCGTTACCGCGAGGAAAATAATTGAGCGACGCGGGCGCGAAGCAGGCTTAGGAAAAGATTTGGCAAACCCTTCGGCGATGGACATGATCGTCGCGGTGCCCAGCGCGTTGTCAGCGGCTCCAGCGAAAATACGGCCGCTTGAGTCAATGCCGTATGCGTCGTAGTGCGCAGAATAAACAACTGCCTCTTCCTTTAACTTCGGATCAGAGCCTTCGAGCACGCCGACTACATTGCTGCTCGGCGCCTCCTCGATCTTGATCTTTATTGCCACCGAGGCGTTAGTTCCAAAATCGCGCGAGACGGTCTCACCGCGCTTCGCCTTCTCAAAAATTTCAGCGTAGGTACTGCCGGAGCCCACAAAGATCTTCTCCATTGCCGCGTCGCTTACCAGTAAGACCGGCGGCATCATAAATTGAGCGGCAGGTGACGAGGCGAGGCTGACGCGCCGTCGCGAAAGATAATTCGAAATGGTCGAGAAGGGCTGCGCAGCCGTACCGGCGTTCGCTACGATCATGGCTTCAGCACCGCGCCCAAAGATGCCCATGGCTCTAAGCTGAGGCGCAGTCGCGCGCTGCCAGGCGGCGGTGTCAACACCTTGCGGCTGTCCGCCCATCAAAATTACGACTTTACCTTTAAGGTCCAAGCCCGCGAGATCGTCTCGTTTCAGCTCTTGCGATACAACACCGTACCCGGCGAACACAACTCCACCTGAAGCGTTCACTTGTGCCGAATTGTACGGCGGCAAAAGGACATAATCGTCTCCGTGCTTGAGCTCGGCATCTCCGATTTTGACTGAGGATTCGGACTGGAGTTGTGCGGACCTGAACTTGATCGCCTGCAGATAAGTACCGTTATCGCCGGCCGGTTTGAGTCCGAGTTTCGCAAAGTAGTCCGCTATGTACCTGGCTGCTTTGTCAGCGCCTGGCTGCGCCGTGCCGCGGCCTTCAAACTCTTTTGAGCTCAATGCAGTGGTGAGGTCGCGAATGGTTTCGAGTTTGACTCGAGCAGAAACCTTTCGCTCATCGGGCGTGAGCGTGGAGCTAGCCTTCTTTGTGTCTGTCGTAGTCTTCTTCGTGACAACAGTAGATCCCGAGGCCGACTGCTTTGTGGTGGCGGCGCCATTCTGCCAAGCGAGTACAGGCGAGGAAAGGAGGGAGATGGCGAGTAAAAATGATAACAGTCCGTAACGGCGGAAATTATTTCGATAAAGTGAATGCATGAAATCTCCAGTGCTAATCGGTTTCAAATGATCTCAGATTTGAGAACTGAGATGCGGGAAACAGTATACGCGACTCCCCATAAGAATGTTTTAGTCCGCTACTCGATCTTATTCACACCGCGCTTCAGCGCGGTGATCTCAAACCTACTCCGTATCCGGAAACCGTTTAAACGGTTTCCTCCAAAAAATCCCCTGATCACCGGGCTGAAGCCCGGTGTGAATGAAATGAGTCAATATCGAATCTCTACTATTTGTGGATCATCCTTGACTAAATCACGTCAGCCGCGCTATGGTGGCGACCTACTTAATGAGTAGGTGACGGGCTATGCTCTATAGGACCACGAGTCACGGCATTTCTTAATCTTCGCGGCCGCCTCGGCCGCACCCTCTGAGTCTATTTAGATTCCTAACTACATACGAAAAAGGTCTGCCTTGTGGTTTGTGCTTAGGTATCAGCATTGGCCCAAAATGCTCACGAGTGTGAGCAAATGAAAGCGTTATGGATAAGAAAGACTTCATCAAGCGTGCTTTATACAAACCGAACGACTACATCGCGTATCACGTCGCGCGCGAGTTGGCGAAGCTCTATCCAGACAAGACAATTGTCGAAGGAGCAACCGGATATTTCGACCTTGAGGAATTCGCGCGCGCCGAGAAATGCACGATCGTTGAGGAAGGCTCCATCTTCCACCACATCAGAACGTTTTGGAAGGGGCCTCGTAAGGAACCGATCCAAGAGGTAGAAAACTCATGGCTAAACGTCCTTTGGCGCGGGCAACTCCTTGAAGTCGTGCTCATCAGCTGGGCGGAGAGCTGCTACCGGTTCCGCCACCACTGGATCATCGCGGATGACCGCAAAGTCGCGGACACGTTTTTCGCAGAAGTATGTGAATGGTCAGCGGAAGTTCGCGGCGAAATACTGGTGTTCCAGGACGGAGATTGGGAGAAGAACCGTGAACTGTACGATGCGATCAAGTCTTCTACTTTCGACAACCTGATCTTGCATAACTCCTTAAAGACTGAGATCGTGAACGACTTTTCACACTTCTTCAGCTCGAAAGAATTCTATGAGCGCCATGGCATACCGTGGAAGCGTGGGGTCTTATTCATTGGGCCGCCTGGCAATGGCAAGACGCACACGCTGAAAGCCTTGGTCAATGAACTCAAACGACCGTGCTTGTACGTCAAGGGATTCAAATCTGAGTATGCAACAGAACAGCAGAACATAGCGCTTGTGTTTAAGCGGGCGCGGATGGCAGCTCCCTGCTTTCTGGTATTCGAAGATCTCGATGCGATGATCGACGACGAGAACCGCTCGTTCTTCCTTAACGAGCTCGACGGCTTTGAAACTAACGGCGGAATTGCAGTGCTCGCCACTACCAACTATCCGGACAAGCTCGACCCGGCAATTGTGGATCGGCCGAGCCGGTTTGACCGCAAATACTTTTTTAATGCTCCCGGCGCTGCGGAACGTGAGGCGTATGTATCTTTCTGGAATCGCGAGCTTCAGGCCGAGCTGCGGTTATCGACAGACGTGTCGGTAAAGGTTGTGCGCGACACCGAAGGATTCTCGTTTGCGTATCTGAAGGAGCTTTTTCTTTCTTCGATGATGCAATGGATGGGTAGTGGACGAACATCGATGGACGAGGGTAGTGAACGAACATCGACGGACGAGCGTAGTGGAAGAACATCGATGGACGAGCTAATGGTGGCGGAGGTCGCACGTCTCCGCCGCCAAATGCCTGAACAAGGCGGTTCTGATGAGGCTTGCCATTGATCGCCGGTTATGGGATCAGTATCATTCCTCTATGAGTAAGACTGAGATTCTGGAAGAGCTTCCTAAACTGACAGCGGATGAGAGAAATGAGATCCGCTTGAAGCTGGCGGAGCTTGACGGCGACGACTGGCTCGACGCCGACGATCCTTTGACAGATGAAGAAAAAGCGTTTCTTGACGCGCGCTTGGCAGAATTAGAGCAGCACCCCGAAAAATCCATTCCTTGGGAAGACGCCAAGAATCGGATCGGGGTGCGATTTGGCAAGTGATTATCGTTTAGTTATTAGTCCGGGCGCGCTGGCTGATATCAATAGCGCTGCTAAATGGTATGAAGAGCGTGAACCTGGCCTCGGCAACGCCTTTACGGATAGCATCCTTTCAGCGATTGATAATCTTCAAGCGAACCCTTTAATTTACGCTCCGCGAGATCGGCGTCGAAACGTCCGTTGGTTTTTTCCACCTCGATTCCCACACCGAATCATCTATAAAGTGCAGGGTGAGTTGATTACGGTGTTTGCTGTGATTCATGCGGCGCGCCACGACCGGAACTGGAAACAGGCGTTTGATCGAACGCGCACAAACTAGTCGACAACACTCAATTTAATTTCCCCTCCATTAGTTCGGATCTCGGGCACGTACATCGCATGGCCCAGTACCGGCAACGCGTGAAATGTGCCCGGACTCTCAGCTCTCAACTCGTAACCCAACTGCCACACACCTTCAGGCAGCTGATCGATGAACAGAGCCACTTTCCGATCCCTTAACTCCTGGTAGACCCAACGGCTGCGGCCCGTGAAGTCGCTGGCTGCGGTGAAGTTCATCAGCGCAGCATTCTTGCCACTGAATGCACCTGACTTGAGCTCCTTCACAAACAGGTTCCCGCCACTGCGAATTTGCACCGCCTCCAGGCCTGCCGGTTTCAAGTCCTCGAACAAAAGGTACTCGTAATTGTTTTTGCCTTCGATCGTAAGCACGACTTCGATCCGATCACCGCTTTTTACCGTTTCACCATCGCTGAGAGGAACGCGTTCCGAAACGTGCCCCTTGAGCAATGTCGGATGATTCACCAGCTTGAAGTATTGCCGGCGCACGAAGATTTCGTTCCCGGCGGGCTTCACAGGTTCCTCGAGACTGAAGAAGGTGGCCTGAGCAGAGAAGTACAGAGGTCCCGTTCCACTCGTCCGGCGAATGGTGATT
The DNA here is from genome assembly GCA_035281525.1 of Pyrinomonadaceae bacterium. Taxonomy (GTDB): domain Bacteria; phylum Acidobacteriota; class Blastocatellia; order Pyrinomonadales; family Pyrinomonadaceae; genus PSRF01. The sequence goes on along the minus strand of DATEDU010000076.1, from coordinate 21,493 downwards.
TCATTTCCGCCATCCTTGATCAATTCGCGGGAGATATTGAACTTCGTGGGCGCACCGAGCGCATCCTCGGCGTCGATTTGTTTAGTTGCGACCGTGGTTCCATTCACGAGCAAGTCGTAACCAAGTTGAGCTTGAACCTCCCCGGTGGTGCGGAGGTAATCGTTCAGCGTCAGCACCACAATCGCAGTGTCGCGAGTATTGCTCCATTGACTGCCGCGCCGATTCTTGATGAGCCAGTTCGTGACCGGCTCAATCAATTTGTTGTTAGGATCAATCGCCAGCAGAGCGCGCAACGCAAAGGACGTTGCTTCGACACCGCCTTCCGACCATCGCCAATATAGACCATCTTCACCCCAGTGAGCGGTCGCGATAACGGACGGATCTGAAGATTGACCTCCACTCTGAACAATCGAGGTATCGGGTCGCGAGTCTATCTTCACTCCGTTCTCGAGATTCTCGACTAGCGTCTTTGCTTTGTCACTGAAACCGAATTTGTGAGCCGACAGAGCAAGCAACGCGCGCGTGTACGCATTGAGCCGGTCGCGTGAACTCCAGAGATTCTCGAATGCCTTTATCTGAAACTTGCTCACTTCAGATTGTTTTGCGAAAGCATGGTGCACAGCCAGCGCATGCAGCATCCACGACTGAATGTCGTAATTCTTTTCTTCTTCAACCAGCTCCTGGTCCAGGAAAGTCGCGGCCCGCGCGAGCACGTCGGATTTGACATCGACACCTGCCTCGCGCGCGAGCGTCATGCCCCAAACCACATAAGCGGTCATGAAGTGATCGCTGTCGCCGTCTTTCCACCAACCCCAACCTCCATCGGCGTGTTGAAACTCGTAAAGACGCTCGAGGCCTTTGCGAGTCATTTCATCAAGCTCGCGTAAATCATGTTTGCCTTTGGGATGAGTCACACCGGCGCTTGACGGTTCAATTCCGCCAAAGACTTTCTGCATTGCAGCTTCAGGTTTCAGTCCGAGGTCTCGCAGCGTTTTTGCAGTGATTACCGCTGGCAGAAAACGACTCATCGTTTGTTCGGTGCAGCCGTACGGATAGTCAATCAGATAAGGGAGAGCGTCGATCATTGTCGTAGCCATGCTGGGGGCGACCTGAACTGTAAGCACCGTTGAGTCCACACGGCGCTCGCGCGGGATGTCGAGACTCACGGCTACACTCGACCCTCGCATCTTTCCGGCTCTGGAGATGAATTTTTCGATGCCGTGCTCGTAGATCGAAAAAGTTTTTTCCATCGCGTCAGCATATGCGTCGCCGCGTGCTTGAACTTTAATCTTCGCCTCGCTGGCATGGGTTACCGAAACGCGCCAATCAACTCTGGTCTCGCTGTTTGCCTTCACTTCGACCGGTGAACGATCACCTAATGACTGGCCCGCGACTGCTTGTCCGGAAACGGTGAGTCCTTCGGCACTCAAAGACGGCGCAACTTTCATTGCTTGATCTGTGTTGTTGTTGATGACTGCGGAAACCGTTACCTGATCGCCTACGACGAAGAAGCGAGGTGCCTGCAGCCTTACAATCAAAGGTTGCTTTGTCCTAGTTGAAGTACTACCAAGGCCGAACTGATTTCCGGCTGTAGCAACACGAGCGGTCGCCTGCCACGTCGTGAGCGAGTCGGGATATTTAACTTTCACCGTGGCGAAGCCGTTAGTGTCTGTTTTTACATCTGGTAGCCATAAAACTGTTGAACGGAAATCGCTCCGCACCTGAACGGGCGGCTCGGGTAGCTCCACGTCCATCGGCGCCAGCGTCGCGGCGGGCGACTCAGCAGCTGCCCCGGTCTGCAACGTTCTCAGCTTAACGCTGTCGTAAGCCCGCTCTCGTCGAGATTGGCTCACGAGTGCAGCCGCAACTGAATCATCCTTATCAGCACGTCCGGCGCGGCCGCCGTAATTCATCTCATCTGTTCCATCTCTGGATTCAAGTTCCTCACGTTCGGAAGGATTTTTCCGATCAATCAATTGTCCCTTTCCAGCGTCTACCAGCTGCGCATATGACTTTTGCTGGAACGTACTCTGAATCTGGATAAGTTGAGCTCGCTTCGCACCGTAATAAAACTGGCGCGGATCTCCGGCGTAGTCTTGTTGGATGTAATTGACCGATTCATCGATCAGGCCCAGCGCGACCTCAGCGGCCACCGGCGTGCCATTCCCATCGCGCGTTGTGATGGACAGAGTTCCGTCTTCGCGTGGCTGGTACTGTTCGCGATCCGCCTTGACGTCAACCGATAAGAATTGATTTGCAGGTGGCACGACTACTTGTTTTGTGTCCACTGATAATTCCGCGCCACTGACCATTGCGGCGGCAAGGAAGATGTTGGGAACATGCTTTTCATCAATCGGAAGCTCAATTAACTTTGCAGTGCCAGTCACGTGAACGAGTTGGTAACTGTAAAGATCTTCGCCTTCAACGCTGAACAGCACATAGCGATCATTTGTCGGGACAGTTAGCATGACCGGAGCGATTTGGCCGGCCCGGAAAGTATCTTTATCAACTATGATCTCGACGCCACTATGTCGATAGCCGAGCTCGGTGGTGGCGTTCGTCGCCACAAAGACGCGAGTCTCAGTCTTGATTGGCGGTAGGATGCGATTGCGCTTCTCCGTTTGTTGGCTGCTCTGCCACTCCAGTCGGTAGTAGCCGTCTCGCTCCGGAATAAAACTGACTTCGGCGGATCCGTTCTCGTCGGTTTTTACATTCACGGTGGCAATATCGTCGTGTTTATAACCACGGAACTTTAGACGCCACGGCTGGCGAGCTCGAGTGAACGGCGGAGGGATAGTCCCTAGCTTCCGCAGCTCTTCACCTTTCACTTCACGGCCAGTTGGATCGATCCAGATTTCATACCAGTAATCGCGCGTGATCTTGACTGTTCCCGACGTGGTTACAGGTTGATTGTTCGCGTCCAAAGCCTTGAAGTCGACTTTGACTTTGTCTTGCGGCCGGTAAATGTTCTGCTGAGGCCGAGCGTACACGTAGTAACGTTGGCGAGTGACGCGAACGGTGTTGCTCGCAACTATCTCGCGGCGTGAAGAGTCGGTGACGCGAGCTTCAATGCGATATTCGTAATCCTGATTGTAATTTGCCCGCGGCGTGTCGAACGTGAGAGTGGCTTTGCCCGACGAATCCGTTTTGATCGTCTCGCGCTTAACGACTTGACCTCCCCCGCCGTAGTAATGACGATACTGATTCTCCATGTCGCTGTAGTACCAGGGATAATCGCGCTTCGGGTACCAGTAGTGGAAGAATACGTTTTGATAAACGACAACTTCGACTGACGCATTCGGAACAGGGCCGCCAAAATAGTAGTCGGCCTGAATACCCACCTCGACTTTTTCACCAACTCTGAAGCCGCGCCGTTTACCGTTCTCTTCCGGAGTTTTAACTGCAACTTTAAATTCCGGCAGCTTGTACTCCTCGAGTCGAAACAACTTTGCATTGCCGATATGGTTTTTACGTCCGTGATCCCAGAAGATGATGTTGTACTCGCCAAGGGGCAGTTGCGCGCCTAACTCAAGTGAGCCCCAGGCGCTGCCGAAACTGTTGAGCGGAGCCTGCCCTTCGCTGACCTTGGTTCCGCGTGGATCGTTGATCTGGTATTCGATTATTTCGTTAGCCGGCGTGGAGTAGACTCCATCGCCGAATCTTCGCGCGACGAATTTCCATTGCACGGTTTCAGTGGGCCGGTATGCAGGCCGATCGGTGAATGCGTAAATGCGCCATTGGTGCGGCTCGGCATGGCGGGCGTAGGAGTAACCCAGTGAGAAAGCTTGCCGTTCATTGCTGGAAGCAGCGGCGAAGAGATTGCGATGGTTCGAACGCCCGCTCAGATTGAAAACTGCCAAACCGTCCTTGTTTGTTGTCTGACGATGCCGCCGCCAACGCCACTTGCCGTCCTGGTAGTAGCTTTCCCACACCACGACGTTCGCGTTGGGTGCCGGCGCTCCAGCCATTGCGTTGCACAAGTAAACGAGCGCCTGCTTGGGCGACGACTTCAAGACTAACGATGTGTCAGTCACCAAAACCAGATCGCGCGCGAAGCTTTTTCCATTTTTTCCTTCGAGTAAATACGCGCCGAGCGGAAGTGTGCCTTCGATGCGCAGCTCTTTACTGATGGGTCGGTGATCGCGTGCTTCTTTCAGATTTTCTGACCACACCTTCACTGGTGTGCGCCCGGCGAGTTGCACAGTTTTGAGCCAGGTGGGGCTTCCATCCTCGCCCTCACCTTCATCCTGATCCGGATCTTGGATGAAGCGGACGTCTCGCGTGAGATCGATCTTGTAAAGAGCGAAGTCCGCGCGAGGCAGGTTTCGAGCACTCAGGTTGAACTGGAGCTCCGAAGTTGGCAGGAAGATGTTCGAAACAGTGACGCTAATCGTAGGCTGCGTAATTTCTCGAATCTGATCGACGGCTTGATCGTAGTAAGGTGTTTCGCCCTTGCGAAATTCTGTTGTGAGGCGGCGCAGGAGTTCGAGCGCTTTGACGTAATCGGGTTCGTGTATCCACTGACCATTGTCGGTTTGCCTTATGGTTCCCTGGGTAGCCATCGACGCGGCATAGAAGAACAGGGCATCGTCGTACCAATCGGCTTTCTTTCCCTGCGCGAGTGCTGCTTCAAATTCTTCCGACACACCTTGCAGCATTTCCCAATCGCCTCCCGTGTGACGCATCGTCATGGCGATAAGAAAGTGCAAGTGAGCTTTGTCCTGCTCGCTTCGGCTTATCTTGAGAGCATTTTCGAAAATTGCTAGAGGAAGATAGTTTCCGTAGTACGTGTAGTAGTAATAGTCGTGAGGATGGGGAGGCTCAACGGCGCGGAACACGATTGAAAGATAGCGGTCGCGCGCCTGATCGACATCGCGTTGACCAGCCCACCAGTCGAGTGCCTGCTGGTAATGAGGCCAAGCTCCGCCCCAGTTCATTTGATCGCGGCGAGTCCAGAAAAAGTCACCTAGTGATTCATGGGCCATAACCCACACAAGATCGCGCTCATCTTCTTTGTCGATTGAACGGATTAGTTCTTCCAGTCGCTTTTGTGCTTGTTCGAACTTGGTGGGATCTACCGTGTTGGTTGCTGCGGTACCACGCCACAGTGTGTCGGCAATTCGAAATTCCACCCAACGCTGCTCCGCCTGTGGAAGGGGCGTCTTGTCAATCTTAGAATAGATTTCATGGGCGCGCGCGTAAGACCCTGACGCGTAGTATCGTTCCGCCTCTTCTTTGGCTAGCGCGTAATCGGTTTGTTTAGCGGGCGCGGGATCCGTTTGCTTTGCGCGTGTAGACCACGTGATCGTTAGGGCGCCAAGGGAGACAAGTAAGGCGATTGCGAGAGTTGTTTTCAGGCTAGGCCGCATGTCAGTGACTCCAACGTGTGGGACGAATTAAGGTTCCAGTTTCCGTTACTTGGCGACTCGAACGCTCGGTTTCAACCAGTAGAAGAACGGCGAAGCCTGAAAGACTTGCGGCAAATGCTCCACAGTGGGTCGCGAGTCAGTACCACCCGCGGTAGCGGGTGGGTGTCACGCGCAATGGCACATGGACGAATGACGACCAGGCCCACCCGCTACCGCGGGTGGTACTGACCTCATGACACTGGATTCGAGCCTTGCCGCAGTCACCAACCCATGATAAAAAAGTTCGCTACCCCAGACAGAATTCCACCGGCATTTCCGAGGTTTCTTATGAAACAGCTAATCTCAAAAGTACTTCTATTCGTCTACCTGATTCCAACACTAACTTTTGGACAGTCTACGGGCGAAACCCAAATCAAAAGAGTCGAACATGGTTTGCTACCGGCCGTCCTAATCAAAGGCGATCCATCATGGTCAATCGCTGAGCGCATGAAGCATTACAAGGTGCCGGCCTTGAGCGTCGCAGTAATCAAGGATTTTAAGATTGAGTGGGCTCGCGCCTACGGCGTCAAAGATCTAGAAGCCAATGAACCAACTTCAACGGAGACGCTCTTTCAAGCGGGGTCCATCAGCAAATCAGTAGCCGCTATGGTCGCCATGAAGAAAGTGGAAGAGGGAAAGATTTCGCTTGATGAGAACATCAATAACAAGCTCACCTCGTGGAAACTCCCTGACAACGAGTTCACCGCAAAAAAGAAGGTCACACTTAAGAATCTTCTAAGTCACACGTCGGGCACGACCGTGCATGGTTTTCCCGGTTACGCTATCACTGAAAAAGTTCCGACGCTGGAGCAGGTGTTGGATGGCGCTGCTCCTGCAAACACAGCTCCCGTGCGGGTGGATTTCGAACCGGGAACGAGGTTTCGCTATTCAGGTGGCGGAACAACTATCGCGCAGTTAGCAATCATGGATATCGAGAAGAAGCCTTATCCGGAGATTGCCAGAGAGACCGTTCTCGGGCCATTGAATATGACTAACAGCACCTACAGCCAACCGTTGCCTGCGGATTGGCGTAAGAAGGCGGCGACGGGATACCGGTCGAACGGAGAAGAAGTCGAAGGCAAGATTCACATCTATCCTGAAATGGCTGCCGCTGGGTTGTGGACCACTCCGACCGACCTGGCGAAGTTTGGCATCGAAGTGCAACTTTCATTGGCCGGAAAATCAAACAAGGTTTTGAAAAAAGATTCCGTGGACATGATGACGAAATCTTTCATGGATGATGCGGGCCTGGGGTTCTTCGTTGAAAAGCATGGCAACGCGCTTTACTTCGGACACGGCGGTGCCGACGAAGGCTTTCGCGCAGAACTGCTGGTCAGCAGAGACAAAGGGTATGGAATCGCGGTGATGGCGAATTCTGACAACGGCCAAATTCTACGCGAGGTCATTCGCAGCGTGGCGCGTGAATATGGCTGGGACGAATTTCTGCCGGCGCCTTATGAGCTTATTTCAATGACCACGGCTCAGCTCGATGGCTTTACTGGAAGGTTCCAAATCAATCCGGATCGCGTCTTGACGATTACTACAGAACCGGGAGCGGTAGCGACCGGCTCCAACATGCCGCGTGCTCAAGCTTCTTCCAGTCAAGACAGACGCGTTAAACTGATCGCGCAGCCGACTGGAGATCCTTCGTTCGAGCTGCTTCCAATTTCCGAGACAACATTCGTTCGCCGGGACGCTAATATCAAGTACGAGTTTGTGCGAACAGCGGCGAAGACTGAAGCTACAAATGGCGGCAACGGTAGCTCAGTCGCCGCAGCGGAGTCTCTGAAATTAGTTACAGCCAACGCGACGACCGAGGCAAAGCGCATCTCGAACGATAGCCTTGTTCCGTACGAGCTACTGTTAGCCGGTAAAACTACTGAAGCGCTCGAAGCATACCGCGCGATCAAGAAAGAGAAGCCTGATAACGCGAGCGTTTCCGAGAACCGCCTGAACAATTTAGGCTACGTTCTGATGCGTCAGAAGAAGCTTCCTGAAGCAATCGCTTTGTTCAAATTGAATGTGGAGTTTTATCCAAAGGCCTGGAACACGTACGACAGCCTCGGCGAGGCCTACATGACCAATGGTGATAAGGAACTGGCGATTGCCAACTACAAAAAATCACTCGAGCTCAATCCGCAGAATTCAAACGGCCGGGAAATGCTGAAAAAGCTCGAAGGCAAGTAGTTACCAGGGCTGGATTTCAGTCAACTGTGAACTTGAGAGTTTACGGTCTTCTTATGCGCATGACGTCGTAGAGCATTGCGCGGCGACGTCGCGTCTCGTTTTTCCGATCGCGGTCGTCATCATCGTCATCATCTTTTTTTCGTCTCCGGTCGTCCTTATCCTCGTCTTCAGAATCTTCATCCGCCAATTCAACCACCTGTACCCGAGGCGCTCTTCTCAATCTGGTGTGACGCCGCGGCTGCACCGCAGGCGAAGGTTCAACCTCAGCCGCGCTCGCTTCGATCATGCCGCCAGCACTTGGAACATTCTCCGGACTGCTGAATGGCTGAGACTCACCCGATATTGAATTCAAAGTCGGTTCATTGGCCAAAGACTGCTGCCCGTCTTTTATGAGCATTCCGCCGACGCCACCAGTCGTGAGACTTACAACGGCCGTGACCACAAGTAACTTCCAGTGACTCGGCGCCAATTGTATGTTCTCGTAGACCCACATAAATCGACGCTGCGGCAACGGCTCGACGGGCCGAGCTGCCGCAGTCGCGGCGTCATCAAAACGAGGTGGCGCAGGGAGAGCTAAATTCGGGTCGTATCTCAGTCTCTTAGGCATACACTTTCGGGGCCTTTCATGATTGTCACGCAAGATGCAGGGCACCTGAACCGCACTCTCAGGAATGCCACCTTGAAACAACAAATTCTCCATAAACCGAAAACATCGTTAGCACATCTCAAGGTCCATAGTTACGGCGATGAACCACTATCAGACAACCCGCCTAACCACATTGATCGCCTGCTTGGCGTTGATTGCAATCACGCTTAGTTCAGCCGCTGGAATTCAACTCGTAGAAGCGGGCCGTACGACTTCAAAGCCGACAGTCGAACGATATCGAATCGACGCGAGCAAGAGCACTTTCATGGTGCGTGCGTTTGCCGGCGGTTTGCTTTGGTTTAAAGGGAAAGATCACTTTATCGCGGTGCGCGACTTCAGCGGCGAAGCGACTTTAACCGAAGGCACAATCGTTCCTGCAACTTTGCAGATAACGATCAAGAGTGATTCCCTGGTCGAGACGCGCGACATTTTCACTGAACAAGAGAAACAGATCATCAACAAAGAGCTGCGAGAAATTGTTCTCGAACCAGAGAAGTATCCGGAGATCACGTTCAAGAGTACGAACATCACTGGTAAATTGAATTCCACGGGACAATTTGAAGCCAGGATTGATGGAGATATGACTCTCCATGGTGTAACTCGCCGAATCACGATTCCCGCGGATGTGACTGTGAGCGGAAGCGATCTCAGAGCTCGTGGAGATTTCACAGTTGAGCGAAGTGATTTCAATGTGAAAGCGACGTCTGCTGTTCACGGGCTGGTGCGGGTGAGAGACAAGCTGAAGTTCACGTTCGACATTGTGGCCCACAGGTATTAGTGACCGCTTGATCGTTCTCATTCTCACCGCGCTTTAGCGCGGTGGCCTCAAGTGAGAGTGATGAGGAAACCGTTTAAACGGTTTCCTTCCGTGCGCGTACTCGTAAACCGGGCTGAAGCCCGGTGTGAATGAGACGCCAACAACTTCAGCGGAACGGTTTACTAGTTGGTCTATTTATTTGTACTGTAGGCCAACTCTATGGGATCAATTAAACGTATTGGAGTCCTGACTGGCGGCGGCGATGCGCCTGGCCTGAATCCAGCAATAAAGGGCGTCGTCTATCGCGCCGCCGAATTCGGAATTGAAACTGTCGGTCTGTATCAAGGCTGGCGCAGCCTGCTCGAACCAGCACTCGAAGTCCTACCTCTCGACCGCAGTAAAGTTCGTCGCTGGGATCGTGACGGTGGAACCAACCTCGGCTCAACTCGCACCAATCCTTTCGAATCAAAAAATACTGAAGGCGAACGCGTCGACCGATCGGGCGAAGTAATCGCGAATGTCGAGAGACTCGGACTTGACGCTCTGGTCGTCTGCGGTGGTGAAGACACTTTGGGAGTGGCTGCTCGCCTCGGCGACCAGGGAGTACGAGTTGTCGGTGTGCCAAAGACGGTCGACAAAGATCTGGCGGGCACTGACTATACATTAGGCTTCGATACGGCATTGCGAAATGTGACGGAGATCATCGAACGCTCTCGCACTCCCGCGGGTTCGCATGGCTGGGTGCAAGTGATCGAGGTCATGGGACGCCACGCAGGTCACCTGGCGCTTTGGTCGGGCGCAGCCGGCCAGGCGGACTTGATACTGATTCCGGAACACCCGTTTCGATACGAGAAGGTGTTTCATCATCTGAAAGAGCGCTTGGGCGACCCGCTCGCCTTTCCTCGCGATCATGAACGACCGCGTTATTCTGTAATCGTAGTTGCTGAAGGTGCGTATGCCGAGGACGGGGAACTCGTTACAGTAGACGATCAGCACGATGCTTTTGGGCACGCTCGGCTGGGTGGCATCGGCGAAGTGCTCGCGAAAAAGATCATGAGCGAGACGCCATACGACGCGCGCTCCGCGATGTTGGGACATCCACAGCGTGGCGGCCCACCTTCGGCGATCGATCGATTGATGGGAATGATGTTCGGAGCTCGAGCGGCTGAAGCAGTTGCCGAGGGGACCTTCGGCAAGATGGTGTCGGCCCGCGGCGTTGCTCCGGCATGTGATCTGTTTATGGTTGATCTTTCAAATGTGCGGGAGAAGATCAACACGGTGGACGTGGAACGGTACTACGACACGGAGCGTTATCATTTCAAAGGCATCGGCATGTAAAGATTTTTCGTGTATTGTTCGTGTAATTTGGTGGATCTTGTTTATCTATGCCAGGAGAGATAGTCACAGTTAAATCCGATACGGAACTAGCGGGCGGCAAGCTGAAAGTGGCCGTGCTGGGTGCGACCGGAATGGTCGGTCAGCAACTCTTAAGACTGCTCGCAAACCATCCGTGGTTCGAGATTGTTGCCGTCGCAGCGTCAGCCCAATCGGCGGGTAAATCGTACTCTGAAGCCGTCCAAGGTCGATGGGCAATGGAAAGCGAAATTCCCGCCAACGTCGCAGCGATGAAACTTTACGACGTTCAACATGTCGACGTCATAGCGTCACTTGCTGACGTCGCGTTCTGCGCTCTCAACCTTGATAAGAACGGCGTTTTGCAATTGGAACACGCATACGCTGCGCGCGGATTGTGGGTAACGTCGAACAACTCAGCCAACCGCCACGACCCCTTCGTGCCGATGATTATTCCTGCCGTCAACGCGGATCATCTCTTGGTCGTTCCTTACCAACGTAAGGCTCGCGGCTATGACACGGGTGCCGTCATGGTCAAGAGCAATTGCTCGATCCAGAGTTACGTCATTGCGCTCGAGCCGCTGCGGGAGTACGGCGTTGAGAGAATCAATGTTCATAGCGAACAGGCTATTTCGGGCGCTGGCAAAACGTTTGAGAGCTTCCCGGATATCGAGCGAAATCTGATTCCGTTGATTGATGGTGAAGAACATAAGTCAGAAGTTGAGCCGCTGAAGATCTGGGGAGACGTCACTCCCGATGGCATTGTTTCGGCTTCGAGTCCGAAAATAAACGCGAAGTGTGTACGAGTTGCTGTTCTGCATGGGCACACGGCTTATGCGACAGTACAGTTCAGGACGCCTCCGAGCGCAGAGGAAATTCTGGAGCGTTGGGAGCGATACCACGCGTCCGATCATCTGCCCTCTTCGCCGCGCAAGCTGATTTACTATTTGCCCCAGCCCGATCGACCGCAGCCGCGGCTGGATGTGATGACTGAAGCTGGTATGGCAGTGAGCGTGGGTCAGTTAAGAGTGAATGATGGAACGATTTCTTTTACAGGACTGTCGCACAACTTGATATTGGGTGCGGCCGGCGGTGCAGTGTTAGCGACTGAGGCGGCAATCGAGAGAGGTTTGCTTTATCGTTTGGTGTGATTTCGTGTGATTCGTGGATCATATTTCTTTGGTCAGCAAAGAAGAATGATCCACGAAGTCACACGAATCACACTAACTTCTAAGAGCCTCCCTCATCCTGCTGACGCCTTCAGCGAGGACCGGCAAATCAGCGCAAAACGATACTCGCAGGAACCCTTCACTCTCTTTCCCGAACGCCCCACCCGGAACGGTGATCACACCATGCTCGAGAAACTTTTCAGCGACGGTCATTGAATCACCAAAAGCACTCGTATCCATCATCGTATAGAACGCTCCATCGGGCGCTACCGCCTTCAATCCAAGTTCACTCCGAATAAGGTTGATTAGATACTCTCTACGTTCAGCAAAAATCCGGCGCATTGACTTCCGCTCATGCTCCGCCTCTTCAGTCCACGCAGCATTCAACGCAGCTTTCTGCGAGACAGTCGAAGCGCACGTCGTCACATATCCATGCAGCACAAGCGCGCTCTTAATGAAAGCGGTTTCTCCACACAACCACCCCAAACGCCAGCCCGTCATGCTCATTGATTTTGACAGTCCACCAATGACGATCGTGCGCGGGTAATAATTCGAAATCGAGTCGGGACGCTCCGCTGTGTAATACAAGTCGCGATAGATCTCATCACTGATCACAAAGACGTTCGTGCCCGAAAGCGCTTTTGCCAAAGCCTTAAGTTGAGCTGAAGACAACGTGCGTCCGGTCGGGTTTGAGGGGCTGATAAGAATTACTACTTTGGTACTCGCCGTGAACTGATGAAGAAACTCATCTAAATCGAACTGGAAATCCTGAGCAGAGGGCAGACGATAATAAATTGCCCGCCCGCCGGCCATACGGACAATAGTCGGATACGCTACAAAACCGGGATCGGGTAACAGCACCTCATCGCCTTCGTCTACCAGCGTCATCAGCGCCAGGTACAAGGCCTCCTGCGAGCCTGCAGTGATGATCACGTCATCGGAGGTTATATTCAGTTGTTCATAATCATTTGCGACGCGTTCGCGCAAAGCAGGCAAGCCCGCGTGGCTGGTGTAACCATTCTGTTCTTCTGTGATAACGCGTGTCGCAGCTCGACGAATGACTGACGGCGTCGGTAGGTCTGGCTCTCCAAGCCCGAGATTAATACTGTCCGGACGAGCACGATCAAAGACTTGCCGAATCACGCTTTTCTCAATGCCCAACAGCCGACGCGCCGATTGGAACTCATTCAACGCAGGTAATCCTCCAACTGCACCGCTCGATCCGTTTTCTCGTCGCGATATTTAACGATGACGGGCGCGTACAAAGACAAACCCCACGCTCGTCCTTGTTCCGAAGTCACTGCACGGCTACCCGGAACGACAATCGCTCGTTCTGGAATGACCAGTGGCTTTTCGTCGGTGCGGCGATAGATCTCGTTGTGAACGAGATCGAACACAGGCGTCGAGCCGGTCAAGACCACGCCCGCAGCCAGCACGGCGCCGGCGCGCACAATTGTTCCTTCGAATACCCCGCAATTGCCTCCGACCATTACGTCGTCTTCGATGATCACCGGCAAGGCGCCCACTGGTTCCAGTACACCTCCAATCTGTGCTGCCGCAGACAAGTGCACGCGTTTACCAATCTGCGCACAAGAACCTACAAGGGCGTGGCTGTCTATCATTGTTCCTTCATCGACATAGGCCCCGGTGTTTATAAACATGGGCGGCATGCAGACGACTCCGGGCGCGACGAACGCACCATCGCGGATGCTCGAGCCTCCTGGTACGACGCGTACGTTTTGTTCGACCGCCAACTCGCGCAGTGGATAAGTGTCTTTGTCGAAAAACCGCAGAGTGCCGTCCGGCGGCGACATGTTGGTGAGGGCGCCGATGCGGAAGCCTAACAGGATTCCACGCTTGACCCACGCATTTGTGACCCAAACGCCGTCGCCCGCAGGTTCAGCAGCGCGTACTTCTCCCCGGTTCAGTGCTGCCTTGAATTCAGCAAACACTTCGCGAGCGCGAGTTATGTCGAGCAGTTCACTGCGGGCTAACGCTTCGATATCTTCACGAAGCGACATGCGATACTTCCTTCAGCAGTCCAACCTCGAGGAGTACTTCGCGCAGACGTCCACGAGTCTTCTCTTGCACCGGCACCAACGGCAACCGGTAATTTTCTTCAATCAAATTCAGCATTGCCAGCGCAGCTTTCACCGGGCCCGGGCTTGACTCGATGAAGTTCACTTCCATTAACGGAAGCAACTTGTAATGCAGAGCGCGCGATTTGTCCCATTCGCCAGCCAAAGCCAGTTCGATCATTTCAGACATCATCGCCGGTGCTTCATTTGAAGCAACTGAGATCAATCCTTCGCCGCCGAGCGCTAGCATCGCGAACGTCAGTGAGTCATCGCCTGAGAGAACCCGAAAGTTTTCAGGTCGCCCGCGCAGGATGGCCATAATTTGCGTTAAATCACCGGACGCCTCTTTGATGGCGACGATGTTTTGAACGTCATGAGCAAGTTTAAGTGTAGTCGCTGCGGTAATGTTCGAAGCTGTGCGTCCTGGAACGTTGTAAATAACAACAGGAAGATCTCCGACTGCTTCCGCAATGGCTCGAAAGTGAGCGTACATTCCCTCTTGCGTTGGCTTGTTATAGAAAGGCGCGACTACCAGCACGCCATCCACACCGAGGGTACGCGCAGTGCGTGAGGTTTCGATGGCGACAGCCGTAGCATTACTTCCGGTGCCGGCAATCACGCGTGCCCGGCCTTTTGCGGCCTCGACGGTAATCGAGATCACGCGTTGATCTTCTTCCTCCGTCATCGTCGCACTTTCGCCGGTCGTGCCGCAGGGCACCAGGATCCGCACGCCACCGGAAATCTGGTAGTCAATCAAGTCGCGCAGGCGAGGTTCATCCACTGCGCCGGAGCTCGTAAAAGGTGTGACCAGCGCGGTCGCACAGCCGCGCAGCCACTCAACATTCATAGTCATATGCGTGTCGTCCTTTCCTGGAGAATCTGATGAACTGTCTCTGAAAACTCGTAGACACCTTTCCGACCAACGATCCAGCTCGCCGCGAGTAACGCGCCCGCCGCAAATCCTTCGCGGGAACGCGCCGTGTGGGTGAGCGTGATCTGATCGGCAATCGAATCGAACCCGACGCGGTGAGTGCCTGGAATGTAGCCTGCTCTCGTACTTGCCGTCGGAATGTCAACCCCGAGTGGAGTTAGCAAATTGCGGAGCCGCAGAGCGGTCCCCGACGGAGCATCTTTCTTCCGTGCGTGATGCGCTTCTTCGATGAATGGCCCGTAGTCCGGCAAGCCTTTGAACAACTCAGCGGCGCGAGCGACGAGTCCATAAAAAAGATTGACGCCGATGGAGAAATTCGCGCCGTAGATGAGGGCACCCTCATGATCCGTCACGATTCGGCGCACGTCTGATTCAAAACTGTTCCAACCGGTCGTGCCTTCAACAAGCGGAACGCTTGCTTCTACACACGCGTTCACATTCGCGAGCACGGCGCCGCCTACTGAGAAGTCAATCGCGGCGTCGTGACCTCGAAGTATGTCTCGAAGCTCATCTGCGCTGCGACCGGCATAGCTCGAGTCCAAAATCAGAGCGACTTCGTGCCCCTCCTGTTGAGCGCGAGCGCTCACCATCTGGCCCATTGAACCCTTGCCGAATATTGCCAGCTTCATCCGTCTGCGGCTCCTTCTACCCACCGGCTGACCTCATCACGTGTTTTATAGGGTTCGACGGTGGCGCGCTCCAGGAGTGTGCGAGCTAATTTTTCGTATGACGCGACGGCTTCGGCTAGAGCTCCTTTACTCACTCGTTCGTGCAATGTGTGTGCATCGTGGATTGAACCTGGCCCGAACAATAGTGGAGTACCCCAGTTACTGAGGTGCGGAATATCCGTTGTAAAACGCACGATAGAGGTTTCAAAACCATCGATCGCAAGAAGGTCTACGGGTTCGGAAACCGACAGATATTCGATCCTTGCCCGGGTGCCTATGGTCTTTTCCAACACTGTCTTAACCTGATCCGCATGCGTTGTCAGCCGAATTTGCAAATCAGCTTCAGCATTTTCAGCGATGACGTTAGGCCTCACGCCGCCGTCGATTCGTCCGATGTTGCAAGTCGTGTCACCAAGAGAGTGGTTCGAAGGCCAGACGCACTTACGAATGTCACTCAGGACATCGAGCAGCGTATCAATCGCCGATTCGCCCAACTCGGGATAAGCTGAGTGTGCCGAGCGCCCGGTTGCTTTAATTCGAAGGCGCAACGATCCCTTCGTGCCGACTGCCAGTTTGTTCTCCGTTGGTTCGCCGTTAATCAGGAAACGGCATGAGCGCGCTACGGGATGTTTATTGGCCGCACGCGCACCGTCACTTCCTGCTTCTTCATCAACTGTGAAAAGCAAACCTAGTTCTTCAACACCTTCGGCTCTTAGTTTTTGGGCCGCGGAAATTTGCGCGGCAATGATTCCTTTCGCATCACACGAGCCACGCCCGTAAATATACTCCTCGTCTTCGCTGGCTCCGATATGCGGAGGCACAGTGTCCATATGAGTTGAAAAAACGACTCTCGGCTCGCGCATCGTAGTCGCAATCACATTGGCCCGACCTGGTGAAATCTCCTGCAGCTCAACACGGTAACCCTGTTCCACAAGATATGCAGCAAGGAAGCGTCCCACCTCTGACTCATCGCCGGTGATCGATTCGATATCAATCAGCGTACGAGTCAGTTCGTTTAAGTTCATACGCGCACCCCTTCAACGACGAGGGGCTCTAGTTCGCTCTCAAACAATGTCTGATGTAAGCGCGAGAGTGCTTCTTTAACGTTTTCTTCTTCGACTACGAACGTCAAGTTGATTCGCGACGCACCTTGCGAAATAAGTGAGACATTGATGTCGTTGAGGCAGCCGAATACACGCGCGGCGACTCCCGGAGTCGCGCGAATGCCCTCACCCACTACACAAATGATCGCGCAACCTCTTTGAATGCTGACTGCTCCGAGCCGACTTAATTCGCCGGTAATAGCCGGCAGATCACGATCGTCATCAACTGATAGCGAGATACTGACTTCTGAAGTAGTCACTATATCTATGACTGTCCGGTATCGATTGAAAACCTCAAAGATGGCATGAAGAAAGCCGTGAGCGCCGAGCATGCGCGCTGATGTGATCTGGACGAGCGTGACTCCCGTCTTGTGGGCGATTGCCTTTACTGCCTGTGGCGACACTTCAGTTTCACGGCAAACGAAGGTGCCCTCATCTTGCGGTGTGCGGGCATGGCAGATGCGAACTGGAATGTCGTGCTCAACTGCCGGCTGAATGGTTTTCGGATGCAGCACTTTGGCGCCGAAGTAGGCCAGTTCCGCGGCCTCGTCGTAGGACAGCCTCGGGATAGTGCGCGCCTGCGGTAGCACACGCGGATCGGCAGTGAGAACTCCAGGCACGTCGGTCCAAATTTGCACTTCACCGGCGTTCAGCGCCGCGGCGACTAAGGCTGCCGTGTAATCAGAGCCGCCTCGTCCGATCGTGGTTGTTATTCCATCGATCGTTGACGCAATGAATCCGCCGAGCACAGGAATTTTGCCCTCACGAAGCAACGGCTCGAGCTTCTCTCGCGTTCGTGCGTTGGTGTGTTCCAGCAAAGGCTCGGCGCGCCCGTGTTGGTCATCAGTAATAATGCACCGCCGGGCGTCGACGTACTGCGTCGGGAGTCCTGCGTGAGTGCAAACGTGCGCGAGCAGAGGAGCTGAAAGGCGTTCGCCATACGAGACCACGAGGTCTTGTAAAAAAGGGAAGGGCATTGCCTGTTCGGCGACGTCCCCGAGAAGCCCTGAGATCTCACGCTCCGCCGTTTCAAGCAGCGTTTCGAGTTCCTCAAGTGGAGCGCCCAGCTCTCGAGCTACTTTCCGATGCCGCTCGAAATGTCGCTTCAGGTCTTCGATCAACTGCTCCGGCGAGTGTGTTTGGCTTTCGGCTCTAGCTGTCGCGTCGAGCAGTGCATCTGTAACCCCGGCCATGGCCGACACCACGACGACGCACGGCGAGTGTTGGTGGTCTTTTACGATGTTAACGACTCTCTCGAAGGCTGAGGCATCTCCGACGCAAGTGCCGCCGAACTTCATGATGGTAGGTTTCATGGTGGATTGAAGTTTACAATGAGTTCCGGGAATCTTACAGAATCGAGGCAGTAATTCTAGTGAGCCATGGCGAAAATTTACAAGGCGCGCACCTGTCGTTCATAGGCTGTGGAGTAATGGCCGAAGCGATCATTGCGGGCTTGCTTAACAACAATCTGGTCGAGCCTCAGCAGGTTGCCGGCAGCCACCCGCGCAGTGAACGCCGCGAAGAGCTGCAAAAGAAATACAGCATTCGCATGGTCGAGAGTAATTCCGAAGCCGTAACAATAGCGCAGGACGGCTCTTCTTCAATCGTGTTCCTCACCGTCAAACCGCAACGGCTCGGAGCAATTCTTAGCCAACTCAAAGGAACACTCGCTGACGACCAGTTGGTCGTCTCGATCGTCGCGGGCGCGCGCATTGAAACTCTCGTCAACGATTTAATGCATCAATCGATCGTGCGAGCAATGCCCAATACACCGGCCCAGGTCGGAGAAGGCATGACGGTATGGACTGCAACTCCGGCGGTGACTGAGGCTCAGAGAAACCAGATTCGCACCGTCCTCGGAGCGTTGGGACGGGAACTGCACGTCGAGGAAGAGAAGATGATCGACATGGCTACCGCACTTTCGGCGACTGGACCAACCTATACATTTCTTGTAATGGAAGCGTTGATTGACGCCGGTGTGCATCTGGGCTTCTCGCGCCATGTCGCGCAGGAATTGGTGCTACAAACAATGCTGGGCAGCATACTTTTCGCTCGCGAATCATTGAAACATCCGGCCGAGTTGCGCAATATGGTGACTTCGCCCGGCGGCACATCGGCCGAGGCAATCTACCAGATGGAGAAGGGCGGATTGCGAACAGTGTTGTCAAAGGCGATTTGGGCCGCCTATCAACGCGCTATCGCTTTGGGCCGCAAGAAAGACTGACATTGAATCAAGTGAGGAACAAATCTTTGATTGCTGAAATAAAGCACTTGACGATGGAAGAGCTGGAAAGAGGTTTAGAAAACATCCGGCAAGCTCCTAAGGATGAAGGCGTGTTGGAACTGATTGTTCGGCGACCAAAAACCGATGGCCGCGAACTATTGGCCGAAGCGGAGTTGACACTGACCGAAGGTTTGGTGGGGGATAACTGGCGCATGCGAGGCAGTTCTCGCACGCCGGATTGGTCGGCACATCCGGAGATGCAGCTCAATATCATGAATTCCAGAGTTACTGCTTTGGTCGCCCAAACGAAGGACAGGTGGGCGCTCGCGGGCGATCAGCTCTACATCGATATGGATTTGAGTGCTGAAAATCTTCCCGCCGGGACTCGATTGGCCGTGGGTTCTGCCATGATCGAGATTAGTGCTTTGCCTCACCTTGGCTGTAAGAAGTTTGTGTCTCGATTTGGGCTGGATGCAATGATGTTTGTGAACTCAACTTTGGGTAAGCAACTGCACCTGCGTGGAGTGAATGCGAAGGTCCATCGTGGAGGTGTGATTCGCGTCGGCGACGTGGTTAAGAAGATTCAAGAATAAAATGAGCCGCGGATTACGCGGATGAACGCGGATCAGAGAAGACCAGCCACAGATAAACACGGATCGACACGGATCAGAGCAAAACGATTAGATGATGACCTGAACCCTTAGATTTTGTCTTAATCTGTGTGAATCCGTATTTATCTGTGGCTGATATTTTAGTCTTATCCGCGGTATCCGCGCTATCCGCGGCTTATTTTGTTTGTTTGAGGTTTTCGAGTTCTTCGGCGCTCCTGGGCCAGTCGGCTCGCAGCAATCGTGACAGTGAACGATCCGCAAGCAGCTTTCCGCCGGTTTGGCATGTTGGACAATAGTTAGTTTCGTTTGATGCGTATCGAATCCGCTGAATCTCGCTGCCACATCGAGGACAGGGCTTTTTGTATCTGCCGTGCACAGCCATCCCCGGCCGGAACGCAGTCACGCCTTCCGGAAACCCATCACCAGCTTCATCGCGTAAACGTTGAGCCCATTCGATCAGAGTTGTTTTTGTAGCTTCGAAGAGTCGATCAATCTCGCTGGTCGTCAGTTTTTGAGTCAAAGCAATCGGAGAAAGCTGGGCTTCGAAAAGAATCTCATCCGAGTAAGCGTTGCCGATGCCGCTAAACAAACGAGGATCAGTCAATGCGCGCTTTAAAGTGTGATTTGCTGATTGGAGAATCTTCGCGAAACGTTCTGCACTGATTTCGAATATCTCAGCACCGCCCGGATCGAGCGATCGCAGTCCAGCTTCTCCCTCAATCACGTGAAGAGAGGCTCGCTTCTGGGTACCTGCTTCCGTCCAGGTTAAGATTCCGTTGGTGAACTGAAAAGTCGCAAGATTATTTCGTCCACCACGGCCTTTGGTAGTGTTTCGTTCACCGCGGCCTTTCGCAGATTGAGGTTTGCCTTCGTTCCAGTGCAGGCGGCCCGCAATCATCAAATGCAATACGAGCCACAGATCGTCTTCCAGACGGATGCAGATGCGTTTACCCAACCGGCGCAGCTCGATGGCCTTCTTTCCGATGCCCGCAGTCACCGGCGGAACCGCCGTGCGCAAGAGAAAAGGAGATGCGATCCGCACACCCTCGAGCGTCTGACCATGGATGCGTTTCTCCAGCGCCTCAATGTAAACAACAATGTCAGGATACTCCGGCAAGGTGCATTAACACTCAAGACAGCGAGGCGTGGGGGAGGAGCGTGGAAGGTATAGGCTCCAGGAACCGCGAGATCGACGGCACGGCGTCGAACTCTGGACCTCGATACACATTCAATGGATAAACAAAATGCAAATGTCGCCTGGCTCGCGTCGTGGCCACATATAACAGCCGCCGCTCTTCCTCAAGGTCATCAAACTCATCATCCTGAAACCGATTCGACGGGAACCAGCCATCCGTCATCCAAATCAGAAACACCGAATCCCACTCCAACCCTTTAGCGGAATGCACGGTCGAGAGCGTTACAAAACCGCCGCCTCTCCTGGGAGAGTCACCATTAGTCGCTTCAGATGGATCCAGCGCAATGTCATCCAACAACTTCACTGCAGTCTTGTAGCGCTTGGCAATCGTTTGCAGCCGCTCCAGGTCGCGGCCCCGCCGCGGCGAGTCGTCGTACTTCGTTTTTAAGAGCGGCCGGTAGAAGCGTAGCACCGACGATAACTGTTCGCTCGGCGATTTAGCGTCAAGAACACTCGTCAACACGCGAGCCAATCGATCCAGTTGCACCTTGTAACTTGCGCGTCCCGGAAACCGGTGCAACTTCTTGAACAGACCCTCTTTCGTTCGCGACGATCTGAATTCACGCTGCTCGACACCGAGATGCTCGAGTATCTGATAGACCGTCGCGTCGCCAATGTGGTCGATCAGTTTAAGCGTGCGGAACCACGAAAGCGTGTCGGAAGGCTTAACGGCGACGCGCAGAAACGCCAGCGTGTCTTTGATATGAGCCGATTCGGCAAATCTCATCCCACCAAATTTGCGGAACGGAATTCCGTGCTTGCCTAATTCGATTTCCAGGTCGAACGAGTGCGAACTGGAACGAAACAACACCGCGATCTCGTTCAGCGGCGTGCCCTGCTCGCGCAACTCATGTATTCGTTCAGCGACGAATCGTGATTGCTCATTCTCGTCAGTCGCGCTCACGACAACAGGCTGATCGGATCCTTCGATCTGCGAATACAGCCGCTTTTTGTAGCCTTCTTTGGCTTCAGAAATAATGGCGTTCGCTACGTTCAGAATTGGCTGAGTGCTGCGGAAGTTCTCTTCCAATTTAATAATCTGAGCAGCCGGGAAGAGTTTGGGAAACTCGAGCATGTTACGGTGGCTCGCGCCGCGAAACGAATAAATTGATTGGGCCTCATCACCAACGACAGCGATGTTGTCGTGCGTGGCCGTCATCAAC
>DATEDU010000075.1:0-8992 GCA_035281525.1 Pyrinomonadaceae bacterium | reverse complement strand
TCGATCAACGTCGAATTCAATCCATCCGAATGCCGTAAGTAGCCTTCATGCGCTCGCTGGTTCCAAATCGCCATGATGTCAGTGCTTCCAATCGTGCCGTTATCGGGCAGCCTCATGACGACCAGCTGGAACGGGTTCATGTCAGTGCGACCCGGCCCCCAATCGGGTCTCGTATTCATCCACGCATAATCTTCGTGCTGCTGTTTGACGAGCGTCTTCTTCATCTGCGGAATAATCAGATAGCGATAGAGAAGCCGGTCAAGGAAAGAGAGCTTCTGTATTCGCTCGATCTCGTTCATGACGTTGTCAGCGTTGAATCGTGGATCGCTGGCGCAGGCGAAGAGGAAACGCAGATAGGCTTGAGGCATGAATCGGCTACTGGGGCCGCCGATAAACATCATCGGATTGTCTTTAGGTGTGGTCCTGACGGTTGTTGTGTGGCATGCGGCGCAATTGACCGCCACGCGAGGAAAGCCGATGGTCATTTTAGTAAAGCCAACCGGCAGCTCGCGACCTGGTTCCCAAACCGCGCCCAGAGCGGTGTAGCCTCCGGGGCCGGGTAACTTCTCGGGAAACATGCGAGGAAGGACAAGCCAAATCAAATAGGGGACACCGGCCGGCTCTTCGGCTCCGACCGAGCCGTATTTGAAATGTTCTTCCGCGTTCGCGTAATACACCGGCACCTTGCGGAAGAGTTTGTACCATCCGACGATGCCCACGACCGCCAGCAGGAGGACAACGATGATGGCCGCGATTGCGAGTTTTCTTTTTCTTCGTCGCGTCATAAGGTTCTAAGGCTTCTCTTCGTTTATCTTTGGCATTCTTCGATGATCTGCACCCCGTTAGGGGTGACATGTTTATAGATCGCAGGCACCTCTCGAACTCGACGCCGTGCGAAGGGCCGAACGAAACTTAACGTGCACACTCAATCTGCCTTCGGCCCTTCGCACGGCGCCGGAGGAGGGTGTCTGCTTAAGCTATAAACATCTCACTCCCTAACGGGGTGAAGTATCCCGAATCTTCAATGCACTTGAGAGACAGGACACTAGAGTTTCTTCATGTACTCAACTAGCGCGTCCTTTTCTTCCGCTGTCAGAGTCGTTCCGTACACATGCCCGGAATTGCTGTTGCCCTTCAACGAGGTGTCGAAGCGGAAGTACTGATGGTTACCCTCGGCGGGAACATTTGAAATGAACCCGACCTTCTTCTGATCGAAAACATCGTAGCCGCGGTAAAAATCCTTCGGTCTCTGATCCGGAGGCTCCAACAGATCTCTCAGAGTCGGCACAGAACCATTGTGCAGGTAAGGAGCGCGCAGCCAAATCCCGTCGAGAGGCATGTTGGCGTAACCATTCGTCTTGCGGAAATGCGCGAAGCGCCACGGATAACCCGCGTACAGCATGTTCTGATTGGAGGCGAGCGTGTATGTGTAGGAATCAAGTCGATGCGGATCGGTGCCGATGGAATCGATTGGAGTTACCTTTCCGACCATATCACTGCCGAAATCATGACAACTCGAACAGTGCTGCTTGTAGATCGTCTCACCTTTGCTCGCGAGGCTCTGATCGATTGAATAAGGATAGGCAGGCGCTTTGAAGTCGAGCAGCCAATCCTCGATGCGTTTGAGCCGATCGAGATCGATCGTGGAAGGAGTGACTCCGGCGCCAAGTGCCGCACTCTTGTTCCGCTCGTCAACTGAGGTGTTGTTGCCGTCCCAGTGCAACTGCATGCCTTCGCGCGGTCGCTGATTCCAGATCGACGGATAGTCGGCCGTGCCGACGCTATCGTCCTTTTCCATTGACCAGTGAAACTGAATCGCTTTGTAAGGATTAAAAGTATCCACGCGCCCGGGACCCCAGTCGGGTCTCGTGTTGATAAACGAGAGCCGGGAACCTTGTTCTATCAACGCCTCGCGCGTCAGCGGAACCGCCTGTCGATAGATAAACTTTTCAATTGGACCAAGCCAAGTGCGCGCTTCGATGGCTTGCATCACATTGTCAGTCGTGAAACGAGGATCGACCGCGCAGGCGGTGAGAAAGCGTATGTAGTTTTCGAGTTCGAGCCGGTTAGCCGGCATTCCGACAAAAATGCGAGGCTGACTTTCAGGAGTATCTCTTACGCTGCCGGTATGACAGACAGCGCAATTCAGACCAACGCGATCGACGGTTACGCGTCTTACTGAAAACCCGACTGGCAGATCTCTTCCTGGTTCTTGGACAAATCCAAGCGCGGTTAAGCCTTTGCCCTGCAGTTTTTCAGGGAACATGTCGGGTAAAACTTTGAAGATCCAATAAGGAATGCCGTTCGCGGGCTCGCTGCCGATGGAGCCGTACTTGAAATGGTCGTTAATGTCGGCGTAGTCGACGGGGCGATTGGGATTAAATTTCCAGAAGAGGTACGCGATGATGGCTACGAGCGCCACCAGGATAATGATCAGCAGTATTCGGACGCGCCGGCGCTCCACGATTTCGACTGAAGTCGGCGGCTCGCGCTCTTTCATTGCGGAATCTCCTTCTCAGATCTCATCTCAAATGCCTTTATTTCAGGTCGGAGTCTCGTATGTCAGGTCCAAGTCTCGGATCTCAGATTTGAGATCTGAAAACGCTTTAAGCGGGTGTAAAGACCGTCATAATCTCTTTGATCATCCGGTCATAGTCCCCGTCATACCGCGACAACTCATAGCACCCCAACGGATCAGCAAGCGCGTGCACAAGGCACTTGTTGCAATAAGTGCACGGCTTGTCCGGCAAGTCTTTTCCTGACGCCCAAATCTTCACCAGATCATTGTTCGCCACCAGGGGCCGGGCAATCGCCACCCCGTCACAGTATCCTTCCGAAATGCATTTACGGATGAACGACGCTGTCTGAAATCCTCCAGTCACGAGTACCGGAACGCTGACGTTCTGTTTGATTGCCCGCGACTCGTCAACATTGATTCCTTCTATCTGATCGGGCACGGTGCGATTCCAGAGGAACTTGAAGATCGGTCGCAGCGGTCGATAACGGAAAAGCACGAAGTTGCGAAAAGCATAGATCCCGCTCGAGACCATTCCGCCGTACGATCGAGCAGCGTGATCGATTGGAAAAGCGCCCGGCGGATTCCAGGGATGCGGAAATGTGCTGCCGTACGAAACGTGAATGCAATCGACACCGGCCGCTTCCACCCATTTGCAGATTTGAATCGAGTCCTCTAGCGTGTTGCCCTTCTTCTCCCAAAACGCGATGGCGTTATTGTTATCGATGGCACTGATCTTCACCTGAAAGTGAAAATCGTCGCCGACGGTCTTACGCACCGCTTTGATAATGTCGAGCAGGAAACGCGCCCGGTTTTCCAACGAGCCACCGTACTCATCCTTACGATCGTTGATTCCTGAGCTGAGAAACTGAGTGATCAGATAGCCATTACACGCATGCAGCTCGACTCCATCCAGGCCTGCCTCCCGAGCACGTCGAGCCCCGTCGGCAAACTGCTGGACCACCATTTTGATTTCGTCCCGAGTCATGGCCTGGCAAATCAAGCCATGAAACGAGTCGGTGCGGTTCGTCGAGCTTAAGGATTTGTTGAAGGCGTTTTCGATTCCGCCAATGTCGCGCTGGCGTCCGCCGTGGCTGAGCTGCACGATGTACTTGCAATCGTACTCGTGCACTTTCTCGCCGACTTTGCGCCAGAAAGGAATCTTGTCATCGTCATCGATGAATGCGTAGTTTGGCAGGATGCGTCCGCGAGCTGAGATCGGGACGTGCGAAGAAATGATCGCGCCGACGCCGCCGCGAGCGAACTTTTCTTCCCAGTTGATGCGAGCCGGCGAGCCGACGCCGTTGTAGTAATCGAAACGTCCGGAGATGTTTGACCGAAAGATGCGATTCTTAACGGTCAGGTTGCGGAACTTCAGTGGTTCGAAAATTACGTCGTTCATATTGCTTCCCCCTGAGGAATTGCTTCCCTGTGATGCTTTCGGCTGATCAGCCGCGCGAGAATGCTGATCAGAATTGCTACCGTCATCACGATGCCGAGCCCCCTTACAAATCCGCGCTTGATCACGACCGCCGAGATGAAGAACGTGATCGGGATATAAAGGTGTGCGAGAGTTCGCTGGATGCGAATCCATTTCGCTCGCGAGCGGACGAACCATGCGAGTATCAAATCGAATCCCCACCAAGCTGTGACAAGTAGGTTGCTGGTAGCGATCATGACTCCCTGTTTGGCGTAAACTTCTCGCAAGCTGCCGTGAAAGACGACGCCTACCGTGTAATAGAAATGGACCACGTAAGCTAAAAAACCGAACGTCCAGCAAAGCAGCCAGAAGTTTCTCTTTTGTTCAGAGTCGCCGGGCCAAAAGTAAAGAACCTCGGCGACGATGAGAAACGCCATCGTCAGCCAGATGGTGTGGATGATTCGGTAATAAACCAGAGCCTCGATGGTGTAGACCGCTCGATGGTGCTCGATTATCTGTGGCAGTTCGGGCACCATTAGCGCAGCTGCCAGCAAGAGTGCAAAAGGAACAAACGTAGCGGTGAACTGCGAGAGCGTGATGTGTCTTCGTGATTCGGCAAGTTCCATTTTTGTCACCACGAGGATTTCAGGAATTCCAAAAGATCTTCGAGCGCACCCTGGTTCCAACCAGGACCTTGATAAGCCCACGGATAGTCGTGACCTTCTTTCGAGTTGCCACGCATTCGCGTATCGAACTTGTAGTAAACGAAGGTTTCGGGTTGCGTGGGGCTGCTCAGACCCACATCGATTGGATCATAAATATTCGCGCCGCGGTAGAACTCCGTGCGACGTGGCTTGAGATTGATCAGTTCGGCCAGAGTCAGCACGCCGCCGTTATGGAGGTAAGGTGCTCTCGCGAAAACAGATTCGATCGGAGCGTTGATATATCCTCTTGTTGTTCCTGCCGGACCGGGGCGAATGTCTTCTCGTTTCGGACGCAGAGGATGGCCGTCCGGGAAGAAGCTGTAGAGATAGTCTGGAAGGATCTCACTATAGCGAAAGTTCACCCGCTCCGAGTCAGTCTTGATCTCCTCAATTGGGACTACTTCGCCAGTGCGCTTTCCTTTTTCCCAGGCTCCGGTCTGTTCGTTGCGGATACCGTGACAGTCGTAGCAGGACTGCATGTAAACTTGGCGCCCCCGCGCAATTTTCTGCGGATCGAGTCGTGCCGCTTCTTCGGGAAAGACGTTTTGATAACGAGGACCTTTAAGCTCCACTGTGTAGTCAACTGCCCCAATCACGCCCTGGCTCACTTCGGGGATGATCAGGTTTTCGATCGTTGCTCCGGTAGCTATTGCCGCGAGTACGCTGCGGCTTAGCCGATTAGCTATGCTGCCGTCGTATTGTCCCCAGTCACGATTGCGCTGTTCATAGAGCGTCGGCACTTTGCAAAAGGCATAGTCACCAGTCGTGGCTGGTCGATCGAGCACAAGTCGGATCAGATTTCTGAACGGCTGAGTGCGAGCGGGCCCGTTCGGCATCAATCTTGAATCTCTCAAGTCCTTTCCGGCATACGGCTCATCGTATTTCGGTAGATTGTTTTTGAAGAATCTTTGAGTGCCCGGAAGCCAGACTCGAATCATCGCTTTCTCGGCGAAGCTTAAAGACTCACCGAATTTCTTTTCGTACGCGTTACCAATCTCATCGGCCGTCATGCGCTCTTCGTCCAGAAGTGCGGTTCGGACTGCGTCAACCCAGCCGATGAAATCTACCGAATAGTTACCCATGCCTTCGACGAGCACGGGTTCTTTTCCTTGCCGTCGAATTTGCGAGACGTGGCACATTGAACAACTAAAGCCGACGAACGGCACGGGTGACGGCGCGCCCGATTTTGGACGGTAGTTGGTGATGCTAAAGCCAATCGGCAGGCCTTCATTGACACCTGGAGTGCCGCGATTGAATCCGAACTGATCGATCCAGTCTCCGGCGTTCTGTCCGGCGGGATGGAAGTGTTCGGGAAACATATCCGGTAGGACTTTAAAGACAGCCAACGGCATCAGTTCGGTGCCGGTCGGCCCGTACAAGAAGGCTTCGTGTTGCCCAAGCTGCTTTGGTTGGACCCACCGCGATTCCAAAAAGACGAACAAGAGCACGAACGCCAGAATCGAAGCGCTGAGTACAACCAAAACTATCTGAACGATTCTTTTCCACTTACCGGATTTTGGTTTATCGTCTTTCATAAGTTCCTTCTTCTCAGTGACCCCCGTGCCTCCGTGGTCAAATATCAAACCGAGTCACCACGGAGACACGGAGAGCACGGAGATAATGAACTACTCTCCGCCGTGCCAGATTTGTTGATGCTTCCGCTGCGCGTCCGAATAACCTCCCTGGTAAAGCTGGTCGTAGTATTTCAAGTCGAGGTGATGTGCCTGCACCCAAACACCCGGCACATGCATCGCGTCGACGTGAGCCGGGAAGCGGCCATAGGTGTTGTAGATGTAGTTACAGATATCCTTGGTGCAGGCGATCACTTCCTCCTTGTAGTGCGGGACTTCATCGATAAAAGTCTTGGCCATGCCCGGCTTGAAAACCTTCTCGAAGTGTTTCGCGTCCTTGTACAAACCTCCGGGCCCGTACTTATGTTTCAGTAGATCATCAATCGCAGCATCCATGCTCTCGAAGTACGGCGGGCAGTGTCCTTCAAGAATTCCGTCCTTGCCGACCGGGTTGTCGCGCCATGCGGGCGGTGGAACCATGAAACGCGTCAATCGTTTGAACTTGCGCGCTTTCACGAATCGAAAATTAAGCCCCGGTCCATATTGCTTTGCATACTCTTCATCTCCGAGCAGCAACGGACCAATGAATGCGGCGTGTACCCAACCACCCAATCCCAGGGCTTGAATCGTGAGGAGGAGATTTTGAACTAAAAGATCTGCTTCGATGTGAATACGAAAAGTATTTGTGTAGCCCAGCGGAATCGGCAGCTTCTTATTGAGAAAGCCGTTGCGGATCCATTTCTTGACTCCCGCCGGCCGGTAAAAATTCCAATCGTCAATAAACGAAGGCCGGTAACCGTCCGGCTGTGAGAGCAGGAACATCAATCCGTTGATGTATTGCTTGGTGAGATCGACGACGGGCACGAGGAGAGTGCTGCCGGGAAGATTCGATACGTACTTGTTCCGGCCGATGTAGCACGGATAAACGCGCGGGAACTCCAAACGCTGATCCAGCACCTTGATCTTGCATTTCTCAGCGTATTCGATGAGCTTCTGCGCCGTCAGTTCTCCACTGAAATAAAACGGATCTATGTCGTCAGGCTTTTTGATCAGGTAAGTCCCCGAGTCATTGATCAAGAAGAAGTGAGTTGCTTGAGCATTGTCAGGACTGCTCGCGGTGCGCCCGTGGACCTCCAGCATCGGGGAGCCGACCAGGGGCTTTCCATCCTCAGACGTAAAAGGCATGTCGGGCATGGTCACGCCGGTGACGCCCGTCGCAGCAATGAGCAGTGCCTCCTCGAGCGGTTCGAGCGGTTGAGGTTTCTGATCAGACGTGTAGCTGAGACTGCCTGCGGCAATTGACTGAATCCCTTTGCTAATCCGGCGCGAGCGGCGATTGAAGAGTGCGCTAAAGAATGGATAGTTGAGGGCTGAGTTAAGCCCCTGTTGCTGATCGGTTTGGAGTTCGACCATCACGATCCTCCGTTCGTGGAGAGTCTTTAAAACGTGCAGTCTTGTCGATCTATTCTCGTTCCCGCCTGGAGTTGATAAACCCAGCGAATGTTCATCTCAGCAGTGGCCCAGCACAGGTGGCCGCCATGGAACGAAGGCAGTTTTGAAAGATTCCATTTGGACAAATCAACGCTGTTCACCGTTTGGTCTTCAGTCAAGCCTTGTTGTCGAGCCTTTGCCACTGAGTCGGATAGAAATTGCAGGTAGTTGGCGTAGTTGTGCAGGTCGGCTGCTCTTGCGATGGGTCCGTGACCTGGGACGAACTCAGCATTCGGATATTTGTTCGCCATCGTTCGAACGGCATTGATTAGGCCTTGAAGGTCCATCCCTCCTTCACCCAAGTCCATGAAGGGATAGTAGGTATGAAAGACGAGGTCTCCGGTAGCAACGATCTCCTTGTCACCACGTCGTAAATACACCCATAAGTCGCCCTGCGTGTGCCCCGGGCCTGGGTGCGTGACAACAATGTCCTGCGAGCCCACCTTCAGGTTTGCTGTGCCATCAACCGGTTGGTTCGGAATGCCACTCGGGTGAGCGTTCCACCAATCAGGATCGCGTTTGCGCATCAGGTCGGGTACTGACTTGTATGCGTAGATCCGTGCGCCGGGATAGTCGGTGTTACCTTCTGTATGGTCGTAGTGATAATGAGTATTGATGACCATCGTGACTGGTGATCCAATCTTGTTGCCGATTCTTTTACGCAACCAGCCGGAGGCCGGCGGAAACTTAGTATCAACCAGCAGCAGTTCATTCCCGTCTTTGACGATCAGAGAGTTTCCACCACCTGCGGTTACAGCGGTGACACCGGGCGCAAGCTCGATCTGCGTCGGACTGAGAAAAGCGCAGTAGAACCAAAGTCCGACCCCACCTGCGATTAGCAACAGAAGCAACAAGATGATCGCTAGCCAAAACTTCCAGTAGCTTCTCTTCGGGAGGTTGGCTTCCGATATCTTTCCGTTACGCCGGTAAACCTCCTCAATGAAACGCGCGCCGTACAGAGAACGATTCTTAACAAACGTAAAATGCGCGACCCAGAATTTCTTGCTTAAAGGAAATCTGATCTGCGCACCGTGAGCCTGTTCCCACGAACCAAACCTCGTGCGACCATTCCCGAGATCCTCAACGTGATAAGTGTGTCGCGCGTAAAAACCCGGGAGGGCGGTAACTTCCCAGGTCACTTTTCCTTCGTTCTTGTATTCGACGATGTTCGCGATCGCGAACATCTTGTACAGGTACCACCAGCGAATTGGTTCAAAGGCCCAAATCAGTTTGTCGGCCAGGACCAGATTGCGGTTGCGCGCCCAGAAAAAGCATTTGTTCCAACGCGGCC
>DATEDU010000074.1:0-21646 GCA_035281525.1 Pyrinomonadaceae bacterium | reverse complement strand
TTCATCATCACGCTGGCCTTCAATATCATCGGATACATTCTGCGCAAGAGGTTTAGAGAGGTGTACTGATGGTTACCAAAGAGATCGCAGCTGCATCAGTAAGTGACTTCGGCAGGATCATAGCCAAACGCAAGCGGCAGGACTTTGTCTTCAACATTATCGGCATTCTTTGCACGCTTGTCGGCATTGTTACTCTTGGAGCTTTGCTGGTCGATCTACTTATGGACGGGTTGCCACGTCTGAGCCTTCAGTTCCTCACCTCATTTCCTTCGCGGTTTGCCGAACAGGCCGGCATTCTGTCGTCATGGGTAGGAACCGTTCTGATCATGATTGTTACCGCCTGCACGGCTGTTCCGTTAGGTGTTGCAGCCGGCGTCTATCTTGAGGAGTACGCGCGCAAGAATTGGTTCACGAATCTTATTGAAATAAACATCGCTAATCTCGCGGGTGTGCCGTCGATTATCTACGGGCTGATGGCATTGGGACTGCTCGTGTATCAATTTCACCTGGGCCAGAGCATTCTTACGGGTGGTCTAACGCTGGCGTTTTTAATCTTACCAATCGTGATTGTTGCTACTCGCGAAGCGTTGCGGACAATTCCTCAAGGAATACGAGAAGCGGCTTACGCACTCGGTTCTACTAAGTGGCAAGTAGTTCGGCATCACCTATTGCCTTATTCCGTAGGCGGAACGATGACCGGAATCATCATCGCCTTATCACGAGCGATCGGGGAAACCGCACCTTTAATTACGATCGGCGCTCTTACCTTTATCGCATTTCTACCGCCACCGCCGTTGCAATCGCAGGCACCTTTTATTTCGGTCGGATGGATATGGTCACCTTTTTCGGTCTTGCCGATACAGATGTTCAACTGGGTGTCGCGACCCGATCAGGCATTCGTAGTGAATGCGGCGGCTGCTGGATTGGTCCTGATCATAGTTACGTTGTCCCTTAATGCCGTTGCTATCCTGATTCGGTATCGTGTGCGCAAGCGGATTAAGTGGTAGGAGCGACTCAGAACCGGGAGCGTAGCGGCCGGGTATCGATGAACGCAAGTTTTATGAAAATAACAGAACCGGGAGCGTAGCGACCGGGTTTCAATGAACGCAAGTTTTGTGAAAACCAGTGTAAAGGATGCGGAGCCAGCGAGCGGCGCTACTTCGACGTCTGCTGATCAGCCACTCAACGTCAAAGCGCAAGTAGAAGAGTTGAACTTCTACTACGGCAAGCTGCAGGCGCTGAAGAACATCAACATGGTGTTTCCTGCAAACCAGGTAACGGCCATCATTGGACCTTCGGGATGCGGAAAATCCACGTTGCTGAGATGCTTCAACCGCATTCACGATCTGTATCCCGAAACGCGCTATGAGGGAAAAATCGTACTGCAGCCGAGCGGCTTAAATGTAATTGGCCCTGAAACTGATCCGTTGGAGATGCGCATGCGCATGAGCATGGTATTTCAAAAGCCCAACGCGTTTCCCAAGTCAGTTTTTGAGAACGTTGCGTTCGGACTCCGTTTGAAAGACGTCAACGGACGGAAGCTCGAAGAACACGTAGAGCGATCGCTACGATCGGCAGCGTTATGGGACGAGGTAAAGGATCGACTGCGCGAGTCGGCGTACACTTTGTCCGGTGGACAACAGCAACGGCTGTGTATCGCGCGTGCCTTGGCAACTGATCCTGAAATGCTGCTGTTCGATGAACCAACTTCGGCTCTTGATCCTATTGCTACTGGCAAAATCGAAGATCTGATTTTCGATCTAAAACGTGATGTGACTGTGATAATTGTTACGCACAATATGCAGCAAGCTGCTCGCGTCTCGGATTTTACAGCCTTTATGTACCTCGGTGAGTTGATCGAAGTGTCTCCCACGAAACAGATGTTTGAGAACCCGACCAACAAGTTGACCGAGGAATACATCACCGGCCACTTTGGTTAGCAGATAAATGTCATTACCGATGTCGCACATGGTAGAAGCCGCACAACCCGTAGTCGCCACCCGGCAAGGAACGTTCGACGCGCCATCACTCGTGGACAAGATCATCGTACGTAATTTGAATTTTTATTACGGCCGCTCCCAGGCGCTCTTTGACATCTCGCTGGAAATAAAAGAACGAGTCGTCACCGCTTTTATCGGTCCGTCCGGTTGCGGTAAGTCGACGTTCATCAGAACGCTTAATCGCATGAACGACGTCATTCCAGGAACGCGCGTCGAGGGAGAGGTCGTGATCGACGGTAATAACATTTATGCGCCGGGAACGGACGTGGTCGACCTGCGGCGGAAAGTGGGCATGGTGTTTCAGAAGTCGAACCCATTTCCTAAATCAATCTTCGATAATGTCGCCTACGGTTTGCGAATTAACCGTCAGACCTCAGGGAAATCGGAACTAGAAGATCGAGTTAAGCAAGCTTTGATAGATGCAGCCTTGTGGGACGAAGTGAAAGATCGACTGAAATCTTCAGCGCTCGGTCTTTCCGGCGGACAGCAACAACGCTTGTGCATCGCGCGCGCGCTCGCCATTCGTCCTGAAATAGTTTTGATGGACGAACCTGCGTCAGCACTCGACCCGATAGCTACGGCCAAGATCGAAGAACTAATCTTCGATCTCAAACAGAAGTACACTATTGTGATCGTGACCCATAACATGCAACAGGCGGCGCGAGTTTCAGACACGACGGCGTTCTTTTTACTGGGTAAACTAATCGAGGTAAACCCGACGGAGAAGATGTTTACGAATCCTGAAAAGAAAGTGACGGAGGATTACATTACCGGACGATTTGGATAGGAAGAATTGCGGATTTCGGATTGCGGATTTTTGTGTTGTCAAGATTGAGCTTTAGTTAAAGAACAGAAAGATAATGAAATTCGAAATCCGCAATTCGAAATCCGAAATTCAATCGGCAATTGGCAATCGGAAATGAGGATATGGAATATCACAGACATCTTGATGATGAACTAGACTCGCTGCGAGATCGCGTGTTGTTACTCGGCGGTGAAGTTGAAGGAGCGTTGCAAGACGCAATGCGTTCCCTCGTTAACCGCGACAGCGATCTGGCAATGGGCGTGCTGAATCATGACGATGCAATCGACAGAATTGAAGTCGAGATCGATCGAGCATGCATCGACATCATCGCACTCAGACAGCCGGCCGCGCGAGATCTGCGATTTGTAATATCAGTAGCAAAAATGGCACCCGTGCTCGAACGAATCGCCGATCACGCCTGCAACATCGCTCGCGCGGCAGTGGACTTGAACAACGAACCCGAAATGAAACTCAACATCGAACTCCGGGAGATGGCTGAACGTGCGGCGTCGATGTTGCACGAAGCGCTCGACGCATTTACTTCAAATGATCCACGTTCAGCGCGCCAGGTGATCGCGCGCGATACGGAAGTTGACGAGCTATACAACGAAGTCTTTCACAGTTTGATCGAGAAAATGGTTTCGGAACCGCCGACTGCTACACGCAATGCGCGGCTGATCTTTGTAGCAAAACATCTGGAGCGCATCGGCGACTACGTGACTGATATTTGCGAGTTGACCGTATACATGGCTGAAGCTGCCTTCATTAAGCACAGTAATTAATTACCCTATGGCGCGACCTGTTCTGATCATTGAAGACGATCCGGACATCTCGGAGAGTCTGAAGTACAACCTCGAGAGAGAAGGGCTGCAAACCGTGGTGGCGTCCACTGGTGAGCAGGGCTTGATCGAAGGATTGAACGAGCGTAACCCGCCGATCCTGATCCTGCTGGATCTGATGCTTCCCGGCATGAGCGGAATCGAGCTATGCCGGAGGTTTCGTCGCGAGCCCATCACTCGCCGTACGCCAATCATCATGTTGACCGCGAAAACTTCTGAGGCTGATCGCGTGGCCGGGCTTGATTTAGGCGCAGATGATTACATCACCAAGCCTTTCTCTGTCAGGGAACTATTGGCTCGCGTCCGTGCTGTGTTGCGGCGAATGGACGAATCGGCCACAAAGACGTACGAAGACGATCACCTCATGATCGACTTTGCCGATATTCGCGTGCTGTGCGAGGGCCGCAGGATTAAGTTAACGAACAAAGAGTTCACCTTGCTATCCGTGCTCGCGAAGAGCCCCGATCGCGTTGTGACCAGGCAGCAGCTCCTGGATAGCGTTTGGGGCTACAGCTATTATGGTGATGCGCGCACTCTCGATGTACACATTCGACGCTTGCGGCAAAAACTGGCCGAGTGCGGCGACTGTATCGAGACCGTCGTCGGCGTCGGCTATCGCTTCACCGGATGTACGGAGAAGCAAGAGATTTCCGGGTAGGCAATTGTGTTCAGGCAAATCAGCTTACTGCTCGGCATCGGCGCGGCGCTTTTGGCTGCTTTGCTGATTGCATTTTCGGGCAGCTTAACTGTGGCTGGCGCAGCGGTGGTCGCGTTTCTAGCCGGGTATTTCTTGTTCAGAAGTTTGTCTGAAAGACGGGAACGATCGGCCCATTCGAGGATCAGCGATTCACAAAACGATCCGGAAGCCTCGCAAATCTTTGCACTCGGCCAACTGTTTGAAGCGACCCTCGGTGGCATGCGCGAAGGACTGTTGGTGGTCGACAGCGACATGCGCGTAATCGCCTCGAATCCTGCGGCACATCAACTCTTCACTTTTTCACGAAACAAGCTGGAGTCTCAGCGATTAACTGAGCTGACAAGAAACCCGTCGATTTACACTGCTTTCCTGGATGCACTCAAAGGTAATGAGAGATCCGCAGTAAAAGTCGAAACGCATGGACCCGGTCGTCGAATCTTTGACCTGCGCGTCGTGCCTCTGAACAGTGTATCGAACGGAGATACGGCGGGAGCGATTGGAGTTTTCTTCGACATCACCCAGATCGAAAAACTGGAACGAGTTCGGCAGGAATTTCTGTCCAACGTTTCCCATGAGTTGCGTACGCCGCTGACGGCGATTACGGCATTTGTTGAGACTCTGGAGTCAGGCCCGATCGAGGACAACTACGATACCCGGCGGTTTCTCTCAATCATTCGGAAGAATGCCACCAGGATGCGGGACCTCATCGACGACATTCTCGAACTTAGTGCGATCGAGGCGGGAAATGTGAAAGTGGATCCGGAAGAGATCGACCTCGCAATGTTGATTAGTGACGTGACGACGGCTTTGGGCGCTAAAGCATCTTCGCGCGGCATCGCGATCGAAAATAGAGTTCCTTTTGGCACAATGGTCCTGGCCGATCCACGACGGCTCGAGCAGATGCTTACTAACTTGATCGATAACGCAATTAAGTTTAATCGGGACGGCGGGGAAGTCACGATTCAGTGCGAAAACGGCGACTCCACTCGCATTCTAGTACGCGACACCGGGGAAGGAATTCCATCGCAGCATCTGGAGCGTTTGTTCGAGAGATTCTATCGCGTGGATCGAGCGCGGTCGCGCGAAATGGGCGGCACGGGCTTAGGCTTGGCGATCGTGAAGCATCTGGCTCGCGCACACGGAGGCGAAGTAAAAGTCAGTTCTGAATTAGGCAAAGGCACCGTCTTCGAAATCGACCTACCGCGTAAGAATGGATCAGCAGTCCGCTGACTCAATCAGCCTCGCTCCTTCAATGTCCGACAAACTTTAGTTTGTCGGTGTATCGCGATAAGCTAAAGCCTGTAGAAATTAGAAATTCACCCTTACTGCAAATTGAAATGCACGTGGGCCGCCGGTTCCGAACACTCCTCCCGCTGTCTGAATAGCTGAACCAAATCTCGACGATCTCAAAAAACCTGCGTCCGCGGGGTCTGTGCTGTCACGCAACAATGTGTTTTGAAATCCGGAAAAGTTCACGTTGTTCACACCACGAATGTTTGTGACATTGAATAAGTTGAACACTTCGGCAATACCCTGGACATTGAAATTCTCGCTGAAGCGAAACGTCTTCGTTAGCCGTACGTCAAGCGACTGGAATGAATCACCCAGATCCAGATCGTCTCGTACCAGCGGAAGACGGCTGGCGAGTGGACGTCCTTCATTGAAAGCGTTAATGAAGGCGTTCAACTCCGATCCGGTATGAAATGTCCGCGCTCCTGCATTTCGCTGAAGCACTCGGACGCGCGTACCTCCGATGTCAGGTGGCAGCTGAATGTCGAACGGCACATCTGATGCCAACGTGTAGATTGGCGAAAGCTGGAAGCCGTAAGGCATATCGACGACGGCATGGAATGTGAAGCGATGACGTTCTTCATTTGGTGGTGGACCCTTGTCGAGCTGCAGATTATTTGGATTTAGGGGTGGAACCTGGAACGGGATCTGATCGTCGTTCGAGTAATTAAAGGACTTCTGAAGCGTGTAGGACGCATTGAAGCTATAACGATTTGAGAAACGCTTTTGGGCGTTAAGCAACAAACCGTCATACCAGGTTTTCACCGAAGACTCGATATTCACCACGTCGTCATTTCCGCCGATCGACGGATTAAAGACTGAGCCGATAAACCGGCCGATGATGAACTTCGATCCAAAAGAGTGAATATAATCCGCCGAGAGAATCAAATCGCGTGTGAGTTCACGCTGAACACCAAAATTGAACTGTTGCACGTAAGGAGTGCTGAGATCAGGGTCGAGGATATTGATGCCGATCCCGACACCGGTCAGCGCTGTACCTATGAATGGATCTGCAAGCGTGGGAGTACCCGGCAGAAAGTTGCCTAATGCATCGAGCTCAGAACCAAGCCGCACCTGGATCGCGAGCCTGCGCCCATCCAACAGTCTTTCAAGTAGTGGTACTTCGAGTACGATGCGGTCGTAATACACGCCGTAGCCGCCGCGAATTGATGTGCGACCATCCCGCCAGGGATCCCAATTGAAACCGACGCGCGGCGCAAAATTGTCGTACTCGCGGCTTCGCGAAGTTCCGACAAACGGAATAAGGATCGGATTTATCTCATCGAAGTTATGAAGGTTCCTTACGTTCGTATCCACCTCCCAGCGTAAGCCCAGGTTGAGCGTAAAGTTTGGTTTCACTTTCCAATCATCCTGTGCATAGAACGCAAAATAAAAGTTATCCAAATCATCCACAGTCGGCGGGCGCACCGGCGCGACGGACCGAATCGTATCTGCGATCACGATATCGTTGTCGTTCACCTGGCCGTCACCGTTGCGATCCTGCGTCGCAAAATCTTCCGTGGTTTCGATAGTGCCGGAGCCGAACAGATCGAAGAGCGCACCGGCGTCGAGACGTTGGAACTCTCCTCCGAACTTCAATGCATGCGTACCCTTCGTCCAGCTTAGATTGTCGCGAACCTGCCAGCGATTCTGCGGTGTTTGCTGAGGAATTCGGAAGTTGCCGCCATCCTGTACTGATGGGAAACGTATCTCATTCCTATCCTCGACAAATGATGGAATGCGATTCAGGAAATTGTTTTCGTGAACCACGAAATCGTTTAGTAAATTTGGCGAAAAGGTGTGCGTCCAATTGTAGACAAACGAATGATATCGATTGAACGAGTGTTGCCGGTTATCGGCGGTGCCGATAGGGCGTCGCAAACTGCCTCGGTCGACATCGTCTTCTCGTTGATGTGAATAACGGAAAGCCATTCGATCGTCTTTGCCGGCTTGCCAATCTCCGCGGCCTGTAAAAAGTAGATCATTGAGCAGCGCCGCCGAAAAACTTGTAACGACGCGGCCGGCCGTCAGGTCGCGTACTCCCGTAATCACCACTCCGTCCTGATTACGATATTCAAAGGCACCAAAGAACCATGCGCGGTCGCGTTTGATCGGGCCTCCGATCGATACAGCATACTGTTCGCGATCGAAGGGGGGCCTGCCCTGAGCCGCGACCAGACTCCGGTCGAGCGTTGGCAGCACTGCCGATAGACGGCTATTGCGAAAGAAAAATGCGCCAGACCCATGAAATTCATTCGAACCGGCTTTGGTGACGATATTGATCGCCGAGGAAGCTGAGCGGCCGATTTCCGCTGAGAATCTATTAGTGGCGATCTGAAACTCATTGATTCCGTCTTGCGGAAAATTCTGTAGCGTTCCACCCACCACATCGTCATTGTTGTCAGCACCGTCAACTGCGATGTTGCCTCCACGTCCCAATTGTCCCGCTGAGGAAACTTCGATAGTGGTTGTTTTGGTCGGGTCGTAATTAGGTGCCGGAGCGTTGCCCGGAATCAGAAACGCGAGGTCAAGAAAGTTCCGGCCGTTCAGCGGTAAGTTGGTCAGTGTACGCTCATTGATCACTCCGGAGACCTGCGAAGTGTTCGTATCCACGCTGAGTACATCGCTCGGAGTAATTACAACTGTTTCCTGCGCGCCTGCAGGTTTGAGCGTAACATTGACTGCCGGCACCTCTCCGACATTGAGCGGAACGGTTTCGACAACGGTCTGAGCAAAATTGGGTGCGTCAACTCTGATCTCGTACGTTGCCGGTGGGAGATTCTGGAACGTATATGTTCCCTCTCCGCTTGTGGTTGTTTCGCGCGTTTGTCCCGTTGCTTTGTTTTTGACAACAACTCGCGCATTGGTAATCGCTGCGCCGTTAGTATCGGAAACCAGACCGCTAATGCCTGCGGTTCCCAGTTGGGCGAACACGATCGCGATTGAGGAAAGGAAAACTACAAGCAGCGAGGTAAAAGAGAAAAGTTTTTTCGGGAACATTGTCGTCCTCCTTTTAAAGCTCTGATGTAGGCAAAAGGCAGCCAAAACTCCAAAACGGAGAGATTCTTTTTGGCTGGAAAACCAGGAAACAATTCCGCCACCTCCTAGTGGCTCGGAGTATGAGCAGCGAGGTTTTGCCGGGGTTAATTCTGGGTGGCCTGAGACAGGCAGGAGTATACTCCCGAACCAACGGCCTCAGTCAATATTCTGACGTTACTTTTCAGTGGATTGATGCGCGGTTTGTCCGTTTAGGCGTCGTTGGCTGATAACGTAAGGCTATCTTCTCACCGATCGCTCGCAAATGTCCTACCGGCGCTGGTGGATGTTTGAGAGGCGAGTTGATCGCTGACCATCCGGTAAAAGCATCGCAAACAAGTTCGATAAGAATCCTCGTCCTCGTCAGTTCGAATCCGAGCTCCGCACCAGATGCAAAATACTTGAAACTCTTCTTCAGTTCGACTCGTGTCCTCAATCATGACGTAACTTTTCTTCTATTATTCGCTTCGACTGTATTATCGGCTGGTTAAGGCGAGGTGGCGCGAATATTAAATGCGTGTGAATTTAAGCGGATCGAGTTGACACCATTGTCACAATCATAAGCATATCGTTCGTCAACTCATTGTGAGAACAACGCGGAACCGCGCTTTGCCACTGTGCATTTGTTCGTAGGCATCCGCCACGCGATCAAGAGGATACTTTTCGATCATCGGATGCACGCCACTCAACGCACTGAACTCAATCGTGTCTTGCGAGTCCTTTGCAGTGCCCGAGTACCAACCCGCAACTGAACTCCTTTTGGGAATTAAGGAGAACATATTGATTGTAAGTGGTTCAGCCGGCGCTGCAGGAACCAGGAGCACGCCATCAGGTGACAAACCATCAACTAAGGCAGATATCGCTTGCGCGTTTGGTGCCGTTGCAAGAATCACTCTCGCGCCTCCTAGCTTTTGCAATTCCGCCACTACATCTGAAGCGGTTGCATCGATGTAATAATGAGCGCCGAGCTTTCGCGCCAGCGGTTCCTTATCGGTTCCTCGATTGATCGCGACCGTCTCAAAACCCATCCGCCGCGCGTATTGAACTCCGAGATGGCCGAGTCCGCCGATTCCATGTACCGCGACGACATCTCCAGCGCGTGCACTCGAATTGCGTAATGCGTTGAAGACTGTTACGCCGGCGCACATAAAAGGTCCCGCTTCTTCAGCGGGAACCTCATCCGGAATCGCCGCCAGCACAGAAGCTGGTGCCAGCATGTACTCGGCATATCCGCCGTCAAAGTCGAGCCCGGTCACTTTTCGATTGACGCACATGGCGAAATCGCCACGCCGGCATTGCTCGCACACGAAACAATGTCCACCATGCCAGCCAACCCCAACGCGCTGGCCCTTGGTCCATGTGGTGACGTTTTCGCCAAATCCGTCGATGCGTCCGGCGATTTCGTGACCAGGGATGCGTGGGTATTGAAGTCCAGGCCAGAGACCTTCTTTCACCAGGACATCACTGTGACAAATGCCGCACACCTCGACTTTCACGCGCACCTGTCCTGATTGTGGTTCAGGGATATCGCGTTCGACCAGTTCCCAATCCCCGCCTGCGTTACTTACCTGCGCCGCTTTCATTTTCGTGTACCCCGCTTATTCAGCCAATAACTTCTGAATCAATCGCTCTGTCTCGTCATAATCGCCTTCACCAACGCGTTTCCATCTAATTCGCCCTTGTTTATCTAACAGAAACACGGTAGGCCAGGCTTCGACGCCATAAGCGTTCCAGGTTTGATAGTCGTTGTCCGCGAGTACCGGATACGTAATTTCTAGTGAATCAACTTCTCGTCGAAGGTTTTCGACTATTCTCTCCTCAGCAAACTCAGGCGAGTGCACACCAATGACGGTGAGCCCTTTGTCGCGATAGCGATCGTGCCAGCTTTTGACGAAGGGCAACGTGTTACGGCAGTTAAGACAACCGAAGGTCCAAAATTCGATTAGCACCACTCGACCGCGGAGGTTATTGAGACTTAACGGTTCGGAATTTATCCAGTTTCCCGTGACCAGCTCTGGCGCAGTAGCCGACTCCGAACTGTCGTATTCAGCGGAAATGCCGAAGGGACGAAGCAATAGATCTGATAACCCAGAGGCGTAAACTGACGCTACGACAATTATTATACCGACCACGATTCCCACTAACAGATTGCGTCGTCTTTCCATAGTTGGTTCCTATATCAAGAAATTACTTGGCCAACACGACGAGCGGTTTTCCTTTTTCCACGATATACGTGGCGAGCTCTGCTGCGCGGCTGGTGCCGACGTTTCTCGCCGAGTGGATCGTTCCGGCCGGGATGAACAGGACGTCGCCGGCTTTAAGCGTCAGCGGAGGCTTGCCCTCCACCGTGTATTCCCACGTGCCTTCGAGGACATAGATGACCTCTTCGCCCGGATGCGAGTGCCTCGGGGCCGTCGTTCCTGGCTCGAGCTCGACGCGCACTTGGATGACTTCGCGTCCGGGAACGCTGAGGTCGTGTCGCTGGAGATCGATGCGCCGGGCTCCCACTTGCTGTGCCTGACCGACGTGCAGCGCAAGGAGGGTTGTGGCGATCAGCGCCGCTATGGTCATGATTCGAACCGTTGTCATGAGAATCCCTTTCGTCCTTTCAACGTGATCCGCGCAGTAAATCACATCGAACTAGAGAGCTCCGTTAGTCACGCATGTAGTGACAGCTGTACCCTCCAGAGTGCTTCCGCAGAT
Organism: Pyrinomonadaceae bacterium; assembly: GCA_035281525.1. GTDB lineage: Bacteria > Acidobacteriota > Blastocatellia > Pyrinomonadales > Pyrinomonadaceae > PSRF01. Next base: position 10,276 of record DATEDU010000074.1, on the reverse strand, counting down.
AATCCTGGTGATATTCCTCGGCGCTGTACCAAGTTGAGGCGCGCTCAATCGTCGTCGTGATCGGGCGCTTCCATTTCCCCGACGCGTCTACCCGCGCCCTCACTCGCTCTGCGGTGATCTTCTGCTCAGGTGTCTGGGGAAAAATCGCCGAGCGATATTGAGTGCCGACGTCGTAGCCTTGACGGTTGAGCGTAGTCGGATCGTGCAGCTTGAAGAACCACTTCTCGAGTAAGTCTTCGTAACTGAGCACTGTTGGATCGAACGTAACGCGGATTGCTTCGGCGTGTCCCGACTTACTGTGATGTGTATCGGCATACGTCGGATTCTCGAGCCAGCCGCCCGTATACCCGACTTCAGTATCGATCACGCCCGGTACGTCGCGCAGGATTTCTTCCACTCCCCAGAAGCAGCCGGCAGCGAGTACGGCCACCTCAGTCCGCTTTTCATCCGCAATGATCGATTGAACCCTTCCGTCCTTCTCGTTCATAAGTGTCTCACTGCGGCAGTTCTGTCCCGGCCTGTTCCGCCGCCATGTAGCTGGCGTACCAAGTGGGCCAGTCTGCGTCGCGCTGCCCAAGTCGCTTCTCATACTCGCCGTGGGCGAGTTCAGCACGCCGAAGCGCGCTGGCCAGGTCGCTTGCGGAGCCGAACGAAGTCACGCCCGTGTCGATGCGCCCAGGCAGCCGCTTCGTAATCTCCTGCAGCAACCAACTGTTACCGTCGGGATCGCTAAACGAGGCCAACGTCAGATAGCTGCGATGTTCAGGATCGGGACCGCCCTCGAAACCGTTCGGTCCTATATGAAAGAGCTCGCTCACGTTGATGCCGGCGGCGAGCAACTTGTCTCGAGCTACCGCGATATCGGAGACGATCAGAAACGCATTTTGAGCCGAGCCCGGCGCGGCCGACGTCAAGTTCTTGCCGAACTGAACCGAACACGCCGAGCCGTGCGGCGTAAACTGGAATACGCCGGAGCTCGGCGGCGTGACGTCCTGCCGCCATCCGAGCTTCGTGTAGAATTCCTTCGCGCGTTCTACATCCGAGACGGGGATGACGACCGCCTCGAGCTTCATATCAATACTTGCGACGCCCGCGTCGGGGGTCGTGTCGTTAGTACTGCCGATTTCAAACTTCGGATTTGCCATTTTCTTTCCTCCTTTGCAGGATTAATCATGTTTTTCATCTCGTGCCGCCGCCAGTTGCTCACTCAACCTACCGCGGGCCACTGTCATGCTCGAAATTAACCTTACCGAACGGATCTGACATGCCTTACAGGTTCACGTGAGAGCCTCGACGCGGCGGTTTACCTCTCCCCAATTTACGTTCTGCATGAACGCGTCAACATACTTCGCGGTGGCGGCGCCGTAGTCCATGTGGTAAGCATGTTCGTACATGTCGAGCACAATCAACGGACGACCCATCGGAACATTGTGCATGTGATCCCATGACCAGTAATTATGGAATTCTCCGGTGTGAGCGTTTTCGGCAAAGATCACCCAGCCTGAGCCACCGCCTAATGCGTTAGCAGTTTTCTTGAATTCATCTTCCCACTGCTCATAAGTGCCGAACCACTGTTTGATGACATCGAGCACCTTACCACCAGGTTTTGGATCGCCACCGAGATTGGCAAAGTACAACTCGTGCAGCACGACAGAGCCACTGCGGACCAACTCTTCTCGCTTCAAATCTCCATACATGTACGCCGGCAGATCTTTTTCTTTTAACATGGAGGCGAGTCGTTGCTCGACGGCGTTTAGCGCCTTCACGGCGCCGCCATAATTGTTCTCCCAGTGAGAGCGAATCAGTTTTTCAGACAATCCCTTGAGCTTGGTTGGATCGAAACGCAATGGGCGAGGTTGATGTACGCCGCGAAAGGCCCGCGCGGGCGTTGTGTCAGACATTGAACCCTGACTGGCAGTTACAAGCTCAGGCGAAGCTGCCAGAAGTCCTAAACCCGCACTGCCGGTGGCAATTCTCCCCATTGCTTCTCTTCTTGATATCATCACGATACTCCTTGCACCGTCATAAGATTGCCTTTGACGAAACATTAACTCTCGCTACGTCTGAAATGACTATTTCATTAATCCGGCCGTTTTTCATTTTCGCAACGCGATCGGCGAAGGTCGCAGCCTCAGCCTTATCGTGTGTTACGTACAGCGCTGTTAGTTTGAGCCTTCGTTGTAAAACAGAGAGCTCTTCGAGCAGAGTAGACTTGAGATCTGAATCCAGGTTCGATAGCGGTTCGTCCAGCAGCAATAGCTGTGAACGCGCGACTAATGCCCGCGCGATCGCGACCCTCTGTTGCTCGCCTCCGGAAAGTTGGCTCGGGTATCTCTCAGCATGAGGAGCCATGTGGACCATTTTCAGTACTTCATCAACGCGGTCTCTACGCGTACGCCTCTCCCACCGTTGCGATTGAAGAACGAACTCCAAGTTACCGGCGACGGTTAAATGAGGCCACAGGGCAAGATCCTGGAACACAAAGCCAATATTACGTCCGCGCGGCGGAACAGTATTTCGTCTTTTTGCTGCTACCTTCTGTCCGGCGATCCAAATCTCTCCTTCGTCTGGCGTATCCAAGCCGGCAATGAGTCTTAATAGAGTTGTCTTACCGCAACCCGAAGGACCCAATAGTGCCATAGCTTGCCCTTCATGAAGCTCGAGAGAGACACGCTCGATCACAAAGCGTTCATCAAATCGCTTGGTCACGTCTACGAGTCTTAGAAACGCGCCGCTCACGCCGGTTTTCTCGTTCCTTTCTTAGGGAGGAAAATAGTGAGCAAGATAAGCGGTACGAGTGTGATGCCCACTTGCATCAGCGCCAATGAAGCGACTTCAGATGAAGGTGTGTTCGCGATGAGTGTGTAAACGCGCACGGGCAAGGTCGATTCCCCTGGTGGCGCGACAAGTATGGTCGCTCCGAGCTCTCCAAAGCAAAAAATAAACGAAACGACCCATGCTGCCACGATGCCGGTGCGCAGTTGCGGCAGAAGTATGCTCGCGAACATACGCATCCAACTTGCACCTGCTACTTCGGCCGCATGTTCACTTGAGGTGGAAATCTGTCGAACACTTGCTGCCAACATCAATGCAGCAACTGGCGCAAAACGCGCAAGGTATCCGACCACGATTATCCATTGGCTCGAATAAACTTGGCCCATAACGCCGTCACGATTCCAGAGTCCAATTATTCCGATTCCAACTACTGTACTCGGCACCGCAAAAAGAAGAAGCAATACAGGATCGAAAAACATTCGAAGACGGCTCTGCGTTCGCGCACGTCCATAGCCGAGCACCACAGCCAATGCAACTATGAATGTCGCCCCCGCAAAAGCCAGCCATAAACTGTTCGCGATTGCATCTCCTGATGTGGAAGCGGCTGCAGTGATGCGATGGATTCCTATTGTCTCAAACAGCAGTGCCGCAAGTGGTAAAAAAGTCGAGGCGAAAATCACACCAGCGATCCCGATCAGGATCGCAGTTCTAAAGGGCCGGCTGAAAGTCAAAGGAAGTCCTAACCGCAAACTTCCAGTTGTAACAAGTAACCGTTCACCGATAATGATCTTGATAACAACGCTTACAATCAACGCGACCACCAGCAACGGCACGCAGAGTGCGACGCCGGCGCCGAAATCGTAAAATGCAGCGAATGCTGTAAAGGCTTCCGTGGTAAAGACGCGAACACGTAAAAGCGCGGGCACACCAAACTCGGAGAGTGCAAGTACGAATACGATCAGACCTGCGGCAGCAACGGTTGGTCCGATCATTGGCAATGTAATACGCCAGAGCACGCGACGCGGACTGGCAGAGAGCAGCGCCGCCTCTTCCAGACGTGCGTCCACGCGCCGTGCCGCAGCCTCGGTTGCCAACATTGAGAGTGGATAAAAGGTTAAGCCAAGGACAACGATTGCACTGGTGAGACTGTAGGTCCAATTTGATAAGAAATCGCGCCCCGCGGTCCTGGCGAAAAGTCCGACTGGACCAGTCAACAGCACCCACGCGAGCGCCATGATGTATGGCGGTATCACCAGCGGTACAACTAGCGCGAGCCGCAAGAAGCGCTTCGCAGGCAGAGAAGCACGTGCAAACAGCAGTCCCAGTGGTGCGCCCAGAACTGTTGCAAATATCGCTGCACCTACACCGAGTTCCATGCTTGTCACCATTAGTGCGCGTTGGCGCGGGTCGGTGAGTAACTGTCGATAATTATTTAGAGTGAAACTACCTGCGGCATCCCTCAGAGAGACGACGAACATGTAAAACACAGGCAAGACACAGAACAGTACAAACAGCATTACAGCCAAACCGAGAGTGAGGGCACGCGCTGAGGGGAGGGCACGCGCATGGCGGAACGCACTAGTGTTTACGGAGAGAGGCTCCAACTTCTTATAATCCCAATATAGGTTGCAGGCGCTTTGTTACGTCCTCCACGCGATCGGCGGCCTTGCTGTAGTCCAGCGTCATTGGTTTGAAAGACGAGAGCGGTGGAATATTCTTTGGTCCTTCCACACCTGAGTGAAGCGGTATTTGCACAGCTTCAGATTGCGCCAGCATACGCTCGACTTCAGGAGAAAGCAGGTAATCGATCAACTTCTTACCTGCTTCCGAGTGGGGGCCATTCGCAACGAGAGAGACCATATTAGGCATAATCGGCACGCCCATGCCGTCACGATCGGGAAAGACCATCGCAACCGGCTTCTTATCTTCGAGCGCAACATTGACATCGTCGGTATCAGTAAGACCAACCTTGGCTTCACCGCGCGCCACCATATCTCGCACGACAGAATTCCCTGGCACGATCTTCACACCATTCGTCTTGAGCTTGCGGAAGAATTCCTCTGCGCGTTCATCGCCGACTTCTGCGTAAAGCGCAGCCACATGGAATGATGTCGAGCCAAAACGGGGATCTGCGATGGCAACCTGGTCTTTCCACTTAGGATCGGCAAGATCGAATATCGACTTCGGAGCTTCGTCAGGCTTCACCAGATTAGTGTTGTAAACGATTACACGTGAGCGTGCCGAAAAACCGGTCCAATAGCCCTCCGGGTCCTTGAAAGTAGCGGGGATACCCTCAGCGTTAGGCGATTTATACGACGTGAGCACGCCGTTTCGTTTGAGCACCAGCGTGCGCACCGGTTCGTTGGACCAGAACACATCAGCCTGAGGCCGATCCTTCTCCGCAAGTAGTTTGTTCGCAAGTCCGGTAGACTTCGTCTCTTCTGTGTCATAGACAACGTTTACCTTTACACCGCTCGTCTGTTCATACGCTTTCAAAATAGGCTCCGAGAAGACTCGATCGGTTGACACGTAGACGGTTACCTCTCGTAACAAACCATCCCCAGAGTTCCCCGCTTCCTTCGAGTACTGCCGCCTGTCGCATGCGACGAAGAGGAAGGAGCAGCAAACGGCAGCGAAAAGAAGAGTTTGATAATGGTGTTTTGGCACGATTCAGTTCCTCTTGATTGGCGATTTGTTAGATTATGCGAAAATCTTACGCTTTGTACCATCCTCGTATCTATTTGTTTCGTAAAAATTTCCTAGCGACAGCGAATCAACACTCGACGAAGATAAAAACCATTGGTTCGTAAAACGTTCTCGAAATGGGCTATTGACTTTGCTCGCAACGAGGACTATTGTCAGCCCGTTTCCAACGGCTGAATTCGCACGAGTTGCTCCTCGCACACTCGCTAAATCCAGGCACTTAACGACAACAACTTACGTCTGCTACTAAGCCCACGGAAGGCAGACAGAAATGTTTTATCCAAGAAAGACATATTAGCTAGGCATACGTCGGAGCGCGCTTCGCGTGAGGCCTCTTGGCTTTCTCACGCCAGAAGATTTCTTATGGATGTCAAGATAAGCATTGGCAACGGTTTCGGCGCGTCTGTCGCCGCTACGACAAATTGCTTGAGAAGCACTGTCCGTTGTACCCCGCAGCTGCAAAGCATCGGCACTCGCATGCACAAAATAGGAGGATCGATCCCATGGATGAGACAGAACTTTTCCTGGAGTTGTCGGCGCTTCTGACAGGTCTTTACGACTCGCTCTTGAATGATCCGGAGGCTCGCGAACTCAACTTGCCCATCGCTGAAGAGTACATTCGGAAGCTGCGAGGCACTTATCCAATAGAGTTTCCAGCGCTGCTCGAGGCTTACAAGAGCTTGGCTACCGCCAATCCGAAGCCTCCGATTGACGATGCACTTCTAGCGACGCTACGTGCGACTCCGGAATTCTCGGCCAAAGACGCAATCGTCGCGAGGCAAATCGTGAACATCTGGTATCTCTCGCAGTTCGAGGACCAAACCGGCGAACTTCTTGACGGCGGCTTCTACGAGCACGGCAATGTTTGGCCATTAATCAAAGCACACCCGATTGGTTTTTCCAACCAGTTGCACGGCTACTGGACCAGTAAGCCATGATCCGAACCGGGATATACCGCCAGGACTTGAAAGGACAATCCCCATGAAGAATCAGTATGACGTTATCGTGATCGGCTCGGGCGTCGCTGGTGCATTGACTGTCTGGAAACTTTCGCAGTTGGGCGACTACAAGATTCTCATTCTAGAGGCTGGTGACAATGGAATAAGCAATGGTCAGCTGGTTCTGTTCCACCATACAATGGATACTCAAGGCCATCGCGGGACTCCGTTTGCTCCGTACCTCAGTCTTGAAAGTCGCAAATTCGCTCCGGCGCCTGAAAACTCTCAACGTGAACTAGACAAACAGAAGCAAGACCGCCTCCAGGAGTTTGAGTTTGACAAACTCTATCAATATTACGATTACAGTGATGAATCGAAAGACGCTTTCAAAGCAAGTTACAACCGGATGGTTGGCGGCAGCACTTGGTCTTGGCGTGGAAACTGTCCACGATTCATTCCTAACGACTTCCGACTGTTCAGTGAATTTGGTGTGGGCCGCGACTGGCCGCTGGATTACAACGAACTGGAACCCTGGTATTGCCAGGCTGAGTGGGAGCTAGGTGTTTCCGGGAACCACGCTGAGTTTGATGGCCTTCATGGAGGCTTTCGAAGCCAGCACTTTCCCATGCCTGGGATTCCACTTTCGTATAGCGACCAGCGGGTGAAGGCGCGAATTGACGGTAAAACAGTGCGAGGGACACAGGTTAACGTCGTGACAACGCCGCAAGCTCGCAACACTGCGGTTTTCGACAACCGACCCGCCTGCGAAGGTCATTCCAATTGCATCCCACTTTGCCCAATTCAGGCAAAATATGATGCCACTACACATCTACGACGTATGCGACCTCCTAACGTAGAACTTCGAACCGGGGCTGTAGTGACGCGACTAGAAAAGGGTTCACACGGTCGCGTCAACGACGTCTATTACATAGACTGGAAGTCACCGAACGGTAAGAAAGAACAACACGTTCACGGTGAGATCGTCATACTTGCGGCGCATGCAATCGAGACCCCCAAAATTCTGCTCATGTCAAACGGGTTGGCTAACTCCAGTGGGCAAGTAGGGCAAAACCTTACTGATCACGTTCAGTTCGAATTGATTGCAACCTTCCCGGAGCCATTGTTTCCGTTTCGTGGACCTCAAAGCATTGCCAGTATCGAGGACTTTCGGGACGGCGAATTCCGCAATGAGCGCAGCGCGTTTCGCATGACAATTGGCAACGATGGTTGGGGACGTACTGGTTCTCCGGCGACAGTTATAGCGAACCTTCTTGATAAAAACCGGCCGGACAAGGGCTTATATGGTTCAACCCTCCCCGCGGCGGTCGCTGATGAAATCCCGCGAATGTTGAGACTCAGCTTTTCGACTGAAATGCTGACGGAACGAGAGAATCGCATCGAACCTTCAGACTTGAAAGACGCACTTGGGATCCCTCGGCCGAAGCTTACTTTCGATATCGGCAAGTATTCGGAAGGGGGACTTCGGGAAGGCCTCGCGACGGCAAAAGAACTTTTCGAGCTCATGGGAGCTACCATCAGTCCGAAAGCGAAACCGCTCGACAATCAGCAGACGGGTCGAGTGAATTGGAACACTGCTGCCCACATCATGTGTACAACGATCATGGGAGACAATCCAAAGGATTCCGTCGTCGATCGATGGGGGCGCACTCATGACGTTCCCAATCTGTGGATCGTCGGCTCAAGCGTCTTTACAACGAGCGCTACCGCAAACCCCACGCTGACACTCGCTGCGCTAGCGTTGCGTACTGCCGCTGCCATTCATCGCCAAATGCAGGGAGGATCTGATCATGGCTATCATGCCTGAGGTTTTCTTTGCCACGAATGGTGACATACGCGCCCGCGGGGGCGTGCGTCGCGAAACAACCGGTCAACCGCAATCCCTCAATGCTTCTATCGCGGATGGCGATACTATCGGATTTCATATCGAAGGGAGCGGATCGGTGCGATTTCTCGGCATCGACTCACCAGAAAAGAATTTCCAGCTGCCCGGTTCATCTGCGCAGCGCTGCCTCGATTCACCGGAATGGGAAGCATTTCTTACTGATCCTTTTCTCCCGCAGTTTGGAGTCTTTAACCTCGATGCGGATCTGGTCGATCATCTACGCGCCCGCATCGGTCCCGGTGCCGGTGTGAATCATCGCTTACACGGTGACAACGCTGAGCAGGCACTCATCGGCTTGATACAAGCCGATATGAACGCCCTCGGGCAAGATCTGAATAGCTTCAGGTACTTCCATTCATTCTCGTTCGAGATCTTCGATTCTTTTGGGCGCTACTTGGCTTTTATTAATCGGAACCAGCCCGACCCTAACAATCCTGGCCCGCGTCCGCATTCTTATAACGAGCGCATGCTGGAATTTGGCGCAATTTCATCTGGCCCAATATCGATCCGTTTCGTGAGTCGTCGTCATTGCTTGATGCAGTCATCGCTCCTAGCACAGCGAACCAGGTGGCTCAGGCGACACCGGCGCTACGCCGCGCACGCGAGTTTGTCCAGCAAGCCCGTGCCAACGCAAACGTAAACACCGTCTTTGATCCTAACAATCCGCTCCGATTCGAAGCGTTCGAAGTGCGGTATCTCGGTCGGCACGAACCGCCCAATCGTGCAGTAATTGATTTGAGCCGCAACGACGATGTTATTTTGCGACCGCAACATTACTTCAGGATTCCCAATCCAGAAGACCGTTTGTTCATTCCTCCTGCCTTCGTCCCGCTATTCGCTTCACGTGGATGGCGCCTGGAAGGTTGGTTCTAATTGCCTGACTAATAGAGGCGACTGCCACGGAGGAGCGGCCTACCGTACTTCGCATTTATACGCAGGTCTTCGAAGTGCGGAACCGAATCGACTTTGGTCCACGACCCGACTTTGACAACGCCGGCAAACGTGCCACCCTCAGATCGACAAAAGCCCGACCACGAGAAGAGGTTGTATTCAGTGCCTCAACTGTATTCATCCCTTCTCGTTAAAACTCGATGGCCCAAGTCACGTTCAATCGTCCATTGACCGCATCGTCGTTGAACGAAGGCCGGTTTTTGAACTGGTAATCAAAACTCAGCCGCGACAATTCGCCGATGGGCCGGAAGAATCCGAAGTTGAACGCGCGAACGTTTCGACCCGACACGGGATCGTTGTTGAATTGATCGTAGCGTGCGTAGATGTTGTCACGACTCGTCAACCTGTAGTTAACAAAGAAGTGACCTCCTGAGGAGTGTGCGTCTGGACGAAACGCTGGAGCAAATTCGGGCTCAATCGAGAGGAGCGTAGAGGGCGTGTTGCCAATGACAAACTCACCACGCAATCCAAAGCGATCGGTTACCGCGTATTGGAAGTCAAAGCCGAAAAGGTTTTCGTTGTTGGTGCCAGACGTGCCTAGCGGGAGAAGCTGCTTGCCCACTTGCGCTGACAAGCCGATTGCTACTCGCTGGCGGTCGAAGACTCTTCGTAGTCTCGCGAGGTAATTCAGTTGCCGATTGTTGTCGGTGAAGAATCGGTTTCCGTTGAAAGCGCCGATGAAGTATTGCACGTTGCGAAGTGCCGCCAGATCTAAGAAATCAAGATCGCCAAACAGCAGCACGCCACGATCTCGCTGACCTGGGAAAAAGTAGCCGGCAAAGATCGCGCGCTCAGGCGACTCGCGCACCGAACTTGATTGTTGGATGTCGAACCCGAATGGCTTGATGAATTGTCCAACACGTATCGTTGTGTGATCGTTCAGGTAGTATTCCAGAAAAGCGTCATTGACCAATTCTTCCGGACTGCCATCGATCGCTGGATGAAATTGGATCTCGACGCCTGCGCCCAGACGATCGGCCACGCGACCGGCCCAACGCGTCTCGAT
>DATEDU010000073.1:0-33254 GCA_035281525.1 Pyrinomonadaceae bacterium | reverse complement strand
AGTTTCAGGAATGAATTGCATCAAGCCGCGCGCGGCGGCGATTGATTTTGCATCCGGTTGAAACCGCGACTCTTGCCGGGCAACTGCAATGACAAGCCGAGGATCGACTCCTCTTGGCGACGCATGCTTCAGCAGAGACTCACGGAAGGGAAGCGGGTACAACAGGTCAACCATCTGTTGCGTTGCGAATTCAAAAACATAGTCTGGCGGGATCGGCTTCCAAGCCTGCTCTGCAAAACGCACCGCACGATTTGCGAGACCACCGCGCAACGCATAAACGGCAAGTGAGTAGTCGAGATCCGATTGAGCGGAAGCGCTCCCAGGACGATCAGCGGCAAATTCAGGAACTGCCTCGTCATAGAGGCCAAGAAAGAAGAGTTCTTGAGCAATAGCCTCGTGAGTTATCGCTGCTGATCCTGATTCGGTTTTTACTTCCTGTCTCCCGAGTGGCAGCAGGTTGAAACCAGGGAACTTGTAGGCGGGCAATTCATCGTAAGCTCGCACGACAAGCTCCAGCGTCTCATTCCTTAGCGCTTCATCCGTGGTGAGCCGCAGAGCCTTCTGGGCCAGCTTGCGTCCGTCTTCAAATTGTTTGTTAAGGAGCGCCGCCTCCGCACGGTTTCGGAGCGTTTTTGCATGCGCCGCGATCAGTGCACGCGTTTTCGCATCAGCTCCCATCGCCAATAGGCATTGCGTCGCACGTTTTCCGTAATATTCGTTTCGACCGTCGGGTATCGAAAGATACTCGGCGATTGCTTCATTGACTCTCCCGAGGCGCTCGAGAGCATAACCACGAAGAAACGTTACTTCTGACGGTGTCGTTCCACCGGGAGTGCGTGTTCCACCTTGTTCCTGTAGTTTGCGAAGCTCATTAGTATCGGCAATTACTGAAGACCATGCACTCTGGGCCATGTGAATTCGTGTTTGGGCAAAGAGCGCCAAAGTATCACCAAGCTGATTTTTGAAGCTCCATCGCGTCTGACTGACCCAGTTTAACGCCTCTTTGTGACGACCGGCCTCGTGAAGTGCATCGATAATGTTCAAATGTGGCCGTTCAGGGTTCGGCGCGTCTGGAAAGCGCGCGATGAACAGTTTGTAAGTCGCCACCGCATCATCGGTTCTTTTCAAACGATTGTAGGCGCCAGCCGAGAAGGTGAGTGCGTCGCGCGTGCTGGTGCTATTGGGAAACTGCGTGATCACACGATCAAAGTACTGGAGCGCAGCGTCGTACTTTCCTTGCTGATAGTGTCCTCGTCCGACTTCGTATAGCGAATTCGCCACGGTTGGGCTCTGCGGATAATGTTGAACGACAGCAAGAAAATGCGAACGCGCTGCGTCAAAGTCGCGATTAAACTGATAGACTGACGCACGCAGCAGATGCTCAGGCTCCGGAAGTTTGACTGGCTGCGTTTGAGAAGATTCAGTGCTGTCCAGAGCGCGGACGGCAGCGAGCGCGAAGTCGTCAGGCCGTGAAGCATCCGGCATTTGCGTCAGGATCCGGCGGAAAACATCGCGAGCTTCTTCACGTCGTCCCGAGCGCAAGAGTGACTCTCCCATGAATGCGAGAGCTTCCCGCGCGATTGCTTTCGGCGCTGATTCAAAAAGCGGACGAAGCGTGTTGAGGGCTGCCGAGTAATCTTTGCTGTCGAAGAAACTTCGGCCGAGTCTCAAGGTCGCGGCTTCTCGAAGCAAGCTTGCGGGTGCCGTCGTGATCAGTTGGCTTAGTCTTTCGCGTTCGACTGTGAGATCTCCGGCGGTTCGCGCGATTTGCGCCAGGTGCCAAAGCGCATACTGTGAAAGCTGTGAATTGCGATTTACTACCGACTGATACGAGGCAGTTGCGGCGGCCAGGTCGCCACTCTTTTGCTGGAGTCGACCGAGCAGATAGTCATAATTGTTAGCAGCGAAAACAGTAGAGTCAGATCGTAAACCGGTGAGTTCAACAGCCGCAGCGCGCACATCACTCGACTCCATTGCCGCCTTGATCCGTGCGTGCCGTTCCTGCGGTGTCTGAGCACTAATCGGCAGAGTTACTACAATTCCTGCGAACAGGATTGGTGCCAGTTTTATGAATTTGGTTTTATGATGCACTTTTGGAATTATCGTCGAAGGTACGTGGTTTCCCAAATTGAGCTTAGCAAAAGGTCCAATGATAACTGAGAAAAAACAGGCAACCGCGCAACTACTGGACGGTGTAACTGTAGCCCAGCAGATTAAAGACGAGATCTCGAAAGAGCTCGCGGAGCGGTGGCCCTCAGTCGAATCGAAACCGTGTTTGGCTGCAGTGCTCGTAGGAGATGATCCGGCATCGCAGGTTTACGTTAGAAACAAGATTCGGGCGTGTGAGGAAGTAGGTATCCGTTCAGAACATCACGTGCTGCCTGCGACCACCACGGCGAATGAGCTGTTACAGCTCGTGCAGTCGCTCAACTCCAGGGAACCAGTGGATGGAATTCTGGTTCAGATGCCGCTGCCGAACAGGATCGATGAGGCAGCAATCATTGACGCGATAGATCCTGTCAAGGATGTTGACGGTTTTCATCCGGTGAACGTTGGGCGGCTCGCGCTTGGCCGGCCTATGTTTGTGCCGTGTACTCCCGCCGGAATCATCGAACTCTTAAAACGAAATCAGATTCCGATTCAAGACGCAAATGCTTGTGTCGTAGGTCGCAGTCAAATTGTCGGACGACCCATGGCCCAACTCCTGATTCAAAACGATGCGACGGTAACGGTTTGCCATTCGCGTACGCAGGACCTCGCGGCCGTCACCCGTCAAGCTGAAATTCTCGTGGTGGCAATTGGTCGTCCAGCCTTGATACGAAAGGAGCACATCAAACCGGGCGCCACGGTAATCGACGTTGGGATGAACAAGATTACTGACGAGGCCACCGCAAGGCAGTTATTTGGAGACGAGGCAGAACGGCGGTTGGAGGTGATTCGGAAGCGCGGGTACACGCTCGTCGGGGATGTGCATCCGTCGGAAGCGGACGAAGTTGCTGGAAGACGGACTCCGGTACCCGGTGGCGTCGGCCCGCTCACCGTAGCAATGCTAATGCGTAACACCCTTCAAGCTGCAAAGATGAGGAGGGGATGAGCGATGGTCTTCGGTCTTTGGTCTCAGGTCTTTGAACTTTGAAGTTTGGGCTTTGAACTTTGTACTTGAAGCTTACGACTTCACACCAAAGACTAAAGACCAAAGACCAATTGGCAATTGGCAATCGGCAATTGGAAATGATCCGAGTAGGTTTGACAGGATCGATCGCAGTAGGAAAGTCGTACGTTACCAGCGTATTGGCCAAGCTTGGCTGTCATGTACTGGATGCGGATCAAACTGCGAGGCAAGTGGTCGAACCTGGAGCAGCTGGACTCTCGGCAGTTGTTGACGCGTTCGGCGAACACGTTCTACGCGCCGATGGAACGCTGGACAGACAAAAGCTGGGTGCGCTGGTTTTCGCGGATGAGACGCAACGAAAGCTCTTGAATTCGATCCTGCATCCGTACATCATCGCGAAACAGGATGAACAGTTACGCGAATGGGAAAAAGCGGACCGTGACGGGATCGCCGTTGTCGATGCAGCTTTGATGATTGAATCAGGCGGCTATAAACGTTTTGATAAACTGATCGTCGTACACTGCCGGCCAGATGTGCAGTTGGAACGGCTGATAAGTCGCGAAGGCATTCCCCGCGAAGAAGCTCAACGACGGATTGCGTCTCAAATGCCTCAGGAAGAGAAACTCAAGTTCGCTGATTATTCAATCGATACGTCGGAAGGATTCGACAGCGCGCGCCAGCGAACCGAAGAAGTCTACAAAAACCTGCGCGGAATCAAACGTGCATAAATTGCAGAAGAAAAAGCTCATTAGCGTACTCCTTGTGGTACTCGTGATTGCACCGGCGGGGTGCTTTACCGAGGAGCCTAACTCTCCTTATTACGGGCGTGTGACGGTGCGGCCGGCACAGGAGTTCCGCTGGTTTGACGGCGGCCTGCCGCAGACTTTTGATCCGGCATTTGCCGCAGCACCGCCGGATACGGATGCCGTAAGAGCGATCTTCGAAGGCCTGACTGAATACGATCCAAAAACACTGGCCCCTGTACCGGCCGTGGCGACACGCTGGGAGTCCTCTCAGGAAGGGCGAGTGTGGACTTTTTATCTGCGCGATGATGCCCGCTGGTCCAACGGCGAAAAGGTGACAGCTAGGGATTTTGTCCACTCATGGCAACGCACCATGAAGATCGGTGATCTTGCGCCTCACACCGACCTGCTTAGCAACATTAAAGGCTCCGATAATGTCTTGACTGAAGAATCCGGAGATCCGCTTGGAGTTGAGGCGGTCGGAGATCGCGTGTTGCGAGTTCAGTTGCGGTTGCCGGATATGAATTTTCCGGCTCTCGTCGCTCATACAGTGTTTCGTCCCGTGAAACTGAGCGCCGATGAAACTCTGAAAAAGATTACTTCAATGCACCTCGTTTCAAACGGCGCATTTAATCTGGTGGAAAACCAGGGCGATCGAGTAGTGCTAAAACGCGCCGAGCATTACTGGGCGAGGGAGGAAGTTACTCTGGAGCACGTTGAGTTCGTAGGAGCAAAAAATCCCGAGGCAGCACTCGCGGCATATCGAGCTGGTGAAGTAGACGCCGTCACCAATTCTCCTTTCGAGCCTCTCGCTTTGAAATTGTTGGCGCCTTACGAAGACTTTCGCCGCGAAACGTACGGTGCGCTCACTTACTACAGCTTCAACACAGCGATCGAACCGTTTGACGATGTGCGTGTTCGCGAAGCACTGGCTATTGCTATCGATCGTGACCGTTTAACTCAAGATCAGATGGGGGGTGCCACTGAGCCGGCCAAGCGATTCTTGCCGGAAGCAATGTCCGGTTCAATGGTGGTTGTCGACAAATCAGAGTTGCTCGAAAAGGATTACGACCGCGCAAAGAGATTGTTGAGCGAGGCCGGCTTTCCTGAGGGCGAGGGTTTCCCAACGGTGCGATTGCTGATCAATCGTAACGAGCAACAGCGAATTGTTGCTCAATCAATAGCTGACATGTGGCGGGCCGTTCTGGGAATCGAAACCGAAGTAATTATAAAGAATTGGGACGAATACGAAGCAGCTATCAGTGCGGGGGCCTATGATGTAGTACGGCGAGGGCTCGTTATGCAAACTACGGACGAGTTGACGAATTTGCGGATGTTATTTGAGCAGGATGCGCGATTGGCCACCGCGTTGAGCAGCAATCCAGCTCAGACCGACTCGACTACTACGCCGGAAGGCTCAGCGGCCAGCTCCATCGCAACTCCCGCTTCCGAGGCTGAAGCGTTGAATGAGTTGAAAGCCGTACCCCTGTACTTCGCATCTTCCTACGCTCTCGTGAAGCCTTATGTCAACGGATTTGACACGAACGTATTTGACGCTCCGCTGCTTAAACGAGTGCACATCAACACAGAATGGCGTCCGCCAACTGCGGATCGATGATTCGTAAACTTCTTGATTTGGACCTGCGTGCGTGCTAAGTTCCGGCGGGTGGTAGGCCAAACGTCAGTGATGACTAAAGAGTTCTTCAAACCCCTACTCGGCTCGGTTGTCATCCTGTTCTCGGCTCTTTTCTTCTCATCCTGCAACATCGCCGCTTCCAGTGGAGAGTATTTCGGTAAGACGACGCCACCAGATCGAAACGTAATACGCTACATAAACGGCGATGAACCCGCCACTCTCGATCCGCACAAGAGCACCGGCCAGCCTGAAGCCCGAATCTACATGGCCCTTTTTGAGGGACTCGTGGAGTACGATCTCAAGGACTTGCGACCGCGACCGGCTCTCGCCGAACGGTGGGACGAGAACAACGATTCGTCTGAGTTTGTCTTTTACTTGAGAAAGAACGCCCGATGGTCCAACGGCGATCCGATCAACGCTCACGACGTGATCTACAGTCTCCGCCGCGCAATGGCTCCGGAAACGCGGGCGCGCGGCGCGAGCTACGGCTACCACATCAGGTACTCGCAAGCTTACAACTCGGGCGCAGTATTCGTGTTTGATCCGAAGACCGGCAAGTTCCTGCTCGAGAGTGATCTCGCACCGAGTGAAACTCCGCCGCCTTTGAGCGGGCAGCCGGTGACTTGGGAAAAAGAGTACTCAACAAACGAATCCCCGGCGTCCAACACAGCGTTTCACGAATTCATGCACTCGCCTTTGCGACTGACGCTACCGGGCGACGAAAAAGCTCGAACTCAACTCCTTGCCGCCGATGAGAAGCTCCGGACGCTCGTAGATGGTAAACAATTCGTAAAAGTCGAAGCCAAAGACATCGGTGTTGAGGCCGTAGGTGACTACACTGTCCGCATCTCACTGCATCAGTCAGCGCCCTTTTTCAAAGATCTCCTGGCTCATCAATTGTTCCGGCTGGTGCCGAAAAAAGCCATCGAACAGTTTGGCGAGCATTGGGCCGAACAGGGACGCATCATCACATGTGGTCCGTTCAAGGTGAAGCTATGGAAACCTTACGATGTTCTGGCTGTAGAACGCGATCCGATGTACTGGGATGCAGCTACTGTACGGCTTGATGAGATCGATTTTTATCCGATGGTCGATCTGCCCACGGCGTTAAATCTCTACAAAGTGGGTGACGTGGACGCGATTTTTAACCATAGCGTTCCCAACGCATGGATCGACTCTGTGAAGCCGAAGAAGGACTACATGAATGCGCCGGAAGCCGTCAGTGTCTTCATCACCATCAATACCACGAAGGCACCAATGAACGACCTCCGCGTGCGTAAGGCGTTCGATCTCTCAATTAACAAAGACACATGGGTTACGTGGAAGAAGATCATTAGGCGGCTACCGGGAATTACACCCATCGAAATCTTTCCGGATTATCAATTACCACAACTGTCGCCCTTTGACCCTGAGAAAGCCCGCCAATTGTTGGCTGAGGCAGGATTCCCGGTTACTCGTAAATCCGATGGATCTTATGAATGTCCGAAGTTTCCGGTAAG
Organism: Pyrinomonadaceae bacterium; assembly: GCA_035281525.1. GTDB lineage: Bacteria > Acidobacteriota > Blastocatellia > Pyrinomonadales > Pyrinomonadaceae > PSRF01. The sequence continues at coordinate 26,264 of DATEDU010000073.1, read as the reverse complement.
CGAGGTTGAATACATATTCCCGACCGGCACCAACAACAGGATCATGGGTGAGTTTATGCAGGCTCAGTGGAAACAAAACCTGGGTATTACTGTGCCACTGCGATCGATGGATTTCAGGACGTTCGTGGATGTCCGAACCAGACTCGAGTACAAAGGGTTGTCCTTTGCCGGCTGGTCGGCTGATTACATGGATCCATTTACGTTCCTTGGTCTGTATTATGTGCCGGACGGCGACAACTCCACCGGCTGGTGGGATAAAAAATACGTGCAGCTTCTAGACCAAGCGAACCGAACCCCGGATCGACTTAAACGTTATCAGCTTCTTTCCGAGGCAGAGAAGTACATGATAGAAGCGCAGCCGATCATTCCAATCGAAACTGCGGCTGTCAACTGGGTGAAAAAGCCTTACGTCAAAGGTATGTATCCAAATGCGAGCACTTTGTTTCCCTGGAAGTTCGTCTACATCGAACGCGATCCGTCCAAATGGGACTATGGCACTCCTCAGTGACGGATTTAAACGCCGGGACAGGCGTCCGTGCCTGTCCTTTTTTGTTTGATCACGCCGGGTTTCGTCCAGCACAATGATTCACTTCATCATCCGTCGCTTACTAATCACGATTCCAACAATACTGATCGTAATCACGATCGCCTGGGGCTTGATCAAGCTCTCGCCAGGAAACTTCTACACGGGAGAAAAACGGATTCCGAGATCGATCGAAAAAAGTATTCGAGAGAAGTACGGCTTGGACCAGCCCTGGTATGTCCAGTACGGCAGGACGATGAAGCAGGTTCTCAGCCTGGACTTCGGCAGTTCGCTGAGATTCGAGGGCCAATCGGTACGTTCGATCATTGCGAGGTCGCTGCCCGTCTCGGTCACAGTCGGGTTGCTGGCGTACTTGCTGGCTCTCGTCGTTGGAGTCACGGCTGGTTGCATCGCGGCGCTTAAGCAAAACACGAAGTGGGACTACATCTCTATGGCCCTGGCGATGGTCGGCATCTCGATACCTAACTTCGTTCTTGGGCCGATCCTCGTCTTCTATCTCTCGTTGTATTTTTACTGGTTGCCGCCCGCGCGCTGGAACGGCTTCTGGAGCACCAATGTGATCCTCCCCGTGCTGACTCTCTCCGCGATCTACATGGCCTACATTGCGCGATTGACACGAGCCGGGATGTTGGAAGTCCTACGTTCGGATTACATTCGAACAGCTCGCGCCAAAGGCTTATCCGAGCGAGCAGTTGTTCTCAGGCATGCTCTGCGTGGCGGCATTATGCCGGTGGTTTCGTTTACAGGCCCCGCACTGGCTTTCTTGTTGACTGGTACCGTGGTGGTCGAAAAGATTTATGCGCTGCCGGGACTCGGAAACTACTTTATCCAGGCCTCACTAAACCGTGATGAGCCGTTGATCATCGGCATCGTCGCTTTCATTTCCATTAGTCTTTTACTGATGAATTTGCTCGTGGATATTGCTTACGCCTATCTCGATCCACGTATTCGTTACTGATGAACGACGAACGCACTCCAATACGGAATGTTGAAGTGGAAGACCGCGCGTTGCGGCAGGAGCCCGTGTTGGATCCGGATCTTGTTCATACGCCGCCTGAGTTCGTCATCAGCGAAGAAGACGTACAAGTCACAGAGGGTGAAGTCGTTGCTGGAACTTCGTTATGGAAAGATGCGTGGCGGCGACTCCTTAAAAACAAACTAGCGGTGTTCGGTTTGGTTGTGACCATTGTGATAACAGTCGCGGCGATTCTCGGTCCGCCCATCATTAAAGCCGCCACCGGGTACACGTACGACTACATTCCGACCGATGCGAACCTGATCAAGTCGATACCGCCGTTCCGAGCTGCGGATGGATCTTTTTCCTGGGCGCATCCTATGGGAACAGACAATTCGGGCAGAGACCTGCTGGCTCGAGTTCTATTGGGTGGTCGCATTTCGTTGATGGTCGGAATCATTTCGACCTTGGTGTCGCTCATCATTGGTGTTGCTTACGGAGCAATCGCCGGATATTTAGGCGGTCGCATCGATAGCCTGATGATGCGTTTCGTCGACGTCCTGTACTCGCTTCCGTACATCATCCTGGTCATCGTGCTGCTGGCGATGTTCAGAAGTAACACGCCAACCGGCCAACTGATCCTACTGTTCATTGCCCTCGGCTCGGTTTCATGGTTGACGATGGCCAGAATCGTGCGCGGGCAAATACTCTCGCTGAAGAACCAGGAATTTGTCCTGGCTGCGCGAGCCACAGGCGTATCAACTCCGAAGATCATCTTCAGGCATCTGGTACCGAACGCGCTTGGTCCGGTGATTGTTTACGCGACGCTGACGGTTCCTTCGGTGATGTTAAGCGAAGCATTTCTGTCGTTTCTCGGATTAGGAGTTCAGCCGCCGTTGGCTTCGTGGGGGAGTTTGGCGGCCGATGGAATTCAGAATCTCGGAATTTTTCCGTGGCAACTATTGTTTCCAGGATTTGCGATGGCGCTGGCGTTGTTTTCATTGAACTTTTTGGGTGACGGGTTGAGGGATGCGCTGGATCCCCAGAGCAGGAGGTAGCTGTTTAGAGTATGCGGCTAAGGACGAATAAGACCTATATAGGGCCTATAGGACGAATACGACCTATATAGGGCCAATAGGACAAATATGACCTATTGTCTTGATTGACCATGAACCATAATGGAACATTATTAGAGGTTAAAGACCTCCGAACCTACTTCCACACAGAAGACGGCGCAGTCAAAGCCGTTGACGGAGTCTCGTTCACTCTCAAACGCGGTGAAACTCTCGGCATCGTAGGCGAGTCAGGCTCAGGAAAAACAGTCGCTAATCTGGCGATCGTTCGTCTCATACCCACTCCCGGAGAAATCGTTTCAGGCGAGGTCAAGTTCAACAACCAGGATCTACTCAAACTGTCAGAACCAGAAATAAGGAAGATCCGCGGACGCCGCATCGCGATGATCTTTCAAGATCCGATGACCTCTCTCAATCCTTTCATGAAGATCTCTCGCCAACTCATGGAAGTGACGCGGCTTCATCTGGGCCATTCAACGCACGAAGCCTACGAGCACGCGATCAAGATGCTCGAAACTGTAGGCATTCCCGATGCTCGCGCCCGCGCAGATGATTATCCTCACGAATTTTCCGGCGGCATGCGCCAGCGCGTAATGGTGGCGATGGCCCTGTCCTGCCAGCCGGAGCTGATCATCGCCGACGAGCCAACGACAGCTCTGGATGTCACCATCCAGGCGCAGATACTCGAGCTCATAAAGACCTTGAAGCAGACAACGGGCACGAGCGTAATTTTAATCACTCACGATCTCGGTGTAGTCGCCGGCATGACCGACCACCTGATTGTGATGTATGCAGGCAAGGTGTTTGAGCAGGCGCCGACGCGCGAGTTGTTCGCACGGCCCGGCAATCCTTATACGAAGGGCTTACTCCGCTCCGTACCAGATCCGACTCATGAGCAGGGTAAGCTCTATCAGATTCCGGGCTTGCCTCCGGACTTGGCGCGTTTACCTTCCGGCTGTTCATTTGCGGCTCGGTGCGATCACGTGCAAGACATCTGCCGCCGCGAGTTTCCGCCGTTTGTACAACTTACGAACGAGCATTACTCCCTCTGCCACTTCGCTCAGGAGGTTTACGATGAGTCGCACTGAGCGCGAGCCGTTGTTGAAGATCCGCGACTTGTTCGTCCATTTCAACCTTGGCGCGCAGCGATTGTTTCGTAAGCGAATCAAAGGGACAGTCAAAGCAGTGGACGGCGTGTCGCTTGACATCTACGGCGGCGAGACGTTGGGCCTCGTCGGCGAGTCGGGTTGCGGTAAGACAACTCTCGGGCGAGCCATCCTTCAGCTGACGAAACCTTCCTCCGGACAGATTCTCTTTCGCAATCAGGACCTGGCGCATCTTTCGAAAAAAGAACTGCGGAAACAGCGCAGACACCTGCAAATTGTCTTTCAAGATCCTTATGCGTCGCTTAATCCAAGAATGACTGTCGGGCAGATCGTCGGCGAGCCGCTCGAAACCTTTGGACTGGCCCGAGGCAAGGACGCGGAACGACGAGTGAAAGAATTAATGCAAACGGTGGGACTGAGCGAGCGATTCATCAAACGCTATCCGCACGAATTCTCCGGAGGCCAACGCCAGCGCATCGGCATCGCCAGAGCGTTGGCAGTCGATCCCGATTTCATCGTAGCCGACGAGCCGATATCTGCGCTCGACGTTTCAATCCAGTCGCAGATCATGAATTTGTTGGAAAGGCTCCGGCGCGAAAAGAATCTGACGTACCTGTTTATCTCTCACGATCTACGAGCCGTTCGACACGTGTCGGATCGAGTTGCGGTGATGTATTTAGGGAAGCTCGTTGAGCTCGCGGGCGCGAAAGAAATCTACGACGATCCGCTTATGCCTTACACGCGCGCGTTGATCTCAGCCTTGCCCGTGCCCGATCCGCAAGTTGAAGCGACGCGGCAGCGAATCGTATTGACCGGCGATGTCCCGTCGCCGATTAACCCTCCGGCGGGTTGTCGTTTTCATACCCGCTGCCCATACGCAATTGAGGTTTGCAAGCAGGTCGTGCCGCCTCTCGCAGAGATCAAGCCGAATCACTTTGCTGCATGCATTCGGATTAGCCCCGAACATCCGGACATCGAAAAAGTACCTCCGGGCGAAGCTCCAGGCCTACCGAACGCCGCAAGTCTTTGACTCTCACCAGATTACGTCTGGAAAACTGCATCGTATTAGTCGTATAGCCATAGAGTGAGTTCTGTCTATGAGTAGTACAATTGGCCAAAAAACGACTGTTCAGATTTGACGAAGAAGCTGCAAAAATCAAAGCAGGCTATTCCGCAGGAGCTTCCCGACGATGCTCCTGCCGGGTGGGCTCCAGTTCAAGAAAAATTGGCGTCCTCGGCCGGCTTGTCGCTTCTGCTAATCAATGGCCACCAACCGCCGGCACTGGTGATTTCGAATAACAATTCAATCTGTCACGCCTTTCAGTCCTCTCCGGAGTACGTCAGCCTCTGCGACCCGTATTGTGGCGACGCGCATCGCCGGGCTATCGCAGCGGGTGGCGTGACCAACTACAAGTGTCACGCGGGGCTCGAATGCTTCACGACACCGGTTCAGATTGGCAAGGGAAAGAAGTTGGCGGCTATCGGAGGTCGCGCGTTTGTTGCCGGGGCGGATTATCGAGCGATCGTGGAGCGCCTGCGCGGCGGCGATTTAGAGGAGTTGATGGAGAAGGAGCCTTTCGCCAATGTGATTTTCTCGGAGCAATCCAGGCTCGAACAGTTGGCGAACCGGCTACAGCAGTCAGCGCGTGAGTTCGAACGCAGTTTTGCCGGTCAGAATGGTGGAATACCCGCACCCAGGAAGAGAGATGGGGAGACGGGGAGACAAGGGGAGGAGACGGGGGGACACGGGGAGGCGGCGACGCGGCGACGCACGGTTTCGGCAGTCGCACCGTCTGCCGCTACAGCTGAATTGCAACGGGAGATCGATGAGCTAAGGAATGAACTTGACTATCGAACGAGGTTTGCTCAATCGCTGCGCCATTTCCTGGAACGCATTAGTTCGTCAGATCCACAAAAGACTTACAGCTCAATTCTGACTAACTCAAAAGAGTTGTTGCAGGCGGACCGAGCTTCGCTGCTGGTGCTTGATGAGACTAGAAACGAGCTCATGATCAAGGCTGGAGCTGGATTTCCGATTGAAGTCTCGAACGTTCCGGGCATACGACCAGGCGAGGGCATCGCCGGTAGCGTCGTAGAAACAGGAAAGCCGTTAGTTGTAGAGAACATCGATCGAGCCGGGCTGCGGCCGGCACCTTCCGAGCGGCGTTACAAGACAAAATCGTTTCTTAGTTATCCAATTTCGATCGGAGGCCGCACCATCGGCGTGCTGAACGTCACCGACAAATCTGGTGGCGGAAAATATGACGACGTCGACCTCAGTCTGGTGGAGATCATTGGGCCGCAGATCGCCCTGGCCTTGGAACGCGCGGAGTGGCAGGAGCGAGCCAAACAGTTTCAGTTGATGTCGATCACCGACCCACTCACAGGGCTGCTGAACCGGCGCTATCTGGAAGAGCGACTAAACGAAGAGTTAAATCGATCGAAGCGTTATGAGTACCCGATGAGTTTTCTGATGATCGATATCGACGACTTCAAAACTTACAACGACCTTAATGGACACCAGGCCGGCGATCAGGCGCTACAAATTACGGCGCACTGTTTGAAAGCCGCCCTTCGATCGGCGGACGTTGCTTGCCGTTATGGAGGCGAGGAGTTCGGCATACTTCTCCCGCAGACCACACTCAACGAGGCTGGCGTGATCGCCGAGCGTATGCGGCAAAAAGTGGCAAGCACCGACTATCCCCAGGGCAAGATGCAACCACTGGGTCGAGTAACTATCAGCATCGGTGTCTCCACGTATGGAAAGCACGTCGACGATGCTGATCGGGTCATAGCCGCAGCCGATCGCGCGCTCTACAACGCGAAGAGCCACGGCAAGAATTACATTGAGTTTTACCAGGACGAATAGGGAATCGCTCGTAAGATGAGTGCAAGAGACCCATCAAAACCCCCACAGCGAATTCTCGGCCGAGTGGCACCCGCAGAGTTTGTAGGCCGGGCTGTCGAGCTTCAGCGCGTTGTGTCGCACCCCTTCATGTCTGCTGAAGCGCGCGGTTTGTTGTTGCTCCTCGCGCCTTCGGCGGGAGTTTCAGAGCTGTTGCGCCAGGCTTACGACCAACTCTTTCAGCGTCGCGAGAACATCATTCCGATCTATTTCGCCGTAACGCGCGGCGAGACCACCGCAGTCAGTGCGGCAATTGAGTTTCTCAATACGTTTGTGCGCCAGTACGTCGCTTATCGACGCAACGAGCCGTCGCTATGCGAAGCTTCTCTCACTCTCAATGATCTCGTTCAGCTTGCGCTGCCCGCCGATTTAGAATGGATTGAACGTTTAGTCGAGGCCTACAACCGCGAACGCTTCAGCAATGACGACCGAGCATTTGTGCGGTTTTGTTTAAGCGCTCCGCAAAGAGTGCCGCGCAATGGGCGTCTGTTTGTCATGCTCGACGGCGCGCAGCTGGCTCAAAGTCTCGAGGCCGATGGAAATCTTGCCGTCGAGATGTTGCGCGTCTTCTGCCGATCGAATTTGTCGTTTGCGATGGCAGGACTGCGTAGGCAATTACTCGAAGCAGCCCATCGAGCAAACTGCAACTTTGAATTCATTGATACGCTGCGCCTGCCAAAGCTCGCTGAGGAAGATGCACGCCGGTTAGTTGAGCATGTAGCCAGCCGCCAGCGCGTCGCCATTAATGAAGAGACGAGAGACTTGTTAGTACAGCAGTTTGAGAGCAGTCCATTTTTTATTAGTGCACTCTTGCAGGCGGCTCGCGAAAGAAACGTGTCGCTGGAAAGTTATCTCGACTGCGAGAGGTTATATACAGATGAGCTGATGGGCGGCCGCATCCATCGTTACTTCTCGTCGTTGCTCGAAGCTATCGCACCGCAACCGGAAGTTCGACTTTCGCTGATTCGTGTGTTGTGCGACGCAAGTGCGGGCGAGGGACGCAGGGCCTCATTCGACAGCTGGCGCAAAAGATTGAATATCGAAGCTTCGCAACTCGAAAAGATTTTACATGGTCTACATATCCAGGAGTTCATCAACTGGGATGGCGCTGCGATCCAGGCCGAAACTGGCCCCACTGCCTGGCGGGATTATCTCCAGACCAGATTGCGAATGGATATCTTGGACCAGCCACGCGCGCTGGTCGTAGCGGACACGATTGCCGAAGCTTTGAAGCGAGCGCCACGCACGATGGAACGACATTACCGGCGCATAGCAACGCTCGGCTGGCGTGATCTGCTGGCGACTTTCGACTGCCAACGTGTACCGCAAAAACTCTTTGACTTTGGCGCGTTCAGCAAGGCTTATAAAGGTGTGGCTCCTGAACGAGTCATTTCGGGCCTCGAGTCTGAGACGGAATTGATCAGGTTGCCGCAGGTTGTGCACGTCGCTGGTTGTGAAGCGTTTGCCGGCGACGTCGAGATTGGCGACCCGGAACGCTGTTTTATCGCGCACTCGTTTGAAGGCGCCGCATATACGGACGCGAGCCAAATCGTTTGGCTGGTTGTGGACATAGAATCGAAGCTGGAAGCCGGCGCTGACGTGGTTCAGACGTGGCTTCAACGCCTGGAGCTGCTGGCCGGCAAGTCCGGCTTTTCGCGCACACACGTTTGGCTGGTTTCCAAAGAGGGCTTCACCGAGGATGCCTTAAAAGCGATAAGCAAAGCCAAAGCTTACTCTTCCAACCGCCAACAAGTAGAGCTATTATCCTCGCTCATCAGTGCCGGACGCGCCGCAGCCAAGCCAACCGCCCCACACGATGAGTTCGAAATGATCCTCCCGATGGGGGAAGATAATGAGCTCGTTGCGGCCAATACGGTCGAACAAATAGCGCGTCGTCTGAACTTCGAGCCCGAGGCCATAAACCAGATTAAGCATGCCATCGTGGAGGCCTGCATCAACGCCACCGAGCACAGTTTGAGCCCCGACCGCAAAATTTATCAGCGTTTTCGCATTGAAAGTGATAAATTAGTAGTTACCATTTCAAGCCGCGGTGTGGTGCCTTCTAACCTGGCGGCTCAAAACGGAGAGCTTGGAACTCAGCCCGGGCAAACTACAGCGGCCCAGGAACGCCGCGGTTGGGGCCTCAAGCTCATCAGGTCATTAATGGACGAGGTCGAGTTTGAACGGGTTGACGAAGGTACCAGCTTACGTATGACCAAATACCTTCGCAATAGTTCCTAATTTGTGAACATTGCAAACCCCTTGCCTTAGTCTTTCGATTTCGCATATTTCAAGCGGGTTACAGGGCACAGAAGTCTCATTGGTCTTTTCATCCCATTACATCCATCACCGGAAGGGGGTGACAAGGTGGGGGATTCAAGCGGCTTTTTTGTTCGCTCGCATTGCATCGGCAATGCTGCCGTGATCTACGCGAGCGACTACCTTAACAAACTCGCCGGCGAAACCATCGAGCGTGAATGCAAGAAACAGCTCGATTCCGGTTGTCGCGCGTTGGTGATCGACTTCAGCGGTACGGAGTTGGTTAACAGCATCGGTGTCTCCATTCTGCTGGGCATCATCGACATCGCCGAGAAGAATGGCGCGCGAGTTATTTTTTCCGACGTTAACCGGCAGACGGCGGAATTGTTTGAAATGCTCGGTCTTACCCAGCACGTGGCGCTGGTTAAAGATGAGCAGGAAGCGCTCTCTTCACTTAGCGGATTTGGCCAGCCCTTGCGATCGCTCAGTCACTGATCGGTATGGAGCCAACAACTCGAAAGCTCATCCATACGTTTGGCGCGCTCGCTGACCTCGGCCAGGAAATTGCGAACAAAGGTGAGTTTAATGAGATGGTGCGGACGTCTCTGCACATGCTGCTGGGGACGCTCGCGATTCGCCGCGGTGCTGTCGTTGAATGCATGCCGGGTGATGAAGAGACCGAGTGCCTTGCGATTTGGGGACTTGGTGACGATGCGGAGACGCGCCTGCAAGTGAACTCTGCCGAGCAAGACGCATTTCTTGCCGTCGGCCTTTGTCTTCTCAGCGCGACCGTTAGGAATCCCGCCTTTACTCAGTTCCTCGAGCGACACGAAGCGGTGCTCAAGAGGCAGGGAATTGAAGTCGTTGTACCAATGGTTGTGCGCGGCGAGTTGACTGGGCTGGTGTTGCTGGGCGGCAAAGCGAGTGGCGAACGTTTTACGGAAGATGATCTCGATGTGATTCGCGCGATGGTGCGTCACGTTGGCGTCGGGATTCACAGCCACCGGCTGTTGGGCCAAATCGAGCAACGCGCCGAAGAGAACCGGAAGCTTTACGACGACTTGAGGAGAATCTATCGTGATACGGTGCGGGCGTTTGCCGCAGCGATCGACATCAAAGATAAGTACACGCAAGGTCACTCAGAACGAGTAGGGAAGTATTGCGAGATCATAGCGCGTGAATTGGGTTGGGCGGACGAAGAATGTGAAGGCATTGCGATCGCTGGTTATCTCCACGATATAGGCAAGCTCGTTGTCGAGCGTGACATTATCAACGCGCCTTACAAGATTAACGCCAAGGAGTCGAGCGAGCTCAATCGTCACCCGGCAGCAGGATTTGAAATTCTTTCACCGATTCATCATCCGTACGCTGATATTCCGCTGATGGCGAAGTACCATCACGAACGGCCCGACGGTCGCGGCTATCCGGATGGATTGAGTGGGGATGAGATTCCCTACGGCGCGAAGATAGTGACGCTGGCGGACTCGTTCGATGCGATGACTACCGATCGGCCGTATAAGACTCGGCGGTCGTTTGAAGATGTAATCGAAGACTTTCGACGCAACACTGGGAAGCAGTTCGATTCGACTGTGGTGCTGGCATTTTGCCGTGCAGTTTTGAAAGAGCTCAATGGCGAAGCTCGTGAGCGTCGAATTCTGAGGATGCTGGGGAGGAACTACATCAATCCTGAGCGGGATAGCCCGCTCATCAAGCAACTCATCTCCGAGTTAGATCCCGACAAGAAAGTGGCCTCAGCCGGTCTGTAGGGGCGGCCACGGAGGGCCCCTACAACATTCACTTCGGTTGTATTCTCAAGACAAAATTGCAGATCGCGATCTTCTGATCGGGGATGATTTCTGCTCGTTCTTCGCGAGGAACCTCGCGCCCGCCAATCAACGTCGGATTCCGCCCCTTCGGCACCAGCCAATAACGACCATCATTCTCACGCGTTAACACCGCATGCACGCGACTCACTTCCGGATCCCCCTTTAACGGCAGATCGACCGTTATCGTCCTGGAGCCACGCCCTATCGTGATCTCAGGCTTCGTCACCGGCACTACCGCCTCACGCACTCCATTTCGCCAGACTTCAACCGAATACAGCTCAACTACTCGAGGCCTGACGACTGTCTGCTCGCTGCTGACGTCTTCGATTGTTTCTCGAATGGTGTCATTAGGATTGAAGCTTGCCTGCGCAACATCAGCACGCGGCGTCACCATCGTGTGACCACTCTCAGTCTCATCCCAGACCGCCTGCACACGAAACTCACCTTTATTCAGGGTGCCATCGACGCGCAGCTCAACGGCAAACGACTTCGCAGCCAACTGGGTCGAGCCACTCAACTCCCGAGCCCTTTCCGAGAGCACGTGAAAAAGTCCCTGCTCGAGTCCACGTCGTTTGTCGCCTTGCCAATCCTTGTCGTCCTCAGCACTAAGATAGACGATGTATTCCCGCGGGATGTAGGTCGGCCCACCGGGTGGCGTGAACATCTCGCGCTGCATGACTGCTTCGACCTCTCGCGCGATTCTCACGAGGAATTCTTCCCAAATGCGGCGCGGCCTGGCGGCTTCGTCTGCAGCTTCCAGCAGACCTTCGCCGGTTTCGCCGTCTATCCATTTTCTGATCGATTCAAGCAGTCCCATCGTTGGTGAATGGTAAATCGTAAATGGTAAATCGTGAAGAGCCGTCAGTCGAATCGGACGAAGCGCTTGTTAATCCAGCCCTGATCAGCTGAGAACGGATCAGTCTTGGGCCGGCCATGCTGGAGAACCTGAACCTCGTACCAGTTGTTACTCTCGCGCAGGATTTTTACGCGTGACCCGTATTCAGCCAAGCCAATAGCAGTATTGGCAGCACTGGGATCGGGCCGGAGATTTACGTCTGTAGTCGTAACGCCTTCTCGACCGACAACGAACAGATCACTAACTCTGGGAATCCCCGCTACTGGATTCCAACGCGATGTGACGTATTTATGCGTCGCGAGAAGCATCCCAGCGAAAAACATTACGAGCACGAGCGCGACCAGGAATCGAGGAGTGCGCCGGGGCGTTCGACGCCGATCTGGAAGCGCCGCCCTTCCATTTCGCGATTGATCCGGAAATGGCACTACGGATGGGTCGCGAGCGCGGCGCGACGCTTCATTAATTTCGATTGGACTAACTGGTACGACTATTCGTGGTCGTTTAGCAGTATCGAGATCGGCGTACGTAGACTCTGGAGCTCGAGCCAGCTCAAAACGCGGCCTCGGAGGAGCTTCAGTGAATTCGTCCGGCTCGGCAATCAACTCCGCACTCGGTTTTCGGGCGACGGCGGCGGCTGCCGCGACACTCAATGGTTGAGTCGGAGGAAGGCAGGCTTCGGCAAACTCGTCCCAAAACTCTTCAACCGTTTGGTAGCGACTTTCGGGTCGCGTCTGAGTTGATTTCTCCAGCACACGCAGCACCGGCGTCGACCAGTAATGTCCGCTGATTGCTTCGGGTAGTTCCTTGATGGAGTGATGTGCAAAACGTCGTGGCGCCTCGCCTGCCAACAAGCTGTACGCAGTTTTCGCGAGTGAGTAAATGTCTGCGGCCGGAGTCAATTGCTCTCGAGACGCCACCAATGATCCAGTATCGAGCTGGCCAGTGTGCAGCAACGGATTGTGTTCAGGCGCGGCGTAGATGTTTGTTCCCACGCGTGTAATCGCACCTTCCGTCGCCTCGATCCGCGCAACACCGAAATCAGCTATCTTGATCGTCTTGCGATCAGCGGTCAGCAATAGATTCTGAGGCTTGATGTCACGGTGAATGACGCCGCACTTGTGTGCATGAGCTAATCCGGAACATACCTGCTCGAGATACTGAAGAGTCTTTTCGATCGGCAGTGGCTGTTTACGTGACAACGCTGCCATATCTCCGCCGGGCAGGTATTCGAGCACGATGTAGTGGAACGTAGTGTTAGCCAAATCGATCGCGGTTCCGTGTCCGAGACGGCTGATGATATTCGGATGCCTGACTCGATCGAGTGCGACGGCTTCGTTTTGAAAGTTGGCAACTAGCGTTCGCTCAAGCTCAATGTCCGGAGTCTCCTGAAGGAAGATGTTGAGCGCCTTGATAACGACTGTGTCCGGAGCTCCTCCAATAGCCGAGTTGTCCTTAGCCACATAGATCTCTGCATAGCTGCCGCGGCCGAGGCATTCCAACACGTCATAACGGCCATCCAGTCTGCTCTGTTGTAGTTTTAGTTCCGGCATCAATAAAAGAACGTAAACTGCGTCAGCTTAGATGCATGATCAAGGGGAGCTGGTGTTGGCGGGCGTTTGGAGCATTTCATCTAAATGAGTCACAGCTCGTTGTCGTTCTTTGTCGGATTTGAGGGAAAGAGCGGCTAACGCGAGAGTCGCCTCTTTACGTACAGTCGAGTTTTGAGGGTTGACGGCGTCAGCTTTCGCGATGGCCTGTTCAAAGGCGCGGCCTGCTTCGTCAAAGTTTCCCATCAGCATCGATGCGCGACCGTGAAGGTAAAGAAATTCAGGGTCGGAAGATTCCAGAGGGCTGTTGATGCCCTGCATGGTCAGCTCGCTCGCTTCATTTGCAATCCACCCGTTTGGGTTCGCATCAACCTCCCGACGTGTGCGCTCAAATCGCAAAATGGGATCTTCAGCCGTTACGGGTGAAGGAGAAGCTGCCGCTATTTGATTCGCGCTGCTGTCGAGCAACGGTATCTGACCACGGTACCGCCGGCCTGCGTAGAAAGCCGCTCCTACAGCAACGAGAAAAATAAGAAACACTAGTAAGCGAACAGCGGACTTGCTGCCGTTTGCTCTTTCTGCATTCGTTGCGGGAATGTTGAGTCTATTATCGGCGGTGCTGATTTGTCCCGAGCCTCCAGTCGTATGAGGCGCTGGAAAGGCGAGTCGCGAAGCGGGTACTAGTGGGTCATCGGTCGTGTTCGGGTCTCCTGCAAAAGCTTTTTCATAAACCGTATTTGTCGAGGATGTCTTTGGGGTTTCCGGCGAAATAGTTCGTTGCAGGTCCTCGAACCGGTGATCGGCAGAAATTCGAGCGCCACAGCGAAGCACTACTGCAGTCAGATTATCTTCGGCTCCTCGCTCATAACACCGGTGTTTTAACTCCTCGCAAAGCGTCCGCAGATTACCCTGAGTAATCAGCAACTGGCGCAGCTCGTTGTCTGAGATATGACGGGTAATTCCGTCCGTGCAAAGAAGGAATTCCGTTCCCGATTCGACCTCAATAGTCTTCAAATCAACTTCAACAGTGTCTTCAGCCCCAAGCGCGCGGCTGATCACATTCTTGCTCGGATGATTTGCTGCTTGCTCGACTGTCATGCGGCCGGCGCGCACTTCTTCTTCAACTACCGAATGATCTTCTGTTTCGCGGATCAGTGCGCCGTCCGGCGTCAGGCGGTAGAGACGCGAATCACCAACGTGGCCAATCGTGGCAATGTTTCCTTGTAGGTGCAGTGCAACGATCGTCGTTGCCATCATCGAAAACTTCTCGTGCTCCTGTGCCATCTGGTGAATCGAAGCATTCGCGCGCTGAATAGCGAGCTCCATCAAGTCTTCGATATCTTCGCCGTCCACCTGGTTTCGAAACGCCTCTTCCAACACTTCGATCGCAGTTTGCGAAGCGACTTCACCGGCTTCGGCACCTCCTACGCCGTCCGCTACGGCAAAAATGCGATGCTCAGGTTTTGCCAGGAGCGAGTCCTCGTTCAGCGGCCGTCTTTCATTCAAGCCACGATCGGTGATGGACTCAGATTCTACGGAGAACTTTTTTGATGGCTGGGTCATTGGACCGCCTCCAGGTTTACTGAAGAAGGTTGTCGCGTTGGAGGTCTGCTAACAAGCAGTTTATCTCCCGCGTTGCGGTGAGAAAAAGCCATAAGCATTCCAAGCATCGCGAAGCTGGTGATCAAGCTGAACCCGCCGTGACTGACGAACGGCAGCGTGATTCCGGTCATAGGCAGTGCGCGCACGATACCCCCGATGTTCACCAGGGCCTGAAAACCCATTATCGCCGTCAGACCAGCTGCGCAAAGTTTCGTAAACATATCACGCGCGTCGAGGGAAGTGCGAACACCCGCAGCGACAAAGACGATTACGGCTAGAATGACCACAGCGCCGGCTATCAGGCCCTCTTCTTCACCTATGGCTGCGTAAATGTAGTCAGAGTCAGCGATGGGGATGACTTCGGGGAACCCTAATCCCTGTCCCCGGCCGGTTGTTTTTCCTGACGCAATTCCGAAAATTGCCTGAGCAGGTTGAAAGGCGAGCTTGTCGAACCAGATGTCAACATTCACCGTCCTCTGCATTGCCGGGCTTTGTTCCGCAAGCTGCTTCAGTTCCGGATTATCTTTCAGTGCTTCCTCGTATTCCGGTTTCCACCAGGAGACCTCGGGCGACGGTGGGTCAAATCCGTCGAGCCACAGGTGGAATCGCTGCTGAATTCGCGCCGGCAGCATGGCTTGAATCGGCCGAGCGATGGTCGGCAACAGTGGAACTTCTTCTTGTACGCTGCGTGGCAAAGCTCCGACAACGAGAATCGCAATTACCAAAACTACTGAGCCGACAAACAAAAGGAGTTGGGGCCAACGTCGAACGGCAACCAGGTAGAGAGTGATATACGCCCCGCTAAAAATGAGCATCTGGCCAAAGTCCTTCAGGGCGAAAAAGGGAATGAAAGGAATGAGGGCCATTACGACCAGCGGAACGATGTCTCGCGCACGAGGAATTCCCCAGTAAGTCTCAGCAAGATCCTTGTAGCGCGCAGTCAATATTCCCGCGAAGCCGACCAGGAACGGAATCTTTGCAGGCTCCCACGGCGTCATATTCCCCAGACTCTTTCCAGCGCTTGAGGTAATCACGGCGAGCGTCAGCGGCAATAACGTCAGGAGCACTATGATGAAGCTGTTGCGCTGAAGCCATAAAAGGAACCCGTCTCGGATGCAAAAGGAGTACGCGATCGCAAAAGCAAGAAAGGACAGGATTGGTATCCAGGTGTAGCCCGCGGTGATTGCATTCCAAAGACTGTAAGTTGAGGCCCGTCGCGGAAGTTGGTCGAGGTCAACGGGCCGAGCGGGAGTTGGCGGCAATCCCATCATCTGTTTTTTTGCCGGCTCGTAGTTCTCAAGAATGTACCGTGTTCGTAACGCGGCCATCTTTTCCTCTCGCGCCGCCGATTTATTGCGCGCGTTATATTCGGGATCGCTGTACAACCGGTACTGCATCAACATGCCGACGGAGAATAGTAAGACTGCGGTGGTGAAGAGCACCCAGTTGCCCGAGAATCTCATCACTCGCGATAGCCAGATGACGAGAATCATCAGCGGTATAAACATAAACAGATCGCGTACGGCGCCGATTGTGGATGTTTCATATCCGCGAAGCAGAGCGGCTCGATGGATTGAGACGTAGCCCGCGATCTCAACCCCCAGGATTAAGAGGATGACGAAAAGATGCGATGAGGCGCGATTTTTCATTGACCCGGCGGCCTCGCTCTCGTCGGACTCGGTTTGAGTGGTTGAGTTCTTTGCGACGCACCGGGTTTCAAAGGTTGTGTTCTTTGAGTACCGGCTACGTTGAAATAACCAAGGTCTCTCGCCTTTAACACGAGCGCTGCGGCAATTGGCGCAGCCGAACGGGAACCGTAACCTCCACCTTCAACAATCACAGCCATCGCGAGCTGCGGGCGCTCGAGCGGCGCAATGCAAAGAAACCATCCATCAATTCGCGGATTTTCGTTATCCATAATCGTTTCGTCGTACTCGCGAATGATGTTGCCCTTGTTATCTCTCTCGGTCACCCGCCTGGTTTTCGGTCGACCTGTTTTTGGATCGTAAACCGGGACAACTTTTTGCGCCGTTCCGGTTTTACCTCCAGTATTGATACCTGCTGCCTTCACCGGCGCAAACACACCTCTGGCTGTCCCGCTTGGACCACCAGTAACGAGTCCCATGATGTGTCGCATGCGTTGAGCCGTCTGCGGTGACGTCACCTGCTTGAAAACTTCCGGAGGCCGATCGAATTCGATCTTCGGCTTCATCAACTTGCCGTCCATGTTAGCAATG
Source organism: Pyrinomonadaceae bacterium (assembly GCA_035281525.1). GTDB lineage: Bacteria > Acidobacteriota > Blastocatellia > Pyrinomonadales > Pyrinomonadaceae > PSRF01. Next base: position 9,354 of record DATEDU010000073.1, on the reverse strand, counting down.
GCGGAAGCAGCCAACGCCATTTGAAACGGAGTCATCTGTCCGGCGTAACCCTGGCCGTAGCCAATCAACGCCAGATCGTATCTGGTGACTTGTTTGCCCGTAACAATGGTCGCTTCTCGTGGCGCCAGCGCGCGTTTGACCGCTTCAGAGCTGGCGTTCCAGAGCTCAGGCTCTTTTCGCCCTCGCAGGGCCTCGGTTGTCGTATCGTATGCGCCGATGCCGAGAAGCTGCGCCGCTTGCTTTAACCGCTCGGGTCCCAACTTCACTCCCATCTGCGCGAAGTATTGATTACAAGACACCTCATAAGCCGTGTCGATGCCAATCCTGCCGTGTACTTCAGCTGGTCCAGCATCGTCGAAGATGACGTTAGCACCCGGTGCGGCATAATAGCCGCTGCCGCTGCAAACAAATTCCGTGTCCTGCATGCCCGCTACGAATGCGGCTACCATTGTTACCGTCTTGAATGTCGAACCCGGAATGTAATAAGCACCCAACGCACGACTCACGAGTGGTCGATCTCGTTCATTCGCCTCGAGTCTGAGCCAAGTCGTTTCGTCGTCAACTTCCTTCAGGCTGTACGACGGTTCGCTGTACAGCGCCAGCACTTCACCGGTTTGTGGATTGAGTATGACTACGGCGCCGTGCTTGCCCTTTAACTGGTCCACTGCCGCCTGTTGCAATTCACGATCGATCGTGAGTCGCACATCTTTGTTGCCTTTGCTTTCGAGAGTTTCTCCTCTGACTACTTGCAACGCCTCCGGCAGCGCCCCGCTCTGCGCTCCGAAAAGCGCGCGTTCCAGCCCCGGGTCGCCGCGATCCGAGCCGAAAATGTGGGCCATTGCCTGATCCATTGGATATTCACGAGTGATGCTGCCGTCAGGATTCCGGCGGTAGTACGCGAGAACTTTTTCGAGTTTTCCGCTGCGGTCCAGCAACCAGCCACGCAGCGTCGATTCAGAGAGACGACGATTCCGCAGGTCTTTGTAAGACAGCTCCTGAAATTTTTCGTTTCGTTCGGCTGCGTAGTGTGCCCAGTAGATGTGAAATCCGAAAAGGCCTAATGCGAGAAGAACGAACAGCCACCGCAACGCGCGCAGGCCTCGGTTCGTTGAAGTCGAGCCCAAACGTTTCTTCACTTCCGTCGGAAGATCGTCAGGGAGAGTGGCTACAGTTGCAGCGATTGGCCGGCGATGGCGGAAAAGGGAAATGATCAAAAGCAGGATAACGAGCAAAAAGCCGCCGACATAAATCAGAGTGAGCAGCGCTGGAACCTTTTCGGGCGCGTGAGGAACAACAGGGGAGGGACCGGGTGACTGTAACAGCAGCAACAATGGGATCATTACCGCGCGGTACTCCTGCACAATGACATCTGAAAGTTACTCCTGCTTCTTGAAACGGACCTCAACATCCCCGAAGCCAACTACATCGCCCTCTTCGATCTGCCTTGCTTCGCCATACGCAATGCGCCGCCCGTTGATGTACGTTCCGTTGGTAGATCCAGTGTCGGCTACCAGCAGCGTACCCGCCGAGTTCAGGACCAGCGTTGCATGAATTTTGGAAACACTTGCATCGTTCAATGAAAGTTCGTTGTCAGCCGCGCGCCCGACATTCAAGCGCTTGCCGCCGGGCTTGAAGATTAACGGTATCTGTTTACTGTCGTGATTGATGATGACTCTGGCCGTCACGGTTACGTCCGGCATAGGTGGAGCACCGCGAGGGATGTCAACTTCGAGTGCGCGCTTTTCCTCATCCTCTTTTCGAAGAGCTTCCTCGAATTCGCCGAATGTCGGAAGGACTGAAACTCCAGTCGTGAAGATATCTACTTCAGTTTCTACGGTCACTGGTCCAAGCGTGCGATAGCGATGGTCGTTGATGTGATCGATCGCTTCGGCGAGCACTTCGTGCTCCAGCTCCTTAAGAATTTCGGGAGGGGCTTCCGAATGCGTGCCCCACTCCACTTTCAGCTTTAAGTGGTGCGGCGCAAGCCGGCCCTTGCGTCCCTCGTCGCGAACGCGTTCGTCTATAAGATGCTTCATGCGATCGATCAATTGTGAGGTCGTGAGTCCGCTCTTGGGCGAGACCGTGCGGCCGAACTTCCGGTCAACGACGTCGCCCATGCTTTCGAGCACACGGCGCAGCAGCCGCTCAGGCAACGCCTCTGATCGTTTTCTTTTCGGAACCTGCTTAAGATCTTCCGTCATAGAAGGATCAATACGCTTCCAGCCATTCAGAGGTTCAGGAGCGGCTTATTTTAGCGTAAACCTTCCGCCGATTCTAAGGTGTGCTATTGTCCACGCAAATGGTCGGATTCCTGAAGCGTCAGCTTTGGATTGTGTTTCTTGCCCACCAACTACTTATTTTCGCCTTAGCATTTGGTTTCCTGACGTCAATCAGAAAGATTACCGGAAGAACCATTCATGGCGGCAGAGATCCGATTGGGCCGATTGACGCCGCTGCGTTGATCGTTTTGTCAATCGTCGTAATAGTCATCACGTGGGCTTTGTACCGCTGGGTGAAAGGCAAGGATGCTCCATCTTTGGGACTCAAGCCTTCGCGTCGTCGACTTATAGATCTGATTGTGGGATTGGTTATTGGTTTCATCTTCGTCATCACTCCCTACATCATCGCCATCTTCACCGGCACGGCGTTCGTGCAGGATCGAATAACGGCGCACTTCAGTTATCCCACAGTCGCGAGAATTCTCGGCTTCTCATTGTTCTTGCTGCTGTTGCAAAGCGTGATGGAAGAAACGGCGAACCGAGCTTTCCCGATGCGACTTTGGAATCATCGATCACTTCTGTTTCGGATAGCGATACCGTCCGCGTTCTTTGCAGCGCTTCACTTGGCTGACGAACAGTTTAGTTTCGAGCGCATAGCTATTCTTTTGTTGGCGGGTGTGATCCAATGTCTCGCGTATGTCCTCACCGGGAACATCTGGTTTACGTCGGGTTTACATGCTGGAGCAAATTCGGCGTCGTTCTCATTAAGCGGTTTGTGGCACGCTGGTGGAGTAGTGACTGTGGTCGGCTGGATCACATACCCCAAGTGGGCGTCACTATTGTTAATGTTGATTACTGTCAGCATAGCGGTTGCGTTGTCGCGGCGATATAGGCGCGAACTTGAGCCCAATTGATGAGCATGGTTTACTTTGATCCTGCTGATCCACCGAGCGCGGGCACCGGCGTGCACAGGTTACGGAAATTTAAGTTTACAAATTGAGAAATGTCAGAGTTCCATCCAGGTGAAGAAATAGCAACTGCATACGATCGCTGGTCGCAGACGTACGAAGCGGTCGAGAATGCGACGCGTGATCTCGCGGCCCGTGTTCTACGCCAATATCCGTTGAACCTTCAGGATCGCGAGATCCTTGAAATCGGTTGCGGCACGGGCTTGAACACCGGTTACCTGGCAGAACATGCGAAACATCTCATCGCGTTCGACTTGTCTGCGGGAATGCTCAAGCAAGCGCGACGAAAGGTGACCGCCGGCAACGTACGTTTTGTACAGGGTGATATTCAAGTGGAATGGCCGCTCGCGGAAGCTTCGGTCGATCTCGTAGTTTGCATGCTCGTGTTGGAACATATCGCTAACATAGATCAGGTGTTTAAGGAAGCAGTGAGAGTGTTGCGTCCCGGCGGAGAATTCTTCATTTGTGAATTTCATCCTTTCAGGCAACTTCAGGGACGACAGGCGCGGTTCACTGACGAGAGCTCGAGAGACCTTGTTTTCGTTCGAGCCTTCCTGCACGAAGTTTCGGAGTATGTGAACACGAGTATTCAGCACGGCTTTCAGCTTATAAGATTGGACGAGTGGCGAGACGATGACCCGGATCAGTCGAAGCTCCCGCGGCTTCTGTCTGTACATCTTAGGAAAGCGTGTTGAGGGGCTCATGCGCTGACTACCGTAAGCGGTTCTGTAAATGTGATGACAATGTCTCAAATTGAAAAAGCTGATCAGTTCAAAGCTCTGCACGAGCGTCCGGGGGTATTTGTAATTGCAAACTGCTGGGACCCACCCTCTGCGCGCGTTCTGACGGGTTTGGGCTTTCAGGCACTTGCGACGTCGAGCGGAGCCTCAGCCGGTGTGCTTGGCCGTCGCGACGGCAATGTCACAAGGGACGAAGCGCTCGCACAGGCGCGTGCAATCACCGGGGCCACTGAGCTTCCGGTGTCCGCAGATTTTGAAAAAGGTTTCAGCGATGCACCGGAAAAGGTAGCGGAGACAATTCGCCTCGCTGCTGAAGCTGGATTGGCCGGCTGCTCTATTGAAGACTTTTCAGGCGATCAGCAGAAGCCTATCTACGATTTGGCCTTTGCCGCTGAGCGCATTGCGGCTGCAGCGGAGGCTGCGCGCGGGCTTGCGTTTCCGTTTACTCTGACGGCTCGCTCTGAGAATTTTCTGCACACTATTTCGGATCTGGATGACACGATCAGGCGCTTGCAGGCATTTGAGAGTGCGGGCGCCGATGTGTTGTTTGCTCCAGGCCTGCCGGATCTGGAGGCCGTTACGAGTGTTTGCGCAGCGGTGTCGAAACCAGTCAACTTTATGGCCGGTGTGAGAGGTAAATCGTTCACCGTGGCTGAGCTCGAAGCTGCAGGCGTGAAGCGCATCAGTCTTGCTACGTCAATGTTTCGAGCGGCAATGACAGGGTTGGTCGAGGCAGGCCGAGAGATTGTTGAAAGTGGGACGTTTGGCTATCTCGACCGCGTCATGAATACGTCCGAGCTCAACGACATCATGCGAATTTGAATTGCGGTTTCTGAATTGGAACTCATTGGCATCACACAAGACGGCCAGGTGGAGCGGTCCATCGCGAGCGATACACCTGAGAGAGCGCAAGTGGTGAGCGCTACGAGGCAGTTGTATCGAACAGTGGGCTATCAACCGCCGTGGATAGGGTATCTGGCATTTGAAAACGACGCCTGCATCGGAGCTTGTGGCTTTAAGTCGCCGCCGCAGAATAACCGCGTCGAGATAGCGTACTTCACATTTCCGCAGTACGAATCGCGCGGCGTGGCGACACGAATGGCAGCCAGTCTAATTGCCATCGCCAAGGCAAATGCCCCCGACATCAAAGTGACGGCGCAGACGTTGCCGGAGGAGAATGCGTCGACGACTATCTTAAGGAAACTTGGATTTAGTTTGATGGGGACCGTTGAGCATCCGGAGGATGGACTGGTGTGGGAGTGGGAGCTCACCGACGAGTCGTAACTTGTTGTCTATAATTGCCACCAGGCTCGGCCGGTGATTGTGAAAGTTTCTCATTCACACCGGGCTTCAGCCCGGTGATCGAAGCAAGGTGACCATAGGAAACCGTCTAAACGGTTTCCTGCCTTATTTTCGTCCCGTAACACCTGGCTGAAGCCAGGTGAGAATGAGAGCGTTTCACTTTACCGGGACACCAAGCTAAAGCCTGGTGTGAATGCGAAGTGTTGGAACGCGCTATCGAAATCAGGAGAGCAAAAAATGAACCGAATTCTTATAGCCGCGTGTGCACTACTGATCATGTCCTCAGCAATCCATGCGCAGACACCCTCAACCCAGGCGGCGCCGGATGCTGCCGCACTTACACAGTTGCTCAAAGAGTTCCTCGACGGCGCATCGCGGAATGATCCGAACGTGCACGAGCGCTTCTGGGCACCCGACCTGATCTACACACGCTCTGCTGGAGTTCGGACTGGTAAGGCCGACATCATGCGCGACTTGCGCTCGGCGCCGCCGCGCAAACCCGGTGATCCAACAACTAACTACACGGCGGAAGACATTCGCATTCAACAATACGGCGACACAGCGGTCGTTGCTTTCCGTCTGGTAGGCACGACTGAGCGGAGTGGTCAGACCGAAGTCCTCAACTATCTGAATACGGGAACATTTTTAAAGCGCAACGGAGCTTGGCAGGTTGTGGCCTGGCAGTCCACGAGAGTTCCGCGGCCGGGAGAGGTATGCAAGTAAGAGGTATGCAAGTATGCAAGCAATAGGTTCTCGACTACTCATTGTGCTAGTTACGTTTGGTATTGGCGTAGCTTCTGCGCGCCTGAAAGACTTGTTTTCCGAACCAAGAATAAGGGTTGCACACCAGATTGAACCACTTACTATTCCACACATCAACGCGCTATGGCCGGCCACCAGGTTCAAACTTGTCGACAGGTCGTGTGAAAGCGGTTGTGTCGAAACTTATCAAACACCCGATGGACAAGAAGTATCGTTGACATACGCGTGTTACACCGGTTCGGCCCCTGACACTCGACGCGAGGTCGAGCGCCTCATCAAAGAAGGCACCGTCGTTGAACACCAACAGGAAAGCGGACGCATAGGCACGACCGAAAGAACGGTCTTACTTTACCCGCAAGATGAGACGGGCAAGAGGCCAGCGGAAATCCTTTCATATATCCAGGGTGATACGTGTTTCCAGAACATCCGTGCCGGATCGCTGGAGCTAGCCCTCGAGTTCGAACGTAGTGGAATACCAGGTGAATTCTTTACGCGAATTTGGAACGACTAAATTAAGAGATGGTGGAGAACAACGATGCAGTGGCTCTTCCTTATCGTGGCAATTCTTGGCACGGTTTTGCCTCTCTCATTCCTAATACAATTCCTCGCGACTGATGGCCTTGATGCGCAGTTGTTTATCAACCAGTTGTTCCAAAACAACATCTCCTCATTTTTTGGCCTTGATGTGATCGTTTCAGCCGTCGCGGTATGGCTGTTCGTATTTGTTGAGGGACGCCGTCGCCGCATGCCTCATCTGTGGGTTTACGTGCTGTGCACTTTGCTCGTCGGCGTCTCTCTAGCGTTGCCATTGTTCCTTTTTTTTCGCGAGCGAAAGTTAAGTGAGGCCTATGAACCGAATCATTACGCGACTTAAGATTGTTTTACCTGGGCTCTTAATATTTTTGGTGGGAGTCGTGTGCGGTGGCTATCTGTTTGCCGCGTCACAACCGCGATCATTCCTAGCCGTAGGGAGATGTGAAGGCACCTGTTTACAGCCCAATGAACTCGTGGGTCTGGTTGCGTCGGTAGGTATTCAAAACTTTCCTGGCTTGGTCCCTTCAGTTGTTAGAGAAACTGATAAAACTATTGCGATAGCGCATCCCTCTCCTCATGCCCGCACACATTTTGTCGTAATACCAAAGAGAGATATCAAGAACGTTGGTCAATTATCAGAAGCTGATAGAGATTTCCTGATAGATATGTTTGCCGTGTCGCGCCAGCTCATTGATGAGAAGGGCCTTGTGAACTACCAATTGATTTCGAATGGGCCGGGGTATCAAACTGCGACTTACTTACACTTTCATTTAATAGCGCATTGAACCTGCCGACGATCTATGGATGGGCGTGCTACAGCCGGCTTAAACCGGAGGGGATTCTTAGTCACAGTGCCCTTCATGGGTTGGAGCCTGCGCGGATTGAGTCCCAATGCGCCGCAACTTACCGATAAACTCCGCGATGAGATCAGAGGCAGACTACTGGAGCTGGTCAATGCCGAACGCTTTATCGCTGGTGTCAAGGATCTGGAATTCGACGATCTCGCCGGCCGTGTAACGATGGGCCACGCTACTGACATGGCCAGAGGCAACTTTGTAAGTCATTGGGGTAGCGACGGCCGCAAGCCTTACCACCGTTATTCATTTGCGGGCGGCATTCACGCAACGCAGGAAAACGTTGCGTCCATAGATCGTTTTTTCTCCGCGGACTGGGAAGACCTCGCGAATGATTTGATCGCTTTGCATGTAAGGATGCATGCGGAGAAGCCTCCTCTCGACGGCCATCGAAAAACGATTTTGGCTCCTCAACATACACATGTCGGGTTTGGCTTCGCCGCGATCGAACGCAGATTGAGGTTAGTGGAGCTCTACGTATCGAAGTACGTGGAAGTGGTTGGATTTCAATCGCGCGCCGGCAGAAATGAGACTTTCGCACTGTCCGGCCGGTTGCTAAACAAGAAACACCAGCTCCAATCCATCGACATCTTTTATGAGCCGCTGCCCGCGCTGCGTGAGGCGGGTGTGCGCGGAAGCTACGGTTTGCCGGAGGAATATAAAACGCTTCGTCCGCGATTACACGAGTGGATGCGGTATGGTGATGGCAGTCGCGGAGTAATAGACGTGGAAGACGATGGGAGATTTAAAGTGCCGGTGAAGCTCTACAAAAGAACGCCGGGTATCTACACGGTTGTGTGTTGGGTAAGAAAGAAATCGGGTGAGAAGCCTTTTCCTGCGACGGAGATTTGTATTGAGAGTGAATAGCCCTGAGATTGCCAATTGCCGATTTCCGATTGCCGATTGGAACGTACGAAGAATTCTTAAAGGCACCAGGTATCAATAGATTGATTCAAACTTGAGAAAATTTGGCAATTGGTAATCGGCCATTGGCAATCTTATGCTCGTTGGCGGGCGGCTTCGTAGAGCAGGACGGCAGCCGCAACAGCCACATTCAAACTCTCCACTTGTCCATGCATTTCGATCTTCACCGTCTCGCCGGCAAGCGCAGTCTCTTCTGCATTTAGCCCTGTTGATTCCGGCCCGAGAACTAACCCTCTCGGCACAGTCCAATCAACAGCCGTGTGAAGTGCCGCAGCTTTGACAACCGCGCATATCGTCCTAATCCCGCGCTCGTGGCACCACGCGACCGCATCTTCATAGGTCGCACCATGCCACAGTGGCAGCCTGAACGCAGAACCCATCGCGCCGCGCAATGCCTTGGGCGAATACGGGTCGGCAGTGTTTGCAGTGCTGATGATTCCGGTGGCGCCTGCCGCTTCGGCACTTCGCACGATTGCTCCGACGTTTACCGGATTGTTTATTCCGTGAAGGATCACCAATAAGGCATGATGTTGACTCTGCGCTTCGAGAGTTGCCTGGCCCTGTTCCGGTCGTTCTGCCAAAAGGATGATGCCTTGTGGAGTTTTCGTGTACGAGATAGATGCCAATAACTTCTCGCTCACGGCCGCGAGGCGATCACTGGCGGTTCGAACTTCTTCAAGGAAACGCGCAGCTCGTTCTTTCTCCGCAATCTCCTCTGAATAGATAACTGACTTAATCGGAAGCCCGGATTGAAGGGCCTCTTCACACAATCTGAGTCCTTCTACAAAGATGAGATCATCGACCTTGCCGTCGCGAACGGCGCGGGCCTCGCGGAGCAGGGAATTGTCGCGACTGGTGATACGAATCATTGCCGATTGCCGATTGCCGATTGCCGATTGCCAATTCGTTTTGACACCGGCTGGAATGTTCTAAACTAAGGTACCCGCAATTAAGACTGAAGCCTAAATCGGCAATCGGCAATTGGCAATTGGCAATAAGCCTCAGCTGACATCCCGCATAGCAATCTGCACCCAGATGGGCCAGTGATCAG
>DATEDU010000072.1:0-8401 GCA_035281525.1 Pyrinomonadaceae bacterium | reverse complement strand
TCGATGCGACCAACCCGCAGAAGGAAGCAATTGGAGCGCCGGGATATGCCGTAGCGCATGCTGTTTTGACGATTCTTCGCTGTACCGTTTTTGGCATCGTGGACGTTCACGCCGTCGAGCTCGCAGAAAACTGCATCTTTTTCGATTGCATCAACGTGGCGCGCCGGCAATTGGGTTGCGTCAGGTTTTCATATGTGCAACGCCATTGCCGCACGCCTCGACGTTACCGCTGCCAACCCGACTTGGTGACGCAGGCCGTGACCGAGAAAGTCGCCGACTTAAGTAAGCGCGCCAGTTTGATTGCTTCAGAAGAGTTGAGGGTGCGACCACAGTTCACGAGTATTCGCTACGGCAATCCGGGTTATGCGCAACTCGCTGTTACGTGCGCGGACGAGATCAAACAGGGCGCTGACGACGAATCGGAAATGGGAGTCTTTCACGATTTGTATCGCCCCCAGCGCGAAGCAAACCTCCGTCAGCGTCTACAGGAATTCACGCCGGCAGGTATGGACGTCGGCCTGCTCTCTATTAATTGATTGTTATCTGAAGGAAGATAGCCATGAAATCTGATATCACGCGAGATACATTTGTCGCTGCAAAAAACTTCAGCCGCGTAATCCGCCAACAGGGTCGCGTCGACGTCGACGCTGACAGTAATGAACAGACCTCGATCCTGCTTCACTACCTCCGCACGCTGGCGGTCGACCTCATTGGACCATACGCAGCACCCGTGCTGGCAGCAGGCTTTCGACTTAGCAAAGACTCGGATGAGAGTCTTGTAATAAGCGCGGGCCGCTACTATGTGGATGGCATTCTGGTCGAAAACAACTCTCCCTGCCTCTATACGCAGCAACCAGATAACCCGCTCGCTGAAGACGATGCGTTCGCCAAAGCGCTGATCGACAAACTTGACGCGACCTATTGGCTCTATCTCGACGTGTGGGAGCGACATATCACCGCGATCGAAGATGACAGCATCCGCGAAAAAGCTCTTGGTGGTCCGGATACATCCAGTCGCGCGAAAGTGATGTGGCAGGTCAGGGCTTTGGACGTCGGTGACAACGCGCACGAAGAGCTGAAGAAGAAGCGAGAGGAGTCGCTTACGAATAAACTCACTGCGTTGGAGACTCAACTCGCAGCTACGGACTCGAACTTAGCCAGGGCGAAGATTCAAGATCGCATCGACAGAGTTAAGGCCCAATTGGAAGTGCTCAATAAACCGGAGCCTGACAACTTTACAAGTGGCTGCCCGTACCCGCTCGATTTCCTGCTTCCCGTAAGCGACGCGTTGATGGGTGCCCGCGTGGATCCGGGAGCGCAAATCGTCGACGCGTGTGTGACGTCACCCGATTCCAAATACCTCGGCGCAGAAAACCAACTGTATCGCGTCGAGGTCCATCGTGGTGGCGTGCAAGGTGAAGCGACGTTCAAGTGGTCACGCGACAATGCGAGCGTTGCGACGGCCTGGCTTGGCACTTCGGGCCATGATATCGAAGTTGCTGACGCGCGTGGCTTTGCTGCCGGCAATTGGGTGGAACTCACCGACGACGTCGCTGAACTGCGCGGGATTCCCGGGGTTTTGGGCCGGCTGACTAAAGTGGAGGCTGGAACGCTGTCGGTCGATCCTGATTCCGTGTCGAGTCAAAATGCTTTGGTGTGGAGTGAAGAACTCGTGAATCCAAAGCTGCGCCGCTGGGACCATTTTGAGACCGAAGACATCGTTCTCGAAGACGATGGCAGCATCCTGATTCAGGAGACAGGTGTCGGCGTCTCGGATGATGAAGCGAACTGGATCGGTTTGGAAGATGGTATTCAGATCAGGTTTGCGGAAGGTGGAGAATATCGCGCGGGAGACTACTGGTTGATTCCTGCACGTGTCGCGAGCGGTAACATCGAGTGGCCTGCTTCTGAGTCTGACACCTTCCTTTCTCTGACCACGCAAATCGCACCGCATGGCGTTGTTCATCACTATGCGCCACTCGGTTTCGCTGTTTGGCCCGAACAAAAACTGGAGCTTCATGGTTGCAACTGTGAGTTTGAACCGTTGAGCAGTTGCTTCGCTGCGGGCAGCGTGGCCGTTGGTGCGAGCCTCTTGCGCGAGCAGATGTTTGCTCAAGCGCGCGATCGTACAGCTCGCCCGACCGCGGGGCGAACGCGTGGCGTTCGATCGACAACCAGAACAACCACGCGCCGCACGACGAGCAAGAAAGGTCCCGGCGAACTTAAAGGTTAAGGCGGCAGTATCCGAATCTCAGGATTTTTCCTTTAATCCGTGTTGCCATTGGTCGCGGAACATGCCCTATTCCGCGTTTCACAAAAACACGGATTCTCAGGGATGAAACAATGATGAGAGCAGTCTGGTCTTTTTGGTCCAAGCCGTACTTCGCGGGTTGGTCGCGTTGGTACACCGATTGGCATCACTGGCTGGGATGGGGACTGTCTCTCCATACGGTCAGCCGGTTTTACCCGGACACCTGTCTTGTCACCGATGACATTGGCGCCAGCATTCTAGTTGACCAGTTGCGCTTACCCTTTGTTCACGTCTCGACCGGTCTGAACAAACTTCGGAACGATGATGCCGACTGGTGGTCACTGGGCAAGATTGAAGCATACCGGCTTCAGGACCGAGCCTTCGTTCATATAGACGCCGACGTTTTCCTTTGGCTACCGCTTGCTCCCGAGCTGGAGCGAGCCGATGTGTTCGCACAAAACCCCGAACCTGTCGTCCCGGGTGCTACCCTCTACACGCCGGAAGAGATCGAGAGTGTGATTGGCGATGGTTGGCTGCCGCCGGAATGGTTTTGGTACAACCGGCGACCAAAAACGGAGAGCCAGTGCTGTGGCGTGTTCGGTGGAAATCGTGTCGACTTCATCAAGCACTACGCTAAAACCGCGCTGCGGATCGTACGCGACCCGAAGAATCGTTCGGCAATGAAGTTTCTTACGGAGAAGTCGCGTCACATGTTAACCATCGAGCAGTATGTGTTGACCGCTTGCCTTGAATACCATCGGACGCAAAAGCATTCCCCCTACGAGGGCATCGAGATCCGTCACGTTTTCGCCACTCTCGAGGAGGCGTTGAGCCCGCATGGGCCGAGACGCGCCGGCTTCACTCACCTGGCCGCAGGCGCCAAGCGCAATCGACGCGTATCCCGCGATCTGGAGAACAGAGTTCGCAAAGAACTGCCGGAGTTCTACGAGCATTGCACGAACCTTCTGCAAGCCGCGCTCTAAATCACATTTTTGAGGAATCTCACAGTCATTTTGAGGACAATCAGAGACGCTGATCGAGTAAGGTGACGCCCGTTCGATTCAATCTGACGGAGATCAGCAATGATTCGCCCGGCAAAGACATTCTATCTCGCCTTTCTGATCATCATCCTGGCCGCTCACCATATTGACGGCCAGTCGAACACCCAGCCGCTCACCCTTCGGCAGGGTCAGTCAATGTACATCGTTGCATTCCGGCAGATTCACCTTCCGCTACTTCTCGATCCCGTGCCAAGTCCTCCTGCGCTGCGAGACTATATTGACTACGACCTTGATGCTGAGAGGAAGGTGAGAAAGAGGATCGAGGAGTGGCAGTACTTTAAAGTCGCCGAAAAACTGAGCGACGCTGATTTTATCTTCCTCGTTAACCTCGATGAGAGCTCCATGGAAGGGCTGGCGATTCCCGCTGACGCTTATCGTCAACACTTCAAGGAGAAGTTCGACCTGGATGCTTTGCGAGACGCAGCCTTTGGGCGATATCTCATCGGTCCCCTAAAGCTGCCGACACTAAGCCGGTTGAGTGACCGTTTAGTTAAGCAATTTCGCGAGAAGCTGACTAACCCAGCACGTTCTTCTAATAAGTAACTCTACCTGCGACGGATCTGAACGTTTACCCCCACGTAGTACCTGCTCGCCTGACTGTAGTCGCGTTATTTCTTTCTTGACAATTTGCGATTGAAGGTAAATGATCCGGCACCCTCGTAACCTTTTACTCCGGCGCCTGACACCGGCCCAAAGTGATGGCCCAGACTGCTCAACGCATAATCGTGAAATTCAAACCCACTCCGGACGATGCCGCGCAGACTCTTCGCGAGTTGTGCGACCAGGTGGCAAAAATGTCGAACGGTACTTTGGTACGCCCACCGAGCTCAACAGGCAGGGCTGTGTTCAAAGTGCCTGACCCCGCAGACATCGAACGCCTCATTGAAGAGATTCAGAAGCTGCCATCCGTCGAATACGCAGAGCGAGACGTGATCGACCGGCTCTGAAACAGAAAGAAGGAAGTCCCATGATTCCAAAAGATCCGAAATCCAGAACCAAGGACACCGGGATACAACAAGGTACCTGGCGAGACAAAAAGATCCGTTATTACTCGGGGCGTGTGATCGTGAAGTTCAAGGCCCAACCGCAGGACTCAACACAAACCGCCAGGACTATGTCGGAATCCATCGCCGCAGAAATCAGCGGCGCCCGCGTAAAAAGATACGCGAGGGCGACCGGGCGCGCCGTCATCTCCTTTGACCCCAAGCAGAGTGTAGTCGACGTAGCTGGAAAGCTCGCCAACCGCCCTGAAGTTGAATATGTTGAACCAGACGTAGTCGATACCGCGCAAATCGTCCCAAGCGATACTCGCTATAGTGAACAGTGGAGTCACCCGCGGGTCGACTCAGAAGATGCGTGGAACCTGCAAACCGGCAACGGAACCGTACTCATCGGAATTATCGACAGCGGAATCTCCACGGATGCCGGCGGCGCTCTGAACCACACAGACCTCGACACTCCGGGTCGATATACTCTCGGCACTGACTTTGTCGATGGAGGTCCGCCGCGGGACTTGAATGGACACGGCACACACGTGGCAGGTATTGCAGCGGCCGAATCCAACAACAGCCAGGGAGTGGCCGGTATGAACTGGGGCTCTCCTGTGTACATCTGCCGGACTCTGGACACAAATGGTAACGGCAGCTCGGCAGATTTTGCTGACGCGGTGGAGGAGATCGTCGACTTTGCAGTCGCAAACAATCTACATGCTGTCATTAACTATAGCGCAGGTGGAGGAGACAACCTCACCAAGCAGCAGGCGTGTGAGTACGCACGGGACCGCGGTGTGCTCCTGTGTGCGGCCACAGGCAATGACAACGCCGGACCCGTGATCTTTCCAGCCGCCTACTCTACTACGATCGACAACGTCATTGCGGTCGGGTCCACTGACGACGACGATACGGTGTCCAGCTTCTCGAATGTTGGACCAGAGGTTACGGTCGTTGCGCCTGGGCGTGGAATTCTTTCGACCATGCCTACATACGCAGTCACCATCCCGGCCGCGCTGAACTATGATTTCCTTGACGGGACGTCGATGGCGACACCGCTAGTAACAGGATTGTGTGCGTTGATGTGGAGCCGGCACTCGGGCTTCACATACACACAGATCCGAAACTGCTTGATGAACACGGCCGTGAACCTTGGACCTGGTGGCTTCGACAATACATGGGGCCACGGACGGGTTTCAGCAGAAGCGGCGCTTCGTTGCGGTGATCTGATATTTCCGACTCTCTTTACTATCTTCACCAATTTCACGCGGTTTACCCTCTTCACTCACTTCACGCGTTTCACCGGCTTTACTCTCTTCACCCGCTTCACGCGTTTCACCCTGTTCACGATCTTCACTCGGTTCACGCCATTCACACGCTTTACGGTGTTCACTCGCTTCTCGCGCTTTAACCCGTTGGAAGTCGCCACTCGCTTTATCGATCCACTCAAGCGGCGATTAGGCGGTGAGCGTTTCATACGACTTGGAAGAACTGTGTTCCAACTCGGTGAACTAGAGATTCGGAACTTCAAGGAACTGCAGGGAGCAGAAAAGGATCTGCGGCAAGCCGGTATTCAGCACATTCACGAGTTGGCGGCGGGGAAGCCCGAGCAGTTGGCCACAGCGATGAAGTACAGTGCCGACGAAGTAGCGGTGCTACAAAAACTAGCCAACCAGTTGCTTAACGCGATGTCGAAGAAGCGATAGGCTGAATCCAATGTTGTTTAAGAAAAACAATCTCTTCACCATCGTCATTCCGACGCTCAACGAAGGAAAACTACTGTCGATGACAGTAGAAAATATCCTGAAGGTTACCGCCTATCCGGATATCGAGATCATCGTTGTCGACGATGGATCGACGGACGGCAGTTGTGACGGCTATCGACAGACGGAGGGTCGTGTCCGCGTGATCACGACCCACCGTCTCGGTATACCCCGCGCGCGTAATCTCGGCGCGGAGCACGCACGCGGTAAATACGTCCTCTTCATCGACGCGCATTGCACCGTCTCCGCAAATTGGATCGATCGGTTCATCGACGCGCTGTCAGCGCGCGATGTCGCGATCGTTGGACCAACGTTTACACGTCTACACGAGCCCGAACCGCGTGGATGCGGAAACGTGTGGATTAACCACCGCCTGGAATCCGCGTGGCTGGAACCGCTGGAAACGAATCGGCCTTACGAAGTGCCGATTACGCCCGGCGGCTGCCAGGCGTTTCGCCTGGACACGTTTCGTAAGATCGGAGGATTCGAGACGGGGTTCACCAAATGGGGTTATCAGGACGAGGAGATCTGTCTGCGCGCCTGGCTGCACGGATATCGTGTTTTGGTTGATCCCCACGTCACGGTGGCCCATTACTTCCGCGACAAGGCAGGGTACGAAGTGGACCACCAGGATGTGCTGTACAGCTTCCTGCGCCTTATTCATTTACATTTTTCGGCGCAGCGCATTCGCCGGTGTATTGCGGCACTTGGCGACTATCCCGGTTTGGAAGAAACAATCGATCGCCTATACGCAAGCGATGTCTTCGAGAAACGCAAACAGATGAAGGTGGCTCAGAGACGCAGCGACGATTGGCTGTTCAAGGTGTTCATGCCGGATCTGAAATTGGAGGTGCCGTGATACCGCCAGCAGAGCGCGGAGGATACTAAATTGTAAACGGCTGCCGTGATCGGTGGCCGTTTCCATTAAAGGTTTCCGATGTCGAGCAGGCTGGTGAGTCTTGGCGGGCTAGCTGTCTGTCCCGTGTCCACCAAATCCTCATCGGTCCACGATGTGAGTTCGCCGTGCCTGTAGACGTGTCCATGGCTGACGCGGTAATCGACAGGTCCATGGAGACTCCATCCCTCAAACGTGAACAGGAACGACAAATCGTCGGATCGCTTGAAAAGGACAAACGTTCGGTTTAGAAGCGTGTATATGCCGTAGTTTCGCAGAGGTTTGTTAGTGCGAAGTTTCATTGGTACTGCGGCGGACTGACATTCGAGGCGAAGTATAGCACTATGTCGGCTACATTACATAAGAAGTTTGGCTATGCGCGAAGAGAACATGTTGCTTGCTTCCTTGCCTGACGCGGAGCGTGAGAGGCTGGCCCCGTATCTTCGTCCGATCATGCTGGATTTTCATCAGGTTCTAATCGAACCGAATCAACCGATCACGGATATGTATTTTCCTTACGACGCAATCACTTCCACTATCCAGGAGATGACTGACGGCGACTCGGTGGAAACAGGATTGATGGGTCTCGAGGGCTTTGTCGGCGTGCAACTGTGGTTACATTCTCCAACCACCCCGACGCGGACGCTGGTTCAGGTACCGGGCAGGGCGCATCACATGACCGCCGCGGA
This sequence comes from Pyrinomonadaceae bacterium, assembly GCA_035281525.1. Taxonomy (GTDB): domain Bacteria; phylum Acidobacteriota; class Blastocatellia; order Pyrinomonadales; family Pyrinomonadaceae; genus PSRF01. The sequence goes on along the minus strand of DATEDU010000072.1, from coordinate 753 downwards.
TTTCGTTCGGCGCGTGCGAGATACGGATTCACCGCTAAATGAACTGTGCGCCAAGTATTCTCATGCGTTTCTCGTGATGACGTCGCAAACCGCCGCCTGTAACCGTTTGCATCCGGTGAATGAACGGCTTTGCCGGTGGTTGAAGCTCGTGCATAACCGTGTGGGTCGTGACGAGTTCCCGATCCGCCAGGAGTTTATCGCCCAAATGTTGGGCGTGCACCGGCCAACCGTTTCGACGGCTGCAAGCATGCTGCAGCAGGCTGGTTTAATTAGCTACAGCCGGGGTCAATTGCGGATTCTTGATGCAGAAGGTTTAAGAAATGGCAGTTGCGAGTGTTTGGAAGTTATAGAAAGACAGTTTGACAAAGTGTTCGAAACCACCAGTTGGTCCCGATTGAAGAGACCTGAATGAACCGGGCGGCCGATCTCATTTCGGCCGCCCCGCCCTGGGCTCACCTTGAAAAAACAGTCCGAATCGTGGGCCGGGCCGAAACCTCTTTATTTCCTACCCATTAGCAATGCAGCACGCTTAATTTTCGTTTCAAGAGGGCCACGCAAAAAAGGGACTGCCCATAATGGCCCACCGACGCTGGTCGGATTGCCCATCCCGGTACTCCGAAAATTGCAAAAAACCTAAAGAAATGCTGGATTTGTTGGAGACTTTGGGGCTTGAGTGTGATATATGAGTGTCCGATTTGCTTTTCAATCTAAGTTCTCGTTGGAGGTATTACACCAGACTATGGCGACCAAAGC
>DATEDU010000071.1:0-33753 GCA_035281525.1 Pyrinomonadaceae bacterium | reverse complement strand
CTGCTGGGAGCAAAACCGCCGCGGTTTTGCTCCCAGCAGATCCCATGGGGTTCTACGTTTAGACTATAAACATCGCGCACCTAGCGGTGCGCCGGTTTTGAGAAACTATGAAGGAGCTTCAAACAGAAAGGCCAGCGACGAGGTTTGGGTGGCGGGCGGGTTACTTGCTCGCCGCTTTCGGCATCTACCTCGCCGACCAGGCAAGCAAGGCGTGGGCGATGCGCACCCTTCGCTTTGGTGAAAGTAAAACGCTCATCAATGGTTTTCTGGACCTCGTCTATACGGAAAACCCCGGGATCGCGTTTGGCCAACTGCAACAGGGAGGCTCGTTTGCTCGTTGGTTCTTTGTCGTTCTTGCGATCGCGGCAGCGCTGGCGGTGCTTTACTATTTTTTGCGCACGCACCGAACTGACGATCGGATGTTGGGCGCGTGCGCTCTGCTCCTCGCCGGAATTACTGGCAACCTTACGGATCGGGCGCGGCTTGGCTACGTGATCGATTTCATCTCGGCTCATGCCGGGTCGTATTATTGGCCCACCTTCAACATTGCCGATGCGAGCATTTGTGTTGGTGCGCTTCTGCTGGCCTATGATTTAGTGTTTGAAAGCAGGAGACAGAAAGTGTCGGTGCGGAATGAGCTTTGAGCCTGAAGTAAGACATGTATCCTGAATTATTTCGCATAGGCGGCATTAACATCTACACCTACGGCGTGTTCCTCGCGCTCGCGTTCCTTTCCGCGATTCTGTTCACCGTGCGGCTGGCAGCGCGCGAAGGTTTGCCTAAAGAAAGAATTTACGACCTGAGTCTTTGGATGCTGCTGGCATCACTGGTTGGATCGAAGATTCTCATGCTAATCGTCGAACCTCAGTATCGTCAGGATCCGGTCCAATTGTTCTCGTTGGATTTTTTGCGCTCGGGCGGAGTGTTTTATGGAGGACTTATTGGGGCGCTCTTGACAGGGTACTTTTTGATGCGAAGGTACCAATTGCCGTGGTGGAAGACTGCCGACGTTTTCGCGCCGGGAGTTGCACTCGGTAATTTTCTTGGCCGGCAAGGTTGTTTTGCGGCAGGCTGCTGTTGGGGAACCCCGACTTCGTTGCCGTGGGGTGTTCGATTTACTGAGCTCGCTCATCAGATAACGGGCGTGCCAACCAATGTCACGCTTCATCCGGCTCAGTTTTATGAGTCGTTCGCCATGCTGATTGTGTTCGGCGTCCTACTGTGGGTTCACAAACGTAAACGTTTTGATGGGCAAGTGATATTGCTGTATGCGCTGCTCTACTCGGTCGTTCGGTTTGCGAATGAGTTTGTGCGCGATAACAAGCGCAGCGACTTGCTCGGATTGACGGCTTTGACTGGTCTCTCCATCTCTCAATTGATCAGCATTGTCATTGGCGTGAGCGCGCTGGTGGTGCTGATTGTGCGCTGGCGCAGAAACAATGCGATGGCGAAATCAGAGGTCCTTGCGTCCCGCGCCCCTGCATAACTTTGAGCTCATGGGAAAAATAGTTGCTCTCTTCGCAATCTTAATCTCGCTCACGACTTCCGGAATCGGCGGTCGTTTTGGCGCTCAATCAACGGACTCTCTGCGGCTGCCGGAAGAAGTGCACCTCCGCAACATCAAACAATTAACCTTCGGCGGCGAGAATGCCGAAGCCTACTTCTCAGCCGATGGCCGCCGGCTCATCTTCCAGTCCACTCGCGACGGTCGGGAGTGCGACCAGATCTACACAATGGGCATCGACGGTTCGAACGTAAAAATGATTTCGACCGGGAGTGGCCGTACCACTTGTGCTTACTTTTTTCCGAATCTCAGCCGCGTTCTTTACTCTTCAACACATCTCGGCGGTACTAGCTGCCTGGAGCGCCCCGACTATTCGCGTGGTTACGTCTGGCCCATCTACCCAACGTACGACATCTTCGTAGCACGCCCGAACGGCACCGAGCTGACTCAACTTACAAACTCTCCGGGCTATGATGCGGAAGCGACGATCTCTACGAGTGGAAAGAAAATAGTTTTCACTTCAACTCGAGATGGTGATCTGGACATCTATACGATGGACGCGAACGGCAAGAACGTGCGGCGGCTGACGACTGAGCTTGGCTACGATGGAGGTCCTTTCTTTTCCTATGATGGGTCACAGATCGTGTACCGCGCTCACCACCCGCAAACGGAAAAAGACAAGGCTGATTATCTCGGCCTGCTCAAGGACAACCTGATCCGCCCGAGCACGCTCGAGATTTGGATTATGAACGCCGACGGCTCGAACAAGCGGCAGATTACTCGTAACGGCAAAGCCAATTTCGCTCCCTATTTCTTCCCGAACGGGAAGCGCGTCATATTCGCTTCAAACTTTCACGATCCGAAAGGTCGCGATTTCGATCTTTACGTTATTAATTCGGACGGATCGGGGCTGAAGCGCATCACATTCAACGACACGTTCGACGGCTTTCCCATGTTCTCGCCGGACGGTAAGAAGCTGGCGTTTGCGTCGAATCGAAATGCAAAGGCCCGCGGCGAAACAAATGTCTTTATCGCCGATTGGATCGATTAGGAAATACCGCAATGAAAAAAAGACTCTGGCGCATCTCGACTTTCCCCATTCTGAGCCTCGCGATCGCACTCGCGGCAGTCGCTCAGCAACCTTTACAACCCAGTGCTGATCGGCTCCGCACTCACATCACGTACCTGGCGTCTGACGCCCTGGAAGGACGCCACGCAGGCACACCTGGCGCTGATCGTGCCGCTACCTACATTGCGAAAGAGTTTAGCCGGCTGAAACTTCAACCCGGGATGAAGAAAGCGAACTCAACCAAAGTAAAAGGAGATGACTATCTACAACACTTCCCATACACTCCGCGCCGTCCGCGTACAGCGAATGTGCATGGCGAAGCCGCGCCTTCCACCGAACAACCCATGACCGCAACATTAACAACGTCAAATGTCATAGGCGTTCTCGAAGGTTCTGATCCGACACTGAAGAACGAGGCGATCGTCATCGGCGCTCACTACGATCACCTCGGGCGCGACACCCGCTTCAGCCTTTCGCAGCGCGAAGGCGGCATACATTACGGCGCCGACGACAATGCTTCCGGCGTAGCCGGCATTCTCGAGCTGGCTCGATTTCTTACATCGCAAAAAACCAAACCGCGGCGTTCGATTGTCTTCATCGCCTTCGGCGGCGAAGAGGAGGGTCTGCTGGGTTCAAATTACTACGTCAACCATCCCGTGGTGCCGATCGCTAACACCGTCGCCATGATTAATCTCGACATGGTGGGCAGGTTGAAAAATAAGAACCTGATCATCGGCGGCGTGGGGACCGCGCCAGAATGGAAATCGATGATCGAGTCAGCAAATCTTTGGCAAGGTCTAACGGTAACTGCCGCAGGAAACTCAAATCAAAGTGGTATGCCCGTCGTAGTCGGAGCTAATGGCCAAACTGTCGTCAGCAATGACCCCTCCAAATCATTTCATCTTACGCTGAACCAGGACGGCTTTGGTCCCAGCGACCATTCTTCTTTCTATGGCAAGCAGGTGCCGGTGCTTTTCTTTTGGACAGGCACACACGAGGACTACCACAAGCCTTCGGACACGGCCGACAAGATTAATTACGACGGCGAAGTGATGATTCTGGGAATGGTGGCGAAGATTGTTCGCGAAATCGATGCGAACGACAAGCGGCCCACGTACGCTGTTACGAAAGCCGAGGGAGCAGGACGTGCGACTGGTTTCCGAGTCTATCTCGGTACGATTCCGAATTATGCAGACTCTGGCAACGGCCTGTTGTTAGACGGAGTGCGCGACGAATCTCCCGCTGCCAAGGCAGGCCTCAAGGCAGGCGATCGCATAGTAAAACTGGCCGGACGCGACGTGCGCGACGTGTACGACTACACGGCGGCGCTAGGCGAAATGACAGCCGGTCAGGAATATGAAGTTGAAATTGTGCGAGGAACCGAGCGTTTAAAGCTGAAACTCACACCCGCGGCAAGGCGATAAAACTCTAAAAAGGGGAACTGGGGAACGGGAAAACAGGGGAACTTAACTTCCCCCTTTTTACCCGTTAACCTGTTCCCCTCTTGTTGTCTTACCAGCGCGGCTCGCGTTCGTAGCGATCACCGCCCCGATCACGGTCGCGATCGCGACCGCCGCGATAACCCCCACGGTCCCCGCCGTAACCGCCCCGACCACCACGATCAGTCCGCGGCTTGGCTTCGTTGACCGTCAAATTGCGTCCACCAAAGTCCTTACCGTTGAACTGCTCGATAGCCGCGGCCGCTTCTTCCGGGGTGGACATTTCCACAAAAGCAAACCCGCGCGAACGTCCGGTCTCCCGGTCTTCAATAACGGAAGCTGATTCTACTGTCCCGACGGTTGAGAAGGCCTCCTTAAGTTCTTCGCTCGTGGTACGAAACGAGAGATTTCCTACGTACAGTTTTGTAGCCATGCTAAGTTCTTATCCTTCAGATTGAGCGAAGCGCGGGTAAAATAGAATCGCAATCCCAGGCGGGGAGTTTGACCTTCGGCGAAACGCGACGCACCCGATGCTCTTTTGACTTCCGAGAGCGGCTTCTAACAAGTTGACAACTGCCTCACTCTCTCCTCAGCCGAACGTCGTCGCCTTACGGTCACGGACAGGCGCAGCCACCTTTGCTGCGCGAGAGTAGGAACCTAGGGCCAAAATATACGAGAACCCTGATCAGTGCAAGTTCCAAATGTACGTTTTCGATCATATCCGCCCCTGATTGCCCTGCCCTGAGCTTTTGGCTAATATTGCAGGCTTCGCTCCACAAGTCACAATTAATTTAGCTGAAAGAACTTAACGTACCATCATGTCGAAATCCGTTCCAATTACTGTCGCGCACGGCGACGGCATCGGGCCAGAAATCATGGCCGCCACGCTCCACATCCTCAAGGAAGCGGGGGCCGCTCTAGCGATTGAAACCATTGATATTGGGGAGAAGGTTTACCTGGCCGGCAACTCGGCTGGTATCGAGCCCAGCTCATGGGAATCGTTGCGCCGCACAAAAGTTTTTCTGAAAGCTCCGATCACCACTCCTCAAGGCGGCGGCTTCAAGAGTTTGAATGTCACTGTCCGGAAGACGCTTGGACTCTATGCCAACGTTCGACCCTGCGTCTCTTATCACCCGTTTATCGAGACGAAGCACCCGAGCATGGATGTCGTCATCGTCCGTGAAAACGAAGAAGACCTCTACGCCGGCATCGAGCACCGCCAAACAGACCAGGTTATTCAGTGTTTGAAACTGATCTCCCGCCCGGGCTCTGAAAAAATCGTGCGTTACGCTTTCGAGTTTGCCAGCAGCAATAACCGCAAAAAAGTCACGTGCTTCACTAAAGACAACATCATGAAGTTGACGGACGGCCTCTTTCACAAAGTCTTCAACGAGATCGCCGCCGAGTATCCGGACATCGAAAACGAACATTGGATCGTGGACATAGGCGCGGCAAAACTTGCAGATACGCCTGAAGCATTCGATGTGCTGGTTATGCCGAACCTTTATGGTGACGTCCTCTCCGACGTCGCCGCACAAATCGCAGGATCAGTTGGGCTCGCCGGATCAGCGAACATCGGCGAGCACGTAGCGATGTTTGAAGCGATTCATGGATCGGCGCCTCGCCGCGCCGGACAGAATCTGGCCAACCCATCTGGTCTGCTATTGGGCGCAATCATGATGTTGGTCCACATTGGACAAACAGATGTGGCTGAGCGTGTGCACAACGCATGGCTTCGTACTATAGAAGATGGCGTTCACACGTACGACATTTACAAAGAAGGCGTAAGCAGCGAAAAAGTTGGGACGAAAGAGTTCGCGAATGCTGTAGTGCAAAAGCTTGGGCAGCTGCCTCAGACTCTCAAACCTGCGCAATACAAGTCTTCGGGAGCTTCGGCAACACCGAGTGGTGTTGGGACCAGCGCTCGCGCGAAGAAAGAACTGGTAGGTGTTGACGTCTTTCTCGATTGGTCAAAAGCTTCGGCAAACGATCTTGGAGACTTGCTCAGCAAGTTGAGTGGCGACGGTTTGAAACTTGAAATGATGAGCAATCGAGGAGTGAAGGTATGGCCCGGCGGTCATGCTGAGACCTTCTGCTCCGACCACTGGCGATGTCGATTCTTGTCAGCGGAAAAGGGCTCGACGGTTGCGCACCCGCAGATCGTGGCATTACTGCAACGCGTGGCGGATGCAGGTCTGGATTTCATCAAGACTGAGAATCTTTATACGTTCGACGGCGAGAGAGGTTATTCGTTGGACCAGGGCGCGTGATGTGAGAGAGGGAGAAGGGGAGAAAGGGTGATGGGGAGAAGGGGAGAAGAAAATGGTATCTAAGCGAACATCAAGAAAAAAGAAGAGCGAAACATCACCCCGTCCCCCTGTTTCCCCGTCACCCCGTCCCCCTATTTCTTCTCCGCTGGTAGCGGTCGTTATGGGCAGCAAATCAGACTGGGAAACAATGCGCCACGCAGACGAAACACTGACTCGCTTTGGCATCGATCATGAGTGTCGAGTGCTGTCGGCGCATCGCACACCAACGCTCGCCGCCGAATACGCTTCCTCCGCTGAGAGTCGCGGAGTTGAAGTGATGATTGCGGCTGCGGGCGGAGCGGCTCACCTGGCGGGAGTCATTGCCGCTCATACAACTGTGCCGGTGTTGGGTGTGCCGATGAAAAGCGATGCACTCAACGGAATGGACTCGCTGCTATCGACCGTTCAGATGCCGGCCGGTATTCCTGTCGGAACTCTCGCAATCGGCAAACCGGGCGCAATAAATGCAGCACTCCTTGCAGCCGCAATATTGGCGAACAGCCGTCCCGAGTTGCGAGAAAAGCTATATCAATTTCGGCAGGATCAGGAAAAACAAGTACGCGAAGCGGTACTCGAGTAGTCGCTTTCGATTTGCAAACTTCTGCTTGAATTATCAAGGGGTTTAGCGCAGAATGCCGTCACTGTCGCCGCGCCCGGACCGGGTTGCCTTTTCCACAGCGCCTCGTCCTTCAGTTGCTTCCTGACTCGCGTCCGAAGGTTTACCAGCAGTGATCGGCCAGACCATTTCTCATTATCGAATTACCGCGAAACTGGGCGAAGGCGGTATGGGGATGGTTTACCTCGCCGAGGACACGCACCTTGCGCGTCGCGTCGCCATTAAGTTTCTCTCGTCTCTCGATCCTCTTTATCGAGCTCGCTTCAAGCGCGAAGCCCGTGCTGTATCTAATCTGAGCCATCCAAACATAGCCGCTGTCTACGACTATGGCGAAACTGAAGACGAACGGCCGTTCATTGTCATGGAATATGTGAAGGGTCAAACGCTCGGCCAGATGCTGGAAGATAATAACTTGACGTTGGCCCGTTCGATTGAAATTGTTAGTTCAATCGCCGAGGCGCTCAGCGAAGCACACCATCAAGGCATAATTCATCGTGACGTTAAGCCCTCTAATGTTGTTATAAACGAGCGCGGACAAGTTAAGGTACTCGACTTTGGTCTCGTCAAACAGGTTGAGACTGGAAGCGAAACTATCGACTCGGGTGCGCCGACACTTTTTTCTGTGCGCACGCGCAGCGATGTAATCGTAGGCACTCCACTCTATCTCTCACCTGAGCAAGCGACCGGCAAACCGGTCGATCAACGCAGCGACCTTTTTGCTCTCGGTGCCGTGCTTTACGAGTGCGTTACAGGACGCTCAGCGTTCGCCGGACAGAGTGTGATTGAAATCGGCGCTCAGGTAATTCATGTGAATCCGCCTCCACCTTCAAAGGTAAGCACGGGGATTCCGACTGAGCTCGATCGGATCACGATGAAGGCGCTGGAGAAGAAAGTCGAGTCGCGATATCAGACTGCGGCGGAGATGCTGAAAGATCTGAGAGGTGTGTTGCCGGCTCTTAGTTCTTCTCACGTGCCGAAAGCGATATCGAGATCGACGTCTCCGACCGTTCCCTTGCGTACGAGTGCGCTGATCACGTTGACGGAGACATTGCGCCGCCCCCGGGTGTCACTGGGCACATTGGCTATCGCCGTCCTCGCGGGTGTTGTTGTCATTGCCGGAATCTTCTGGCTGACTCGTCCAACGCCGTACAATCCGAATCCGGTTGCGCTCGACTGGTACAACAAAGGGACAGAGCACCTCCGGAACGGGTTATTCCTGCAAGCCCGATTGGCGTTCGAAGAAGCAGTTAAAGCGGATCCGAACTACCCATTGGCTCACGCCCGTTTGGCCGAAGCCCTAACTGAACTGGACTACAGCGATGCGGCAAAAAATGAGATGGTATTTATTGCCGAACTGCTGACCAACCGTTCACAATTAACGCGCGGCGACGCACTCTATCTGGAAGCGATTTATAAAACCGTTAATCGGGATTTTTCGGCAGCTATTAACGCCTTTGGGCAGATTGCCCAGCAGTCTCCCAATCAAGCACATGTTTATTTCGATTTGGGCCGAGCTTACGAGAAGAACGACGAAACTAAGAAGGCCATTGAGAGTTACGTCAACGCCACAAACCGAGATCCGCGGCTGGCAGCAGCTTTCTTACGAATAGGTGTGCTATACGGGATCCAATTAGACCTGCCGAGTGCGTCAGCGAGTTTTCAGAGAGCTGAGGAGCTTTATCAAGCTCTTGGAACGATTGAGGGACAGGCGGAGGTTTCGTACGAACGCGGATTTCTGTTCGTTAAACTTCGCAAGGTCGCAGAAGCCAGAGAACCGTTAGAGCGAGCCCTCGTATTGTCACAGACCACAAATAATTACTACCAACAAGTCAAGATTCTTTTGAAGTTGGGTGATGTAGCGACGGATGAAGGAAAAATCTCCGAAGCGCAGGCACTCATGGAGAAAGCTATACATCTCGCGCGAGCAAATGGAATCGATAACTTAATCAAACGCGGACTCGTCGATTTAGGAAACAATTTTCTCGTTAGCGGGAATTATACATCCGCGAGAAAGTACTTTGAGCAGTCTTTGGAACTTGCCCAGGACCAAAAAGACAACAGAAACGTGGCGCGAGCTCTGCTTTCACTGGGAAGTTTGGCTGAGCGCGAAAGTAATCCTGACGATGTAATTAAATACGTGGAACAGGCGTTACCATTTTATCGCCAAGGCGGCTATAGGAAGGAAATGTCTCAGGCGTACGCTCTTCTTGCACGAGCTAAAGTTCAAAAAGGCGAATATGAAGCCGCATTACAAGCCTTTGATGAGCAACTGAAACTGGCCGAAACGTTGGGTGACCCCTCACAGGCGGGACTTGTCCATAGAGATATAGGGTATATTTTTACTACTCTTGCTCGTTATCCAGAAGCGCTTTCTCACCTTGAACATAGTGACTCGATAGCAAAGTCCCTTAAGGTCCAGAAAGACATCTGCCTTAGCCTAACAATGCGAGCTAATGTGCTTTGGCGACTGGGGCGGTATGATGAGGCGAGTAAATCGCTGGCAGAAGCTTCGTCCATCGCTGAACAAGCTAATGTCGGGAAAAACTTGACGGCTTGGTACCATCTCGCTCATGCCCGAATGGCTCTTAGTCAACGCAAGTTTGGCGAAGCGAAACAAAACAGTCAACAGGCTGACGCGCTCGCAGGAACAATTCTGAAAGGAACGGCAGTTGAGGCCAATTACACCCTGGGGTTGGCCCACGCATTATCTGGTGCGACACGCGAGGGGCAGAACAAATGTGAGACTGCCGTAAAAATAGCGACAGACTATGGAGACCCGGTATTTCTCTCCGAGGCATTGTTGGCACTTGCCCAGACCAAGCTCTTGACTGGAGATGCCACAGGGGCATTGACAACAGCGGTCCAGTCGCAGGAAATCCTAGCGCGTTTGGGAAAGCAAGACTCTGAATGGATTGCGTGGCTTATCGCTGCTGGTGCGAGTCGTAAGTCGGGCGATCAAACAAAAGAACGCGAATACGCTGCGCGCGCAAAGGATCTTTTATCTGGTCTGCAACAAAAATGGGGGAAAGAAAACTATGACAGCTATCTAAACCGCCCAGATATTCAGGACCTTCGCAAGCAACTCAGTGAAAACAGTTTGCTGACTAAACCGTAACCTCACTTTACCCTCAAAGGAGAAAACTAACATGCCGAATGGTAGCGATATCATAATCAGAGCTGGTTCTGCGGAAGTGGAATTTGATCCCACTGTTTTTCCTTCAGATCCTTCCAACCCTAAGAAGCATAAGAATGCTGGTAAGAAGATCACAAGAATAGTGATCACTGGTGACATAACTTTCGACAGCGGAAATGTCCCTAGCGGATTGAAGTGTGAAATCACAGCTCACTGTACGTAGAGTTTGAGCGCCCTACGCCGACCGTACGATTGCGTCTGAGTAGAGTCCCTGGTAGCAATCCGGTCAAAGTAACGATTTTGTGAACGTCGGTTAGTCGTTCGCGGCTGATCTTCCGTTCGCTTCTCAGGACTCTGAATGGATCGCGTGGGCTAACCGCTGCGCGGCGGAGTCGTAGTTCAGGCGCGACCGAAGAGGAGACGCGAATACGCGACACGCGCAGCTGATCTATGTGGTCTGCAACAAAACGGGAAAAGAAAACTATGACAGAAATGTAATCGCCCAGATTATTCGGGGCATGCAGCGCAGCGAAACACTTCGCTGACTAAACCGTAACCTCACTTTACCCTCAAAGGAGAAACGAACATGCCAAACGGTAGTGACATCATCATCAGAGGCGGCTCTGCGGAGGTGGAATACGATTCCGCGGAGTATCCTGAGGACAAGGACAACCCTAAAAAGCATAAGAACTCGAGTTTAAAAATCGTCAGAATCGAAATCACCGGTGACAGAACTTGGGACAGTGGTCCTGAAGTGTCTGGCGGTTTGAACTGTGAAATCAGAGCCATCTGTAAGTGAAGGTAGTTTGGCTGAACCCGAATCAGCAATTTTACGACCGTCCAATTACGATTCAGAGTCGTAATGCTGCCTTTCGCTGAGTGATTAATCACTGTTGTCCCGTGAGGACGTCCGGGTTAGTTTGTCGTTATCGCCCGACATCGCTTCGCGCTGTGTAGAGGTGTGTCCTGTCGCATATGTGCGGTTCGACTTTCAGCGTCACATTTGAACTCTAATACCGCCGCCTTGTTAGCAATGCGATGACGGCGACGAAGAGGGCTGAGCCGATAATTGACCACACGATCGGGAAGTTAGTGGTACCGATCTGCACCGCGAATAGTTCGGGGAGCGCCAACGCTCGAGCTATCCACACGCCCAGCACTGCACCAACAAACCCCAGCGCTATCGACACCAGACAGCCACCTCGGGAAAACCCTGTAATTGCCTGTCCTAGCGCGCCACAAATCCCTGCTACGAGCAGCAATATCAGAAGATCAAATAACGTCATATACCCTCCTGCAACGGTTCTCCGTCAACACTGCCGCGCCCGCTACCGCCTTGTTACCTGGGGCGTACGCGCGGCTTTATGCTTGCGCCTGCTTCGCAGGCGAAGAAAAACAAGTCTCACCGCGTCAGTTCGTCTCGGAAAACTTCGCCGCCTTTCATTACGAATCGCACTCGCTCCAGTTCCGTAATGTCACGCAGCGGATCTCCGCCTACCGCGATAATATCCGCGAACTTACCAGGCTCGATCGCTCCCAAGTCATTCGCACGCTCAAGCAGATCAGCCGCCACGACTGTAGCTGATTGAATCGCCTGTATCGGAGTCATCCCGTACCGTACCATGTACGCAAACTCTTTTGCCTGATTCTCCGTCCACGCGTAACCGCCCGCGTCCGTGCCGTACGCGATCTTCACACCCTTCCGAACCGCCAACCCAAACGCTTTCGCTTCGAGATCGAGCATGGTCAACCAGATCGGCGCACCTGCCGCCGCTCTGCCCTCCGCGACATACACTCCGACGTAAATGGTCGGACACCAGTACACTCCCTGGCGAACCATGCGGTCCATCATTTCGGCATCCAGGCCAAACCCGTGCTCGATCGAATCGACTCCAACCTTGAGCGACGCCTCGATGCCTTCACGGCCCATCGCGTGAGCCGCCACTCGCCGTCCGAGTCGATGCGACTCATCAACCAGCGCCTTCATCTCTTCTTCAGTGAAGTTAACCCACGAATGCAGCGCTCCGTCCTTCATGAAGTAACGCCGGTCTGCGTAGAACTTGATCCAGTCTGCGCCAAACTTTACCTGCTCGCGCACCGCGCGACGAATGTTGTCCGCGCCATCCACGATTTGCACACCTTCCGGCATCTTCAACTCCCACGAGTAGCCCTGCAGCGGATACATGCCCGTAGCCGAAAACGCTCGTGTCGCCACGAACAAGCGCGGCCCAGGAATCACTCGCCGGTTGATTGCGTTTCGGACATCGACGTCAGCGTACATCGCGCCTTCAGTTTCCAGGTCGCGCATTACTGTAAAGCCATTCCACAAACCGGTGCGCGCAGCTACGGTCGCGCGTATGGTTCGATACGGAATGGATTCCTTTAGCAACTGCTCGTCATAATCTGCGGTAGTGATGTCGCCTTGCAGCAGGATGTGAGTATGGCAATCCGCCAGACCGGGAAGCACCGTTGCTCGCGAGAGATCAATGACGCGCGCGGAAGCGGGAGCGGCTCTTTCAATCGAGGCCAGTGGGCCAACGCTCTTGATGCGTTCGCCTTCGATCAGAATTCCCTGGTTTTCAATTACGCGTCCCGAGCGCACGTCGATCATCCGTCCTGCCTTGATCAGCACGACATTGAGAGGCGGTTTGGTTTGGGCAAAACCAATCGCATTTACGAGAGAGAAAACAACTACGAGGACGGCTAGTTTCATGATTCCTCCAAAATTCGCGTCCGTGAATGTTCCACCGCAACGTAACCGGACAAATCGGGCGAACATGTCCTATTCGTTCAGTAAGTCCGATCCCTAAAATCCCTTTTTCTTAATCCATTCTCTAACCACATCGGCCTGGCTGCGCTTATTCGCATCTACTTCATAATTCATCTGCCGCATTTCTTCCGTCGTAATCGCGTTCGCAAGCTTCGACAAAACCTGACGCAGCTCCGGCACGCGAGCCGGCGCTTCTCTGCGCACAAGATAAACCGCCTCGTAAGGTGGAAAGTAGCGGCGGTCGTCTTGCAGCTGAACTAGATCCAGCGCGGCGATTCTTCCTTCCGTAGAATTGCCGGCGATTAAATCCACCTTTTCTGAAGCAAGTGCAATGTAAGTCAGCGAAAGATCCATTTCGCGTGGCTGCTCCGCGAATTTCAAACCATACGTGCGAGAAAAGCCCGGATAGCCATCTGCCCTCGACATGAAATCCTGGCCGAAGCCCGCGCGCCATTTCGGAGCATGTGCCGCCGCATCAGAGATCGTCTTTAAATTCAGACGACGAGCCTCTGCTCCGCGCACAAGGATCGCGAAGGTGTTTTCAAATCCGAGCGGCTCGCTGACTTCGACCTTGAACTTCTCGGCATACTCACGCTTGACCTGTTCGTAGACTGCGCGCGGATCGGTAATTGGAGGATGGCCCAGAATGGCGGTGTAAGCCGTGCCTGTGTACTCAGGGTAAAGATCAACTCTTCCCGCGACGAGGGCGTCGTGCGGAAGATTTCCACCGAGTTCGAATTGCCGCTCAACGGATACGCCACGTGATTCCAACAACTGAGCAACGATTTCCGCGAGCAGAACTGATTCGGTGAAATCCTTCGAAGCAATAACAACGCGCTGACCTGCCGCCTGCCGACCGGGTGCACGCGAAGCCCGCCATGTGCCATACGCGCCGAGCAACAAGCTCAGCGCGATCAACCCTAAACCGAGCTTGGTCCAAATCGACAGTCGCTTTCTCGACTCGACCGCCAGGCGCTGCTCCAGCACACCGAGCGAGAAATCCGCCGCGAGGGCCATTAAAGCAGCAGGTACGGCACCAGCCAACAACAAGTTATTGTCGTACTGCCGCAAGCCCCGGAAAATGTAGACTCCCAAACCACCCGCACCTACCGCTGCCGCAATCGTGGTCACGCCAACCGAAATAACCATCGCCACTCGAATGCCAGTCAGGATCACACTCATCGCGAGAGGGAGCTCAACCTGCCAAAGGATTTGGCTATTCGTCATGCCCATCGCGACTGCCGCCTCGCGCACGTTGCGGTCAACTCCGAGAATCCCCGTAACCGTGTTGCGAATAATCGGAAGCAGTGCATACAAGACGAGCGCTACAACTGCCGTGCGAGCGCCAATGCCTCCGATAAACGGAAGTGGAATTAGAAATCCAAAGAGGGCCAGACTCGGAATCGTTTGCATGATGTTCGCTATTCCGAGCACCGGATTGCGCAACGATTGTTTTCGCGTCAGCAGTATTCCCGTCGGCAGGCCAATTACGACCGCCACTAAAGTCGAGATCAAAACGAGTCCAAGGTGCTGGCGCAGAAGCGTCAGCAGTTCACTCCAGTTTTGTTGTAGGAAAGCCCAGAAACTCATTTGCTCTCTTCAAACTTCAGCGTCTCGATGTAAGCGCGAGCATATTCATCATTCGACTTTAAAAATCCTACCGGCGTTTCGAGTACCACGAGTTGACCCGCACGCATCAGTCCAATTCGAGAGCCCAACCGCAGAGCCTCGCGCAAATCATGAGTTACAAAAATGGCCGTCTTGCCCAACTGTTCAGAGAGTTCCGCAAACTCATTCTGCAAGCTGGCACGAGTTAGCGGATCGAGAGCTCCAAAGGGTTCATCGAGCAATAACAAATGCGGATCTGCGGCTAAAGCACGAGCTACTCCCACGCGCTGGCGCTGGCCTCCAGAGAGTTCTGCGGGGTAACGGTGAGCGAATTTTTCCGGCTCAAGTCCGACGAGCGTCAGCAGTTCATGAACGCGCCGATCAATTCGTTGCTCCTCCCAACCTTCCAAAGCCGGTACAAGAGCAACGTTCCGTTCGACCGTGTAGTGTGGAAAAAGCCCGGCCTCCTGAATCACGTAACCAGTTTGCCTGCGCAGTCTGATTGGATCCCAATCGCTGGTCGGCTTACCGTCCACCAACACTTGCCCGGAACTCGGCAATAGCAAACGGTTCACTAACCTCAGCGTGGTCGTCTTGCCGCATCCGGATTCGCCTAATAGGACCAGCGTTTCACCACGCGAAACTTTAAGATTGAGATTGGAAATTATTGGAGACGGGACGGCGGGCACCCGGTAACTGACGTCGCGAAACTCTACCAGCACGCTGTTGGTTCGTTCGCTCATTCTGCGGAAGGTGTATTAGTCCACGGCCATCAGGAGATTACTGCTGAAGCGCTTCTGCGAGTCGAGCCATGTGCGGGTACATTGAAAACCGGCACCGGAAGCCAACCGTGCAATATCGGAGAAATCATACTTGTAAGAGTTTTCGGTGTGAATGCGTTCGCCTTCCGCAAAGGAAACACTCATGTCAAGGTCGCGGATGGTGACGGTCTGGGATCGCGTGCTCTCGATATGGATCTCTACTCGGCCCGCTTGTTCGTTATAAAAGGCGTCATGCTTGAATGAGCGGAGATCGAAGTTCCCGTTGAGCTCGCGATTCACGCGGCCCAGCAGATTGAGGTTGAACGCCGCAGTCAATCCCAAAGCGTCGTCATAAGCCGGTTCAAGAATCGCGGCGTCCTTTTTCAAATCTGCTCCCAACAAGAGTGCGTCGCCGGCTCGCAATACGCCTCGCAACGCTCGCAAAAACCTAGGCGCTTCCGCTTGTCCAAAGTTACTTATGTTCGATCCGAGGAAGAGCGCCAGAGTGCGACCTGTGTGATTCGTACTTAATTGAGAAAGAGCATCGAAGTACTCCGATGCGTAAGCCTCAATTCGCAGACGTGGAAAGGACTGGAGCAGAATGCGCGAGCTGCTTTCCAAAGCCGAAGCAGAAATGTCGACGGGAATGAAAAGTAAGTCGCGCTGGTTGTTGAGTAACGCTTCAACGATCCGTTTCGTTTTTGAGGCGCTACCGCTGCCCATCTCGAGCAGCGTGACGTGACCGTCGACGGAGGTTGCTATTTCTTCTGCATAGCGTTCGATGATTTCGTTTTCGGCACGCGTGAGGTAGTACTCAGGCAGCAGGCAGATGGCATCGAAGAGTAACGATCCGAGCTCGTCATAGAAATATTTTGGGGAGAGACGCTTTGGCTGTGACGACAGCCCTCGGCGCACATCTTCGGCAAAACCCGCCGATGGATCTAACTTGACGAGATTGTGGATTACCAGCCGGTCTTCGCCGATGTGTACCGGTTCCGTTTGCGCCAATCGGTTCCCTCGGCTGGTTATATTACTGCAAACTTAAGAGTACGAGAATCTCACCCGTTCCGCGGGCCAGCGGTTCCAGGGCTTACCGATTAGCGTTCCGGCGCATGCATCTGCCGGGATCAACACCAGCCCGTCAGGCGCAAACCGTCCGTTCGGACTGTCGTCGTCCTGCCGAGAGAAGCCTTTGACGTCGGGAACAACGTTCAAGTAATATGTCGTTATGTCATATATAGGTGCACGAGTGCTCGCACGCGAACTAAAGAAAGGAAGCGCTGAGTTGCTGATTCTTTCGCTCGTCGAAGATCAGCCGCGGCACGGCTACGACATCGGCAATTTGATTAAACGTCGTTCCGATGGACGGCTCAGCTTCAATGTTGCCTCGCTTTACCCCTTGCTCTACCGGCTGGAAAAGCGTGGTTGGATCCAGGGACGCTGGGTCGAGAAAGCAGGACAACGACGACGGCGCTATTACCGCCTGACTGCTGAGGGTAGAAAAGTTTTAGCAGCACAACGCAACAGTTGGCGTGAGTTTGTACAAGCGATGAACCGGATTACTGGAATTGAACCAGTATAAGAAGGAATTCGATCTCGGGTTTGGGAAGTTGAATTATGTCTGATTGGAAAAAAGAAATTTCACGACGTTTATCTGGACTAACGCTATCCCCTGCGCGGGAAGCTGAAATCATCGAGGAGCTGTCGCAGCACTTGGACGATGTTTATCAACAAGCGATTCAGAGTGGCTTAACCGCAGACCATGCATACCACGCAGCACTGCGTGAGTTAGACGATAGTGAATTGTTAGGTAAAGAGCTACGGCGAATTCCGCTGCCGGTCCAGTATCAACCGGTGCTGTTAGGAGAGCCACGTAAAGCGAACTTGCTTGCCGACCTCCGGCAGGACCTACGTTACGGTCTGCGCACGTTGATCAAGAATCCAGCCTTCACAATTGTCGCTGTGATCGCCCTAACGTTAGGCATCGGTGCCAACTCAGCTATCTTCAGTGTCGTCAATACCGTCTTGTTACGCCCGTTGCCGTATAAAGATCCTGATCGCCTGATGATGGTTTGGGAGGATGCGAGTAAACAAGGCTTCCCGCACAATACTCCAGCGCCAGCCAATTTCATTGATTGGCGTAATCAAAACCAGGTATTTGAAGGAATGGCCGCACTGCATCGCCAGAGCTACAACCTAACCGGGAGTGGTGAACCAGAACGGATCGATGGCAGGCGCGTTTCCGCCAACCTCTTCGAGTTGCTCGGTGTTCAGCCGTTAAAGGGCCGTTGGTTCTTACCAGAGGAAGATCAGCCCGGCGCAAACCGAGTAGTAATTCTCAGTCACCGTCTTTGGCAGCGACGATTTGCCTCTGACGAAAACATCGTTGGAAAAACTCTCACACTCAATGGCCAAAACTTTACGGCAGTCGGCGTGATGCCGCGCCAGTTTGAATTTCCCACGCGCGAAGATCAGCTGTGGGTTCCTATCGGGTTCACGCCTGAAGAAGCAGGCATTCGGACAGGACACTACCTCGAGGTGCTCGCCAGAACTAAACCAGGCGTTAGTCGCGAACGGGCGCAGGCAGAGATGAATACGATTGCAGCGCGGCTGGAACAGCAATATCCGGACAGCAACAGCGGTATCGGCACAACTGTTATTTCATTGCATGAAGAGGTCGTCGGAAATATCAAACCGGCTTTGCTCATATTGCTCGGAGCCGTTGGTTTTGTGTTGCTCGTGGCGTGCGCAAACGTGGCCAACTTGCTGCTGGCCCGGGCCGCCGTACGTCAAAAAGAGATCGCGCTACGCGTCGCTCTTGGCGCGAGTCGCCGGCGTTTGATCCGCCAGTTCCTTACCGAGAGTATTTTATTGTCAGCAATCGGCGGTCTGATCGGCCTGTTGCTATCGTTTGTCGCATTGATGGTGCTGAGATCGTTCATTCCTCAGGAGATCTCTCAGGCAACTGAAATTGCGATAGATGCCAAGGTTCTCGGGTTCACTGTGTTGGTCTCGATATTCACAGGCGTGATCTTCGGCTTGGCTCCTATCACGCAAGCATCCAATTTGAATCTGAACGAGACTCTTAAAGAAGGCGGTAGAGATTCTCACGCTGGGAGTCGCGGTAATCGCATTCGCAGTCTACTGGTGGTCACGGAGGTCGCAGTTTCGCTCATTCTGCTGATCGCTGCTGGACTGTTGATTAATAGTTTCATACGACTGCGCAATGTCGATCCGGGTTTCAGAACCGATAATGTTCTTACGATGGGAATTGTGCTTCCTCAACTTAAGTATCCCGACCGGGCTCGCCGCTCCGCCTTTTATACGGACGTTGTCCGTCGCGTTGAAGCTTTGCCCGGCGTCAAATCAGCCGCCGTCACGAATTGGATTCCACTGGTGTTCCAAGGCGACTCGATAGGTATAACTATCGCGGGTCAGCAGAATCTGCCAGTCAGTGAACGGCCGAATGCGGTAACCAGAGTCATCAGCCCGCAATACTTTTCCGCGATGGGGATTCACCTGCTGAAGGGAAGACTATTCGACGAGCGAGACAAGGAGAATTCTCCTGCGGTCAGCATTATCAGCGAAGCGATGGCGCGACGTTTCTGGCCCG
The DNA here is from genome assembly GCA_035281525.1 of Pyrinomonadaceae bacterium. Classification (GTDB taxonomy): domain Bacteria; phylum Acidobacteriota; class Blastocatellia; order Pyrinomonadales; family Pyrinomonadaceae; genus PSRF01. The sequence goes on along the minus strand of DATEDU010000071.1, from coordinate 14,931 downwards.
GCCAGGATCCAATCGGAAAGCGATTCACGCCGGGCGATGGAGATTCGCCCGATGACTGGATCCAGGTAATAGGAGTAGTAAACGACGTGCGGCAGTTTCAGTTGCACGCCGAGCCACGCCCGCAAATGTATCTTACTCACGAACAGGTCGGAGTTTTTGCGCCTCGGTATTTGGTAGTGAAAACCGCAGTCGATCCGTTGAGCATGGCTTCTTCAGTGAGAGACGCGGTTTGGGCGGTAGATAGAGATCAGCCAGTCTCTAAAATCAGCACGATGGAAGAAATTCTGGCCGACTCGATCGTCCGGGAGCGGTTCAGCATGCTGCTGCTCGGCATCTTTGCAGCGCTGGCGTTGATTTTGGCAGCGGTTGGTATTTATGGCGTCATGAGCTACTCCGTTGCACAGCGCACGCATGAGATTGGCATTCGTCTCGCGCTGGGAGCGCAGACCAGCACGGTGTTGAAGCTCGCACTGGGCTACGGTTTAAAGCTCGTAATAGCAGGAACTTTGATTGGGCTGGTAGTGGCATTTGGCTTAACGCGTCTGATATCGACGCTGTTGTTCGGCGTCAGCCCCACCGACCCAATTACATTCGCCGGCATCTCGCTGATACTCATCAGCGTTGCCCTGCTGGCCAGTTACATTCCGGCAAGGCGTGCTACGAAAGTCGATCCGATTGTTGCCTTGAGGTTTGAGTGAGTCAGCGGGGGCGCGACGCTGAAGCGCCTTGCCCCCTTCCCAACCGCAAATGTTTTTGTTACCGGCCGACGGCTTTTCGGATGCGTGCCAAGTGATGCCAACTATGCCTTAATGCATGATCCTCAATCACGAACTGGGCAGTCACAGGTGCGCCAAAACTTAACCCAAACGGCGCCGCCTGGTCCAACTCCTCATCCGTAAAACCGCGCACCGCCTCGGCCGCTGTGTGACTGTTCTTGCGCAAGAGCTCGATCGTCTCAGCCTTCGTTGCTCCTGACTGATCCTGCGCATGTTTTGCATTCATGTCAGCGATAGCCTCGAACGTGACGTCCAGAAGCGCCTTGCCGCTACCAATCGCTCGCGCCACATCGACCTCAATAGGATAGACACTCGCAACATGGTGAACGATCACTCCGATTGGACGATTGTCAGTTGCCGTCACAGGTTTACGCCACTCGTCTTCCGAGAGTCCTTCCGCAAAGTCCGCTAACAACGCCGCTCCTTCTTCAATGCGATCAGCCAATGCTTCAGCACGACGTCGCCCGGTACGTTCCTTCGATGCTTGCTGGCTTTCACTACGCATTGCAATGACCTCCAGATATTCGGCGTCGACCTTCGTGCTGCCGTCGTTCGCCTTGTTGTTTGTCGACCATAGTTCGACAAGTTCACTCCGCAGTTTTTCCTGTTCTTCCGGTCCGAGAGAGGCAAAAGCTCGAGTCATGGGTCCATAGTTGACTCGGAAGAACTCCACTACCGCATCCGGCGGAAACGGATAATCGAAGTGATAAAACTGACGTGCGAACTTCAGATCAGCGATATCTTCACCGAAACGTTCGCGCACAGTGGCCTCATCACCCCAAAGCACCGGCGAAGGCATGCCGGAAGGAGCAATATGGCTGGCAATAGTTTTGAACATCTTCCCGATGAAACCGCCGGGTGTCCAGTTCGCCATCGCAATCATTCCACCGGGACGGCATACACGCGTTAGCTCAGCAGCCACTCGATCAGGACGAGGCGCGAACATTGCGCCGATCAAGCTGACCACAGCATCAAACTCTCCATCTTTATACGGGAGTGCTTCTGCGTCACCTTCTTCAAAAGTCACCTGAAGTCCCTCGGCTTCGGCACGAGCTCGGGCCGCCTCCAACCAGTTACTTGCGATATCGCTGCCCGTGACTTTGGCACCGGCTCGAGCTGCTATCAAAGCAAGTTGTCCTGCGCCGCAGCCGACGTCGAGCAGCCGGGTTCCCGCCTTGATTTTGAGACGCTCGTAAAACTGCTCCGCGTCCTTTTCCATGTAACGTGAAAAAACGTCATAGTCTCCAGTCATCCAGGTGGTTTTCAGGCGAGTCTTAAGTTGGTCGAACTCACTACTAGTGCTTGTGCCACTCGTTGTCGCACTCATAATTGCCGTCTCCTTTATTCATCTTTTACGTCTAATATCGCGAACCTGAGGGAACTCTTAATAGCATAAACTGCGATGATTTTCGAGGACGCGAAATTTCACTTACTCCCACGAGACATCCGGGCAGAAACGGGCATTCTCTTAACGCCTGCCGGCGGTCGCAAATAAGGAGGTCCGCCTCCAAACGGTAACAAGGTTCGCCTCGAAATGCTAAGGAGATTCACCTCGAAATGCGCGCTTGACCAGTAGCTTTTTGCTAGGCAAGATCGAGCGCATGTCTTACGAAGATTTCCCAAAACAATTATTCCAGCGGTGTCGCTTCCTCCTGGGCTTCATCCTGTTCGTAAGCCTGTCAATCGGTGCTACCGATCCGGTTTTTGCGCAAGGTTTCACCCGAGAACTCGAAACTCCTGAGAAAGTCTCTGTTACCGTCAAGAACCGCAACGGCCGCGTTTCTATTCTTGCCAGTGAAGAAATGCAAAAGAAGGCGATAGTCGAGGCTAACTCGACTGGCGCACCTGTAGATTCTCCCGACGTGGTTATTGAAGCCAGCGGTGAATCGATACGTGTCGATGTGCGAGATCGCGGGGAAAAGGACCGGATTGACGTGGTAGTGCGTGTCCCGATTCGCTCGAAGGCAATCGTAGAGAGCGAGGCAGGGATGGTCGATGTCGTGGGAAATCTTGAGGCAGCTGAAGTCAAAACAAATACCGGCACGATTCATGCGGACGTTCCCCTGGATGCAGTGAAGTTCAACATGCTGTGGGAGGCGAGCCGCCCACGATACTTGAGCGATGTTGAGCTTCCGGAAGTCAAAGAGAAACGTGGCGGCGTGTTCTCGATCTCAGGCAAGCTGGGCGACAAAGATGCAAAGAAAGAAGACCGCGTCGAACTTGCTTTCTCTACTCGCAGAGGTGTGGTTCTTTTAAATGTCGATCCATCGATGGTGCCAAGCGATCTGCGTGAGCGCCCGCTGACCGAAGCAGCGCGCGCAATCGTGCGGAGCGGCGATAGCCAGTTGATCGACTCAATCCGCAAGGTGTCACCAAAGATGTTTGGTGACTATGCCAAAACTCTGCCCCCGATCGAGAAACAGCCGTCGCTAGTTCGACGACAACCGCCAGGGCAAATAGTTTCGGCTGTTGCGCCTCAACTGCTCCGGTTTAATGCCAGCGTCACTGATCGTCATGGCCGAGCGATCGGTGGCATGAAGGAATCTGACTTTACCGTCTTTGAAAATGGCATTGAACGGCGGATCACGAACGTCGTGCCTACAAACGAGCCGTTTAATCTCGTGCTCTTGTTAGACGTCTCAGGCAGCGTCGAGGAGCGAATCGACTTCATCCGGAAAGCGGCTCGCGACTTCCTCCGAACAGCCAGCCCTCAAGACCGCATATCCATCATCAGCTTTCGCGACGATATTCAAATCATTTCCGACTTCACTACGGATCGGAGCGTGCTTTCCCAAAAGCTCGACGAGATCGATGCAGGCGGGGCCACTGCGCTTTACGATTCGCTCGGCTACGTGTTGACGGACACTCTCAAGTCGTTGCGCGGCGAACGAACTGCGGTGGTGATCATGTCTGACGGTGACGACAATAAATCATTCGTGCCTTTTCCGGCTCTGCTGGAAGCGCTCGTCGAATCCGGCACACTGGTCTATCCACTATATGTTCCTTCGGGATTGATTCCGGAATCGAGCGTGCCGAAGCCGGAGACCACAATCGATCCTCTCCGCAGTCGCTACTTGACGCTTACCAGTCGCGCTGAGGAAGAAGGACGAAAGCTCGCAGCAGCTTCAGGTGGCGTTTACTATCCAATTCGGCGGCTTGAAGACCTGCAAAAAGCTTACGATGACGTAGTCGTACAACTACGCACGGCATATACGATCACGTACGCTTCCAATTCCGCGCCGTCAGGAGGCAATCGCCGCGTTCGAGTGCGTACTAACCGCGACGGCGCATCGGTGCGACTCAGTCCCGTGGTAGGCGTAGCGACGCCATGAGCGAGCCGCTTTTCAATGCGCTGTTTGACCAGTCCGAGCGCCGGCCCGAAACCGTCTCAGCACTCACGACCAGAATCAAGAACACGCTCGAGGCTCGCTTCGCCAGCGTTTGGGTGGAAGGCGAAATCTCAAACTTCAAAGTACATTCGTCGGGCCATTGGTACTTCACAATCAAAGACGAGAGCGCTCAGCTACGAGCTAAATGCTTTCGATCGGCAAAGTCGCGCATACGCTTTCGGCCTGCGGACGGCCTCCACGTTCGCGCGCGTGGGAAGCTCAGCGTCTATGAAGCTCGTGGCGATTACGAACTGATCGTCGAAACTCTGGATCCGACCGGTGCTGGAGCTCTGCGCATCGCGTTTGAACAGCTTCGCGATCGCCTACAGGCTGAAGGACTGTTTGCCAAAGAACTGAAGAGGCCTCTGCCGCTACTACCTCGCCGGGTCGGCGTTGTAACCTCTCCTACTGGAGCCGCCATTCGGGACATCCTTAACGTAATCACTCGTCGCACGCGCACGGTCCATGTGTTATTCTCGCCGGCTCGCGTACAGGGTGAACACGCGGGCAGTGACATCGCTCGCGCGATCAGAACTATCAACGTGTATCACGAACGCGCACAGCGTGAGGGACGGACTGGCGACCTCGTTGACGTGCTGATTGTCGGACGCGGGGGCGGTTCGACTGAGGACTTGTGGGCGTTCAATCAGGAAGAAGTCGCACGCGCAATTCGTTCGTCTGCAATTCCTGTCATCTCGGCCGTAGGACATGAGACGGACTTCACCATTGCCGATTTTGCAGCCGACCTGCGCGCAGCCACACCCTCAGCCGCGGCCGAGCTGGTCGCAGCGCAGGAAGATCAGATTTGTTCGACTCTGGCCGAGTTGGCACGAAACCTTACGAGATCCATGCGCTTCAAAATCATCGACGCACGCACACGAGTGCAGGAACGCGCCCTATCACAGGTGTTCGACGAAGTGCGCGCTCGCATGCGAAGTGCCCGCACGGGGACAGACTCGGCAACGCATCGATTGCAGCTGGCGATGAATCGGCAGATGCGGCAGAGTCAGACGCGCATGGAAAAAGTTCAATTCAGACTCTCCCCCGCCCGAGCCCAAACTCGACTGGCAAATCTGAGGAGACGTCTGGAATCAGCGTACAATGGTTGCGCGAGTCTGATGGACTCGCGTCTTGAGGAAGCTCGGACGCGGTTCGGCTTGGCGGCTACTTCTCTTGACGCACTCTCTCCGCTGGCAGTACTTCAGCGCGGCTACGCAATAGCTCAGGATCGCGCAGGCAAACTTTTGCGCGACGCGCGCTCGCTTTCAACCGGCGATCCATTCAGCGTTCGGTTGGCAAAAGGGAGCATCGATGCTCGAGTCGAGCGAACACATGATGAGTGAACGTCGTCGTTTCGTAATCGATCTCAACCAGCATAGCGGAGCAAGAACGCCGGCACGAAAGTCAAAGCGGCGTTGGCCCAAGGCTCTGTTGATTCTTGCAACGACCGGCGCGCTGCTTGTGATGGTTGGTGCTGGGGCTGCGTACTTTTGGTGGCAATCGTACAAGACGACGCCAGCTTACTCACTTGCACTTTTACTCGACGCGTCGCAGCACAATGACAATTCGGTAATGGAGCAAATTATCGATAGCGATCAGATAGTCGACAGTCTCCGCGCAAGAATTACCGAGAAAACCGTCGCGCGCTATGGCGGTACGCTCAACGCATCGACACGAAAACGGATTGAAGCGATGGTGCCGGCCTTGCTGCCCGGCGTGAAAACAAGCGTTCGCGCTGAACTGACAAAACGAGTGGCGGAAGTGTTCGAGAAGTCTGAGCCGAAGCCCTTTGTTGTTCTTGCGCTTGGTATACCTTATCTTGTCAACATTACTTCTGACGGTGATGCCGCCAGGGCTACGGCGCCGGTAGGCGACGCCAAGGTCGAGTTTGTCTTGCGCCGCGACGGTGAGCGTTGGAAGATAACCGGAATAAATGACGATACAGTCGTAGATCGCATCGTGGATAGCATCATCAGCCAATTTCCGGCAATTGGGCAGGTTAAATGAATGGAACCGAACGAACGGCAGCCGAAATCATTTGAAGCATCGCTCGAGGCGTTGGAACAGATTGTTCGCGATCTCGAACAGGGCGATTTGCCGCTCGAGAAAAGCCTGGAGTTGTTCGAACAAGGCATACGCCTTTCGCGCGAATGTCAGGAGCGTCTGAGTCAGGCGGAACGCCGCATCGAAGTGCTGCTGCGCGATAATCAAGGACGGCCCGTGGCAGCTCCTTTCGAAGCCAAAGCCGGAGTATCGAACGAAACTCCCGACGGACAAGGATGAAAACGTCTTCTGAACTTTCATCGACGCTCGTGGCTGATAGATACAGTTTTTTGCCCGAGTGGCGAGCTAAGATCGATGAAGAACTGAATAGACTCCTGCCGCGCGACACCACAAAGCCGTCGTTGGTCCACAGCGCTATCCGCTGGAGTGTCTTTGCCGGCGGCAAGCGTTTTCGCCCAATCCTGTTGTTGGCAACCGGTGAAACTCTCGGCGCGAAAAGCGAAGACCTGATGCGTACCGCTTGCGCGCTCGAAATGATTCACACCTACTCGTTGATCCACGACGACTTGCCGTCAATGGATAACGACGACCTTAGACGCGGCCGGCCCACATGCCATGTACGTTTCGACGAAGCCACGGCGATTCTCGCCGGCGATGCGCTACAAACGCTCGCCTTTCAGACCGTTGCTTCGGATGAAAAACTGACGGCCCCGATTCGAGTACAGATCATCAAAGAGTTAACACACGCCGCCGGAACTCCTGACGGCATGGTCGCGGGACAAGCTGAGGATCTTGATGCTGAGTCGCGAAAGATCTCGGGCACAGAGTTGGAACAGATCCATCGACTAAAGACTGGCGCGTTGATCATCGCTGCCACGCGTTGCGGAGCCTTCATCGCGGGCGCCAATGAATCTGAACTTAAACTCATCACCGGTTACGCGGCGCAGCTTGGTCTGCTTTTTCAAATCACCGACGACGTGCTTGACGTTACTGCGACCGCAGAGGTGCTCGGTAAAACCCCCGGCAAAGACATTCGCGCGAGCAAAGCAACATATCCTTCAATCTACGGGCTTGCGGCAGCGCGTGAGCGTGCGGCTTCGGTTCATCGAGAGGCGTGCGCCACCTTGGAGCAGTTGGCGAGACCTACTGAACGGCTGCGAGCAATCGCCGATTACATCCTCGAGCGCGAGGCGTGACCGGAAGTGTTAATCGACCTTAGCCATACAATCGAGCATGGCATGATCACTTACAAGGGTCTCCCTCCGCCCGTGATCTCGGATCATCTCAGTCGCGAAGACTCTACGACGCGTTACGCGAGTGGAACTGAGTTTCACATTGGAAAGATTGAGATGGTGGCCAACACCGGCACGTATCTCGACAGCCCGTTCCACAGATACGCGGACGGAACTGATCTTTCCGCGCTCAGGTTGGAATCATTGGCGAATCTTGACGGCATCGTGGTCCGTCAAGTGGAACCCGGTCGCGCGATCACTGCTGCCGCGCTCGAAAACCTGCAGTTAAAAGACCGCGCCGTCCTTTTTCATACTGGATGGGACATGCACTGGCGAACTGAACACTATTCAACCGGCGGGCATCCTTTCCTCGCTGGTGACGCGGCGGAATATTTAGCAAACGCTGGGGCCACGCTCGTCGGCATAGACTCTTACAACATTGACGATACTGCTGACGGCAGCCGGCCGGCTCATTCAATTTTGCTGGCTCAGGGCATTCCGATTGTTGAGCATTTATGTGGATTGCGGGAACTCCCCGATGACGGTTTTCGGTTCTTTGCAGTGCCGGTGAAAGTAAAACGGTTCGGCACCTTCCCTGTACGCGCGTTTGCAATTGTGCCTGGCAGTTAAGTGGTTTGAATCAGCTCGCCGGCGTTTTCCTCTCCGTCTTTCTTACGATTTTTTCTTCTGAGAATCACCGCAGAAATAAGTGTAACTGGCAGGCCGATCGGAAGAGGTTCCAGGAAAGTGACTAGCGCCCTGAACAGAGGATTTTTATACCACGCGCCGAATTTCCTGAAGTCCTCAACGTTTGCGTCTATGACGGCCTGACTGGCGCCTGAGGCTCTCAATTGCTCTACCGTGTAATTTGTATATTTCTCAAGGAAGTCTGGCGCAAAATTGGTATAGACGATTTGCCACATAATCACATAGCAGAGGCACGCGATAATCATAATCAGGATGCCCACAGAGAATGCTCGGCCAAAGCTGATTTGGCCCCCACCGACGTTTTCTCGATACGACCGAATCCCGAAAAATACCAGCAGGAAGGAAACGAGCATCGTCGTGTAACCGACGATCACTCCCTTGTCCATACCAATCCTGTCGATAGTTAGCACAGTGGCTGCCATCGTTAGGGACAAGACGACCCCGCAAATCAGTCCGAACGTCAAAACAATCTTTTTCATGAGACTTGTTCTCCTACGTGGAAAGTTCTGAAAGCGGCGGAAAACTAACCTGAGTATGAGGCTTTGTCGTCACACTTTCGCATGATTTCAAGCGGTTTTACCCAAAATCATACTTTCGTTTACCTGCTCAGAGTCGGGAGTCTCGAGTCTGGAGTCTGGAGTCTGACTTTTTACTCTTGACTCGAGACTCCAGACTCGAGACTCCAGACTCTTAAGCTGCCGCCTGCCACTGATCCTCGGGCCTTTATGGAATCAACCCAAGTTCCTTCGCCATCTGCACCGCTTGTGTCCTGCGTTTGGCGCCGAGTTTGTCGAACAACCTGCTCGAGTGAGTCTTGACCGTGTTCTCGCTCACAAAAAGCTTTTCCGCAATCTCCCGATTGCTTAAACCTCTTGCAATCAACTCGAGTATCTCCAGCTCGCGCTTCGTAATTGCCAATTCACGTATCTTATCGTTGTTGATCGCAAACGCCTGCGCAATCGGAACCGGAACCTCTTTTACAATCACCAGCTCCTTCTTCCGTGTGAGCCTCAGCCCGAGCCAAATTCCCAGTATCGCGAAAACCAGCGCGATTAAACCGCCGTAGATTTCTACTGAGTGCGTCAAAATCAAAAAGCGATATTCGACCAGCCGCAGTAGAACAATCAACACCCCTCCGCACAGGCCATAGATCAAACCGTAAGCGAGAACGTGTCTTTTCATTCCGCCTGATCTCGAGTTTTACTTCCCAATGCCAGCTTCTTTTTGCATGGCTTTTAATGTTTCCGGAATAAATGAAGTGATCTGATGGGTTTCGTGACGGCCATCGGCGAACGCCTGGTAAAGCGTGAAGTCAGGCAGCGAGAGACAACTGAGAGGTGAGGTGTGATTGTAGCCGGTGTCGATTCCGATAGCGCTGTGCGAAATGTAAATACCGTGACGGCCCAACCGCCCTCTCAGCGGTAGAAACAGTGTCGGTGTGTGACCAAAGACACAAGGTTTGCCGCGATAGTTCTTATAAAAATCCTTGTCTCGCGACCACAGGAGCAATTGCGGAGAGGTATCGCGCGGGTGTTTGCCGTGATCGAGCCCGGCATGAACGTAGAGCGCATAGTCGTTCTCGAAATAGAACGGCCGGTCACGGAAGAAATCGAGGTGCTCACTGGGCACTTTGTTCTCGATCGTCTGCCGCGCCTCCTCGAGATCGGCTTCACTGTTTATGGATAAGCGTCTGCCGGCATACTGTTCGTAAGTACGCTCACCTCCCGTCACCGGCGTAATCCAGATATTACTGGTGCCGTCAATGAAGTCGAGAAGCATCTGTTCGTGATTGCCGCGCAGGCAGACAACTCGTTCGGAGTTGTTACGGTGCAGCTCGAGAACGCGATTTACACAACCCGGCCCATCAGGTCCGCGATCGATAAGGTCGCCGAGAAATACCAGGGTGTCAGTTGATTCGTCGCGCGGGAGAAGTTCCAGCAAAGTCTCAAGCTGGGCACAACGACCATGAACATCGCCGATAACAAAGGTCTTCATGCAGTTTGGCTCTCGCTCTTATTGGCTTCGCTTTGAGCGGTCTCGCTCTTGCCGGCTTCGCTTTGAGTCGTCTCGCTTTTACCTTCCCGGTTCTTGATCCGAGACATCAGCGCTACAAATCTCGGATCGTCTTTGAAGCTGGTCCAGTTTGGATCGGATTCAAACCACCGGTAATTCTCATTCCCAAGATCGATCGCGGTCTCGAGCCATCTCAGAGCCTCCACCTGCCGGCCTTGCAAGAGGTAGGCTGAAGCGAGCCAGTATGCAATGTCGTGATCGCCGGCCGCAGTTCGTCTTACTTTCTTCGTCAGCTGCTCATCAGCCTCGGTATGCTTGCCCTGAGCGCTCAAGCAGATTGCGAGGATCGGACGAATGCCGTCGATCTCGGGGTGCTGCTCCAAGACTTGCTGCATAATGCGTGTCGCGGCTGTGACCTCGCCGCGATAGTAAAGTACCAACGCGCGGAACGCTCGAATTAGAGGGTGATCCGGCTCGATCGCAGCACCAGCGTCAAGTTCCGCAAGCGCATCTTCATACTTCCCGAGATAACTGAGAATCCGCGCTCGATTGTAACTGACGACGACGCGCTCTGCCGGATTCAGCCTGACCATGCGATCGAAGCTGCGCAGCGCTCGATCATAATCTCCATCCAGACGAGCCAGAACGCCGCGGACGAAATGAACCCCAACGTCGTTCGGATTATCGTCTCTCAAACGCTCCACTTCCTCCCACGCTTTCGGCTTCTCGCCACGATGCAGGTAAATGAACGCCATGTGCATGCGAGCTTCGAGAAGTTTCGGATCGAGCGCGAGAGCTTTACTGAAAGCAGCTTCGGCTTTCTCATGATCGCCGGGCTCGCCAAGCCCTTTCAGAGAACGATTGACAAAGCAGCCTCCCAGAGCTGAATACGCAAGCGCAAAACCCGGATCGAGCTTGATAGCCCGCTGAAAGTGTTCAATTGCGGCGTCGATGTGTTCGCGCGAGATGGTGTGGTAAATAAACCGACCCAACAAGTCGCGACCGCGTAGGTATTCTTCCGAGGCAGCAGCATCTGTCGTCGATCCCTTCCCGAGTTCTGCCTTTTCGTCGCTCGTGAGCTCGAGCCGCAGCCCTTCGACAATCTGTTGGACCATCGTGTCCTGCACGGCAATGATATCGCTCGCATCTGCGTCGATGCGCTCGCTCCACAGTATCTCGCCCGTTCGAACGTCAAGGAGTTGAGCGGTGACTCGCAACCGCTCGCCGGCGCGCAGGAAACTTGATGTCAGAACCGCGTCGACATTCATTTCTCTTCCCGCATCTCCAGGGTCGACCTGTTTGCCTTGATACTTGACGATAGCCGACGAAGGACGCACGACCAGGGAACGAACGCGTGCCAGGTCGGTAATCACGGCATCTGCCAACGAGAACTCATAAAAAGCAGTCTCAGGATCGTTGCTCAAATTTTTGAAGGGAAGGATCGCCACACTCTTGCGATCCTTGTCGCCGAGACTGGTCTGTGGAGTTTCATGCGCGTCGCGCAACGAGCCCGAACTGCTGGCGCGACTCGGATAACCTGATGGACTTTCGGCGCTCGTAATACTCTTCAACCAACGAAATGCGCGCGAAACGGGACTCTGTGAATGCAGATGTCGCGGAGCAACTGTGCTCGTTTCGTCTACCGGGACTCCCGAACCTGCCGACATTTCACGCAACATGGTTCTCAAGTCGTCGCGAAATTCACTTATGTGTTGATATCGATCCCGTGGGTCCTTCTTTAGCGCGCGATCGATGATCTGCTGAAGTCGAGGTGGTACTGGTCCGGGTCGAACCTCACTCAGCGGCGCCGGCTCCTCGTGAAGCACCGCATGACGCACGTCCACCGCAGTCTTACCGCGATATGGCCATGAACCGGTCAGCATCTCGTACAACAGAACGCCCGCGGAAAAGATGTCGGCGCGTGAGTCAACTCGATCGCCGCGCGCTTGCTCCGGCGCAGCGTACGTGGCAGTGCCGTACGGCACGCCGACTTCCGTGAGCTCGGTCCGGTGAATGCCGGAGGATCGTGCTGCTTCTTCGTCCAGGAGTTTCGCCAGCCCGAAATCCAGCACTTTCACTTGCCCGTTGCTGTTCACCATCACGTTTCCTGCTTTGATGTCGCGGTGGACAATTCCCTCTGAGTGTGCGGCAGCAAGCGCATCGGCAACTTGAATCGCAATCGACAACGCGCTCTTCAACTCGAGAGGTTTTCCGTTCACGAGTTGCCTGACATTGCGACCGGGAACGTACTGCATGGCGATGAAGTGAACGCCGTCGATCTCGTTCAGATCAAAGATCGTGCAGATGTTTGGATGATCCAGCGCTGAAGCAAGTCGAGCTTCGCGTTCGAAGCGTTTGCGGTTAGCTTCTCTGGCGACGAGCTCTTCCGGCAGGACCTTGATGACGACAGTGCGGCCTAACTTTGAATCGAGAGCTTTGTAGACAGTGCCCTGCCCGCCCGCACCGAGCTTTTCGAGAATCTTATAATTCCCCAGGGTTGTTCCTACCATGTGCCTTATCGTGGGGGCTATATTTAACTCCCGTTTGCCACCGGTGGGCAACCGCTAAAACGATATAGACCGTTTACTCATTGTCCCGATTGGTGGAAGTTTTCAGGAATTAACAATTTTCGATGATTACGGGACTCGTGCGTTTGCTCGAGTTTCAAGGTTTAATGCGCGTCTGGGTTGACGCGCGTACAAGGTTGTAATAATGTGCCCCCTCACCTCGCAGTAAAGAGGTCGCTTGTCGCCCTCTGATTTGTTCTGACGCTCAGCGGTTTTTATAGCCACTGACTCGGCATCGTTCCAGAAAGGGAACCCCCGATGAAAAGAAGCTCTTTCTTGCTCACTCTTCTCGTTCTCGCTTTATTAAGTTTCAGTGCCTCTTCAGGAAGCTCCACAGCGCGAGCCCAGAAGCCGATCGATCCTGCTTGTGTGGAGTTCTGCCGCCAGCAACTATTCGAATGCATCAGTGCTGCCCAAACAAGCGGTGAAGAGAACCGCTGCATTTCGGTTTACCGCAGCTGCACCGCACATTGCCGGTAGCGCATCGACCTCACTACACATTGCCGGTAGCGCATCCACCAAAAAAATTCGGGGCCACGCAGCGTAGGCGTAGCCCCGATGTATTTCATCTAGTGACAAACTGTTAGGGCCTACAAATCGCTGCCCTTACTCCGCAAGTCCCATCTGCCAAAGCATGAACGCGTAGTCAAACGCCACTTCACGAAGATAATCGTAGCGGCCGGAAGACCCTCCGTGACCCGCACCCATGTTTGTTTTCAGGATTAGGGGGTTGTTATCGGTTTTCATTGTCCGCAGCTTGGCCACAAGTTTTGCGCCTTCCCAATACGGCACCTGACTGTCATTCAGTGAAACCTTGACCAGTGTAGCGGGATAGTTAGTTTTTGCGATGTTGTCGTAAGGCGAGTACTTCTTCATATACATGTACTCGTCTTTATTATTCGGATTGCCCCATTCAATGTACTCGCTCGTTGTAAGCGGTAACGATGCATCGAGCATTGTGTTCAGAACATCGACAAACGGCACTTGCGAAACGACGGCCTTGAATAAGTCGGGCCGCATGTTTGTTACGACACCCATTAGCAGGCCACCTGCACTGCCGCCCTGAATCACGAGACGATCACTCGATGTGTACTTGTTCTTTACGAGATGTTCGGCGGCGGCGATGAAGTCAGTAAACGTATTCATCTTATTCATCATCCGTCCCGCCTGTCGCCACTCTTCGCCCATCTCACCACCGCCGCGAATGTGCGCAATCACAAAGATCGCTCCGCGGTCGAGCAATGAGAGTCGATTAGACGAAAAAGTTGGGGGAATGGAGGCGCCGTACGAGCCATAACCGTAAAGCAGCATTGGCGCTTTGCCATCCATCTTTGTGCCCCGCCGGTACACCATCGACATCGGAATCCTGGTGCCGTCGGACGCGGTTGCAAACAAGCGCTCCGACGCATAGTTCTTACGATCAAACCCGCCCGGCACTTCAAACTCTTTGAGCAGAGTCGACTGCCCCTTGTTCATGTCGTAGTCAAAGATCGAACTTGGAGTCACCAGCGATTGGTAGCGATAGCGAACTACATTCGTATCGAACTCGCGATTTGCGTCGAGTCCAACCGCGTAAACGGGTTCGGGGTACTTAATACGCTGCGACTTACCGGTCTTGATATCAATTACCCGCAAGTGCTGCAAGCCACCTTCCCATTCGGAAATGACCGCATGATTCTTGAACAAGCTGATGTCTTCGACTTTGACAGCCGGTTGGTGTGCCACGAATTCTTTCCAATTCTTCTCGGACGGATCGGACACGGGCGCAGTCACGATCCGGAAATTCTTCGCGCCTTTGTTGGTCCTTATGTAGAACTGGCCGTCGCGATAATCCGCGTCGTATTCATGATCCGGCTGCCGCGCCAAAATGATCTTCGGCTCGGACGTCGGTTGGTCGGTTGGAATGTAGCGAAACTCGTTAGAGGTTTTGCTGTACGCGCCAATCAGAATCATCTTCTTGTCGCGCGAACGGCCCGCATAAAGATCGAACAGCTCATCCTTCTCTTCGAGGAGCACGTCAGTCTTCCCACTTCCCAGCACGTGACGAGAGAATTTGTCAGAACGCTTTGTTACAGCATCTTCGGTAGTGAAAAAGAGCGTTTTGTTGTCGGTCGCCCACATCACACTGCCGACGCGCTCGAAAGTATCAGGCAGTAGCTGCCCCGTTCGCAGATCCTTGATCTGTAACTTGAATTGGCGGTAGCCGGTAGTGTCGGTCGAGTAGGCAAGAAGATTACCGTCA
>DATEDU010000070.1:0-8727 GCA_035281525.1 Pyrinomonadaceae bacterium | reverse complement strand
CACGTTTTCACAATACTCATTGCCCTGGTCATTGCTGCCGGGTGTAAATCTGTCATCGAGCGACGCGACGACGTGCGTCCGCGCGTGTTACGCGATGTGCCGTCGCAGAATCTCGCCTATCGCCTGTCGCCCGATGCGACGGCGCCGATCGATCTCGACACGGTCGACCCGCTCGAAAAACTCGAAGCCATCGCCAACGATTTTTCGACGAAACGCACCGACGACGCATTGCTGCGCACGGTGAAGTCGCCCGATGGCAGGCGAGTGCTCGCGGTTTATGCACCGGCCGACGAACCGGGTGCCGCTTTTCGCGTCGATCTTTACAACTCGGAGGGCCTGTTTCTGAAAAACCTGGTCCCGCCGGATCTGTCCTGTTATTTCCCGGAAACGGTTTCGTGGTCGCCCGACGGGAATTCGATCAACTTCATCGCGCGTAAACGTGTCGCACCGAGTCCGACTCCAACGCCGCCGCCGGACGTTTTGCCGGATCCTGAGCTGTCACCGCTGCCGTCGCCGTCAGTTGCTCCGCTCTTTGCACCGGTGGCGAGTTTCAGCACGGAGCAGATCTATATCGCCAACCGCGACGGTTACGATCTAAAGCCGCTCACTGCACGTGAAGGATTGATCTACTTCTACTTTGCGTGGGCGCCTGACGGGCACGCGATGGTTGCGCTTGCGTGCAAGGAAGATGAGTGGACCGAGCGTGAACAGCAGTCAAAGACTCCGGCGGGGCGGCCGCGTTTGGTCATGATCGACGGTTCCGAACGGCTGCTCGACGATGGGTTAACAGGAGCGTTGCCGGTCTGGTCACCTGATGCGTCGAAAATCGCGACCGCGTTCGAGACCGATGTGGCAATCTACGATGCGACGCCGAATAAACCGACGCAGGCGCGAATTAGTTTGCGCGATCAACTCATCACGGCTTCAGCGGCGTTCGACGAAGCGGCAGCGAGAAAGCCATCACCTGAGGCATCGCCACCGTCGTCTCCTTCACCGTCCCCAACTACCTCGCGAGAACCGGCGTCGTTCAATCCGATCGTTCGCCTCGAATGGCCTTCTCCCGAGCGTCTCTACTTTCAAACCGCGTACGTCCGGCTCAGGCCTATCGAAGCGTTCACGTTTCCACGCTGGCACCTGCTGAGCCTGAGCGCACAAGCTGCGATCCTGAAGTAACCACAGATTACGTCACGCCTTGATCGACTTACACCAGTCGTCGAACCATTTTTCGAGTCCTTTGTCAGCAGGTCCATGATCCGCCGGGTCTTTGAGTTTAGCGACTACGCTCTCAATCACTTGGTCGAGATCTAAATCCTTATCATCTGAGCCGCACATCTGGTCCATCACGTGTGAGCCGAGAATGCGGTAACTCTCAAACTGCGGCTCATCGAAGAACTGATCCGCCGTCGATTGATGTGGAAACGTTGGATGGCTCTTCTTGTACTCCAACACATCGCCGGGCTCCGTGCCGTAGACTGCCGGTTTGATGTAAATCAGCAAGCCGTCAGGAACGTTGCCGTCGATGCATGAATATCGAATTCTGCCGATGGCCCAGTACATTCCTTTCCTCGTGTCGAAGTCTTTCGAATCCGGGCTGAAAATCGGCATCGACGTGAACTCGATAGGCACGCCGAGATCGATACGTACCTTACGAATCGCATTTCCAAGATCGCCGAAGTTGTAGTTGGGATCGGCAGCGGCGTCGGAAAGGATGATCAAATGACAACGGCGCAGGACCATCTCGTAGATGCCGAGATTCTCGAAGTGTCCGCCGTCAGTGAGGTAAACGTACTTGTTTTCGTCATTGGTCATGCCGAATGCTTCTTCGAGCACAGGCTTCACAGATGACGTCGGCGCGCGCAGTTCGAAAGTATCTTTTCCGGCGGCGCCAGGATTCCCTAACCACCAACCTAAACGAACATTGAAGAACGTGAGCACTAGCGACAACACAGGCGACGTTGTGTAGTAACCCATGTTCGAGCTCGCCGCGGCGCCGGAAATTGCAGCGGCAGTGCCAATCGAGATTCCGCCCGTATCACGGCCACCGTAGTACCTCGATTCTCTGTAGCCAAGACGAAAACAACCGGCGTGCAAAGGCGTAACGCTGAACGGTTCAGCTTTGCGTTGTTGCCAGGCAAGGTTATCGCCGCCCACGAGATTGAGTGTCGTGTTGATGACGGGCATCAGTCGGTATTCTTCACGTTCCGCAAGCGGTGTGATCCAATCTGCAAAAGCCTTCTCGAGGATTGCGCGGTTCGAAAAAATCAGGTCGGGCGTCTTTACTGAATCTGTCTTGGTTTCGACGAGACCGGAAAACGTTTTATTGAATTCTGAGTCGGGCAGCACTGCATTCAGATCTTTGCGAAGTGCCGCGACGAGTCTGATCGAATACGTACTCGGGTCGGGCACGCTGTGGAGGTTCGTAAGAAATTGTCGCTCTCGCAGATACTGAGCGACTTCTGCTGCGTGAGGTTTATCTGCTTTGTATGTCGCAGCGTCCGCTTTGCCGAGCAACACACTCGCCAGAGCGAGCGCTCGCGGGAAATCCTCCTCGTCAAACAAACCCGGACGCAACTCATGCATCGCCACGTTGTCAGCCGGATCGAAACCCGTAAACGGATTCGGCTTTCTTTGATGTTCTGGACGCGAAGCACCGAGAAACGCGCGAATCAGACGATTTCGATAGCCCGCATGAAGTGAAAAGATGTTCAGATTTATGAGTAAAGAAATACCCAGACCAACCAGGCCCAACAGAACTCCCAAAAGCGCAATCAGCCGAAATGACGTCATATGAAGGACGTTCATATGAGCGATCTGTTGCTGTGCGTAGAAATTGCCACCGGGCACGTCGGAATAAATGCATTTCAGATAGCCGTCGAAAGTGGAAGGCGGACTCACCAGATACTCTCGGACGTCCACCACACGTGGATACGCGTCGTAGAAACTTGCGAGGGAGCTTGCAACTAACTGCGTTATCACCGTTGTGCTGAGAGACAGCAGCGCAAGCAGGAACACAATGAAAATAAGAGCGAGCAAAGAAAGTGCTTTGCTCATGATGGCATGAAGCAGGCCGCCGCCTTCGCCGTTCTTGCGATCGCCGGTGGTCCTTGCACTCTGTCCGATGATCGCAGCAAGCACACCGGAAAGTCCGCCAAGCGGAGCAAGCCACTGAGGTGCCTGCAGCAGCGCTAGTGGACCAATGATCACGATCGTGGTGAACGCGATCCACCCGAGAATCGCAATCAATACCCATGCGCCGAGCCTGGCCCACCATTCACGATCGTCGTCATCGATGCCTCTGCTCTTACTCGTTACTCCGATATAGAAAGTTGCACCCAGCAAGAACACCAGCAGGAACGCCGGCGCTGCAAAACATGCGTAGAGCTCTGTTTTCAACCCCGACAAAGACCAGAGAGTCTGGCAGGTCCATTCTGTTGGATCTTTGAAAGGATCAAACTGCACAGTCAGCAAATAAAGCAGCCCGCCCGCGGCCGCGCCGGCGATCAGCAGGTACAACAGGTCGCGCGAAAACAACTCTTTCCAGTTGCGAATGATGTGGGTCGGACGAATTCGTCCGAGAATGTAAGAAGCGATCAACCACGACAGGAATGTGACGAGAGTGCCAAAGAGAATAAACCGCGGCCACTCCTTCGGAAGCGCGCCATTCTGACTGGACCAGGCCCAGTACGTCGTCAAGCAAAACGCTGCGACCGAGAGCGGTAACAAGCACATTCTGAGAAATGAGCCCTGGGATGTTTTTCGACGCCAAAACGGACTCGCCTGCCGCAATTCTTCCTTTAGCGTCGGTCGATTGAACATGATGTAGGCAAGCGCCCACACCACGAGTATGAAACCGATAGCAAGGAAAAAGTGGCGGCTGTAAATCGGAACGCCGGCCAGTGAAGTGTCTTTGGTCCATGACTCCGGTGTACGCGTCGTCGTGGTTATGGAAACGATGAACCTGGGCAGTGTGAGTACTGAAAGCAGCAACGGGATGAACACCGTCCAATTGAGCAACAGATTGCGCAAGTAGATGGCGATGAAGGTCCACGAATCCGCACTTAGTAGGCCAACTTTCGGCGTTATGAAACTACTGTAACGACGCAGAAAACGGATCGGATCGGGATCCGGATCTACTTTCGTGCGTGGCGTTTGGTTGGCGAGGTCGGTGGTTACGCCGCTGAGCCCGTATGGATGCCGATGAATCCACGCTGCCAGCCAGCTTCCGATGTAACCGCCACCGGAAACTGTCGATAGAAAGTGAAACTTGTTCAGGAGCTTGTGACGCGCAAGTCCCTGCAATAGACCAAGCGCGAACGTTCCACTGCGAATGCCTCCGCCGGAAAAGCAGAGCGCCGCCTGCTTCTTTTTATGAATGGATTGATAAATAGCGTTCAGCCGAATGGTGTGAATCTTTTTTAAGGTCTTTGGAAAAGAGTCTTCGAGTAGTAAGCGGTTGAAGTGTTCGAGATCCTGGCCTACCAGTGGACCAGCGGAGATACCCAACGCGCCTGACATGATCGCTTTCGACGTATGCAGGTCGCGCATGCCGCGAGTGGCGCTGTTCAACCAGTAATTCGAGAAGCGTTCTTCGGCGAAGAGATTTGGGTCTGAAAGAAACGTGTTGAGTGCTTCAGCAGCGAGCGCGGCCCCGGTCGCGTTCGACTTGAATTTCTTTCTGGAGAGCTCGTCGCGAAGGTATTTGAGGAGATTGTTCTTCGCGACCTCGTCTGGATCGGCGGTCGCCTTGAATTGAGGACGAGGGCGCTTGGTCTTCTTGGGAGTTTTCGCATCTTCTGGCGCAGCCTCCGAAGTCAGGTCGAGCCTGTTGATCAGCGATTCAGGATAGATGATGTGATCGGGGTCGAACTTCCAGTCCAGGTCCGAAGGCTGTTCGCCGTGCAACGCGGCGTACTCGTCTTCGAGGACCTGGAACAGGAAGAGTGGGGGCTTTGGTGCTGAAGCTGCCATTTACGTTTTCTTGCTTCCCAGGGTTAACGAGAGTAGGAGTCCAGGCAGTGCGTGAAGGCTAAAGCGCGCGCACGATATTACTGAACCGGGAAGATGTCAACCCAAAACGCGCGAAAACTCACTTCTGATTGATATGGCGAGAGGAGCGTTTTCGTTTCGGGTGTTTTTAACGAGGCGGCAAAGTTCCGGTCTTTGAAACTAAAGAATATTGACATCGGAATAGACTAGCAGTTAAGGTGATGCGTCCAATTTTACCAGACTGCTTTTTCGATTGTGATCTCAACCTTACTTTGAAATACCTCTAGATTTTTTACGGTCGTCATTACTTAGACTTTAACGCCCAGCGCCTCTGTCGAAGCCTAACCTTTTGTTTTTGACTTCACCCGTTCTGACCGAAGCTCTGCTTCCAACAGAAGGCTAAAGGTGCAAACTCATAGAACAAACCGCCTAGACTCTTAGTTTTTCGGAGAAATGAAAAAGGCCCGTATCGGCATTGTAAAAGGAGGGGTTGGAATGACGTCGACCAAGCGAGTAGTGATAGGCCTGCTTATTCTTGGCATTTGGCCTTTGGTGTATCGAGCTTCTGCTCAAACAGCACCGTCCCCGACTCCTGCACCCAGCGTCTCCGGAGCGAGACCTTTTGTTAACAGAATAACCCCCAGTGCTGCGCCAAGCGGAGCGGTTGTCCAGATTAGTATTCAAACAGACGTTTCCGATCCTAAAACCCTCGCAGATAGATTTCGATTGGCGATCGGAGGCGTCACAGCCCAGTTTTATCCCACGTACCGCAACGATAGAAATACGATCGCTGCAATCGTACCAACTCGGGTAACCCCCTCAAGAGCCCCGGACGGCAAAACAATTCCGGTGGAGGTGGTGTTCTACAACATTGTGACCGGCGAAGGCGGATTCGTTTATGACGACTTTAGCGTACTTGTACCAACGGGGCTGAAAGGTAAGGCAGTTGAGATCAGTGGCGTCACCCAAGTGACAGACGACTACTATGACGTTACTTTCAATGACGATATTCCGACGGAGCTTTGGCCAAAAACAACAATCTACTTTGACGGCAGAAAAGTAGATCAAATACTAAAGATGGAAGAAAGATCTTTCATCGTTGGACTTCCGGGGGGAGTGAACCGTTTCTCTTTTAGCGTGTTTGCCAAAGTCGGTGATAAGGAAACTTCGACCTTCAAATATGAGAACGACCCCGTACCCACCGTAAGTCCGGGCTTTTCGACCGAGCCTGTAGCGGAGGCGCTTTTAGAATCCCCTAAATGGCCCGTCTACCTGTTAGCCGTTATCGTTATTGGAGTCATATCGTGGTTACTGGCCAGAAGATTCTTCAGAATGAGGTCCGCGAGTCCATCGTTTGAGGCTCCTCGAGATATTGCCGAAGAACTCCACTTGCCCGAAGAGTTGCCGGAAGCACTTGTCGATGCGTGTATCAAGGGCGAGTGTGTTCTTTATGCCGGCGCAGGTTTAGCTGCTCAGTCAGGTTTGCCAACCTGGAAGCAATTCATTCATCAGTTACTTAAATGGGCGCAAGAGAACAAATACATTACCGAAACGGACGCTGCCGCCTACTCGATCGAGGTGGTTCGAGGTCAGGCTGATTCCGTCGCTGACAGCGTTGTCAGTAGGTTGACTACGGAACAGCAGCAATCGGCCCTGAACAGCTACCTGCAAGAAGTTTTCCTGAAACGGGTGTCGCCGTCCCCTTTCCATGCCCAAGTCAGACAAATCAAGTTTTCAGCGATCCTAACCGCGAACTTCGACAACCTCCTTGAAACTGTTTACGACGTTAAAAGCGAAGATGTCTATACGCCACAGGACACGGAAAAACTTCTGGCTGCCCTCACTCGTCGTGCGTTTTTTATTCTCAAACTCTACGGCCAGCTTGACAAGAAAGAGACGGTCATCGTTGCTCCGGCGCAATATGAGGATGCGATCACGGACAACACGCTGTTTTCGCAGTTCATGCAGACTCTCTTTTTCTCCCGCACGCTCTTCTTCATCGGCGCAAGCCTGGACGGGATTGAGGCTTATCTGAAAGGCATCAGCCTTCCCAAAGAAGTCGGCCGTATCCACTATGCGATTGTAGCTGTTACGGGCGGCGCATGGAGATCTCAGGCCGAAGTTTTGGAGCGACGCTATGGAATCAAAGTGCTGCCTTACACGCCTTCGAATAATTATGCCGAGCTTAAGACCTTTTTAGAGCGGCTCACAGAAGCCGTGGCTTCAGGGCAAGCAAGGACAGTCGAAACTACACAGAAGATTTCGAGGCTAAAGCGAGTCAGCCTCCAAAATATCGGTCCGTTCGAAACTCTTGACCTGGATCTGGGACTCGATGCCAGGTGGCATATCTTCCTCGGCGACAATGGCGTCGGAAAATCAACGGTGCTGAAAGCCATCGCGCTCGCTCTCTGTGGTAAGGAGGCGCAGCCTTACGCCGGCCGGCTCCTGAGAGACACAAGGCGTGGAAAAGACGAACCCCCGCAGGAAATGGTTGGCACAATCACGCTCGAAACGGATAAGGGAACGAGCTACGTGACAACGCTAAGGCGCTATCGGAACGGCGAGGTGGAACTTAGCTCTACGACTGCCCGGCCCTTGGAAGCTGAAGGGTGGCTGGGCATGGGTTTTCCGCCGCTACGCACCACGAGTTGGGAGCCGCCGAAAGGACCTGAGGCTGACATTAAACGTAAGTCTCGGCCGGTTATTAACGACCTCTTGCCGCTGGTTACTGGCGACGTTGATCCGCGCCTCGATAAACTGAAGCAATGGATAGTGAACCTCGATTATGAAGATCGTAAGAACCCTGCTGTTGAAGGGCGTTACACCAGACTCATTCAAAAAATGTTTGACCTGATCGGCAAGGTCGCCGAAGGCATGACACTTACATATAAAGGTGTGGCCGAGGGAAACAGGATTGTGGTTGAAACTGACGAGGGCACCCTGGTTCCATTGGAAGGACTAAGCCAGGGAACAATCTCGCTGATCGGCTGGATCGGAATCTTCATGCAGCGTTTATCTGAGGTCTTTCCGGAAGACGAGGACCCGACGCAACGATATGCACTGGTCCTAATGGATGAGATTGATGCCCACATGCACCCGCTATGGCAACGGACTCTGGTTTCCCACCTGAAGGAAAGTTTTCCTGCTGCCCAGTTCATCGCTACAACGCATTCGCCGTTAGTGGTAGGAGGAATGCCGGCCCAGCAAGTGGTTCGTTTCGCGAACGATAAGCAGGGTAAAGCAGGCGTTGTTCCGATCGCGCCCGATATGACTCTTGGTTACACAGATCAAGTGCTGACGAGTTTGTTATTCGGCCTACCGACGTCTCTCGACCGCGACACGGAAAAGAAGAAACAGCGGTACTACGAACTCTACCGGCTGAAGGATCGCGGGGGCAACGAAGAGGAATATGAGAATCTGAAACAGGAACTGATGGCTCGTGTACCGCCGCCATCAGGAAGTTATAACGAAAAGCATGCAAAGCAACTGGAGGAAGCCAATTCGTTAGCGGCGCTGGGGACGAAGCTTAGCAAGCGGTCACCGGAGGAGGGGCAGGTTTTGCTCGACAGAGCGAAGAAATTGCTTGAAATGCTCGGGGAATCAAACAATGATAAAAATTGACTTCGATCCTAACAATATCTCTGGCTCAGCTCTGCTTAGTACGAGCGACTTTACCAACTTTGGCACTTGGGCCATCAAGTTAAAAGATGGAACTGATCCTTTGTCTCCGATCTTGCGTGC
>DATEDU010000069.1:0-11806 GCA_035281525.1 Pyrinomonadaceae bacterium | reverse complement strand
GCGATCTTTTCATCAACGTAAGCGTTGAAGCCTTCGATCAATGACACCACCACAATCACCGTCGCGACTCCAAAAATGACGCCGAGAAGCGTCAGGAACGAGCGCAGCTTGTGCGACAGGATTGACGCGAGCGCAAGTTTTAAGGCTTCAAGAAAAGCCAATTGGAAAAACCTCGAGGCGATTGTATCGTCAAATGAACGCCAAGTAATTACGAATTCCAAGGCGGTTTTGTTTGCCGGAAAAAACTGGTTTCATGTAAGTTAGTGCAATCATGAAATTGATGCACCGCTTGGTGGCAACATTCCTGATCGCCTTGGCAGTAGCACTGTCGGGCTGCGGCAAGAGCGACAAGGCACGCCAGGAGCTGGCCCAGCTGAACGTGGTCTATACAGATACGTCTTTTTTAGAGAACGCGCGTGATGGCAATGCCGATGTGGTTCGGCTGTTTATCGAGGCCGGGATGGACATGGAGGTTAAAACGCGTGAGGGCCAGACTGCGTTGATGCTGGCCGCGCTACAGAATCGAGTCGATGTCGTAAACGTGCTGCTTGAAAAAGGCGCCGATGTAAATGCGACGAACAGATACAAAGGCACGGCTTTAATGTCGGCTGCATGGAAAGGCCATTCGGAAATTGTGCAACTCATACTCGCAGAAAATCCGGATCTCAACCTCCAGGACAATAGGGGAATGACTGCACTAATGTTCGCTGCGTGGGACGACCGCACAGATATTACCCGCGCGCTTTTGAATAAAGGAGCAGCAGTAGATATCAGGGATGCGAGCGGTTGGACCGCTTTAATGCGGGCTGCATTTAAAGGTCACTCAGGCTCTGTCCAGGCATTAATTGAAAAGGGCGCAGATCTGCGCGCGGCAGATAGTGGTGGCAAGACCGCCTTAAATCTCGCGGAAGAGCAAGGCCGAGGAGACACTGCCAAATTGCTAAAGGATGCCGGAACCTCGCGTTAGGTTTGTAAGAGTGCCGCCCCTACTAACATTTAGACCAATTTTTTATTGGCGATTCTTGTCGCGAGTATTGACATGATTTGCAGTGAGCATTAGATTGCGCCCACCGAGATAGCAATACTCAAAGATTTCGGTAATCCCCCTGAAAGCACGGCATTTTAGGAGACGTTAACGCCGCTCGTGTCATTCTTGTCTGAACGGGAAAGCTAGACCAATTTTACTGAACCGGAGGGATAGAAACATGAAGGCTAAAAGAGTTCTGCTGATAATGGCATTCCTGCTGTTCTTAATGGGATTTTCTGGCGGTCAACCGACCACCGCAACGACTGAGCTTACCGAAGAGTGCAAGGCAGAAATTAAAGCAGTGATCGTAAGCTGCGCAAACCAATGTCCACACAGCCTCCGATGTTTTATTCGGTGCATCGTTGAAAACTACCCAACTTGTGCGCTGTAGACTCGGCTGACATTTAAGATGTTGAGGCATCAGCTGCCAGCTCACTGAACGGCGGTACGCTGACCGTGCGAGGTGATGAACGATCCACGAAGTAACACGAAAAATCACCAAGAGTTGAGCTGTTGTTTAGCGTGATTTAGTGGCTCGTTTCTTTGCTATCAAATTCGGCCGTTATCGATTTAGAAATTTCTTGACAGTGTGTTTGTTTGGTGGTAAACCACGCGACGCACTATGTCTTAAACCCCTCGCAATTTGCTCTCAAGCTCCCGACGTTTGAGTTAATCCCAAGCATCTGCCTTGGGTAGTACTCACTAGCCCAGTTTCGAGAGACAGACTTTCACCTCATCCGGATCTCTCGCGTCATCTCTCGTGTCTTTTCAACCTGGTCCGCACATGTAGGCAGCACTACACCTGCATCCGTACCTTCTCGATCCATCAGGGTTCCAAGGGTTCCAAGGGTGACCGTTCATCGGTGACGTTCTCTGACCGGCCGGTCGGAAAGCGTCGGCGCTTGTCTATCCGGAAGGATGGCCAGGCGTTCGTCAGCAACAGCAGAAACCTCGGGAGGAGGAGCTCATGAGAATCAAAATCCTAAAGTTTTTAGTCCTAGGCTTTCTGATCGCAGCTTGTGCACTCCCCGTGCTGTTCTTAAGCGGCAAAACGTATTCAGAACCCGATCCCTTGAATGCTGGGCTCGGTCTGAGCAGTGTTGAGACGTTTGACGCTAATTACAAAGCCTGGGAGACAGAATTTGTGAAAAATGGCGGGGAGAAGAATATCGTCCTGGCCATGGGTTGGTTTAAAGGCCTTTCCACTGGCGAATCAAACGCCAAAGGTTTGGCAAAGCTAAATTTAATCGACGGGATCGTCTCCGTCGAGATCAACGGTCTTTCGAAAGAGGAAGGCTGGGACTTGTGGTTAATTGACAGCGCAGCTGGTCGCAGCCTCATGCCGGAAGCTGAAGATGCGATGATGCGTTTGGGCAGTCTCACGCATAAAGGGAAAGTTGCTTCTTTCGCGACCAGTCTCGGCAGCGATGCCTTCACCAAGTTCGACACGGACCTCATCGTAGTGACGAAGGCTGGCAAGAATCCCACTGAAGACCGCACGCTTATTGGAACCACGTCGCTGTTTCACCGGCTTTATCGGAGCGGACAGCTGGGACAGTTTGGCGTGTTGCCAGATGCAGATCCGGCACCGGCCGTTCCTGATAATCGCAGCGCATTTCAGCGTGTGATCGACGGAATAAGCCCGACCGCATTGGCGCAAATTGGGCCCATCCCGAATCCCTCAACGCCTCAAGAAGTTTTGATAACTGCGGGCAGACAAAGCTTTTTCAACGACACATTTCAAGGCAATGGCAGGACCTGCGGGACGTGTCACCGTGAAGATCAAAATCTCACGATCGATGCAGAGTTTATCGAGGGGCTTCCTCCCAACGATCCGTTGTTCGTTGCAGAGTTCACACCGGCTCTTTCCTCGTTTTTCGAAAATCCTGTGTTGATGCGGAAGTTCGGTTTGATACTCGAGAACCCAGATGGTTTTGGGGACTTAGCCAACAGGTTCGTCATGCGCGGCGTTCCGCACACGCTGGCGTTGTTGCAAAACACTCTGACGCCCGTCGGCGGTGGTGCCGATGGAACAACCATACCGCCCAATGAAAGAACGGGTTGGGGAGGTGATGGTGCTCCGGGCACAGGAACTCTCAGGGAGTTCATCATTGGGGCTATTACCCAACACTATCCGAAGACGCTGGCAAGGCAGGTGGGGTCTGACTTCATCTTGCCGACCGTAGCGCAGCTTGATGCACTCGAAGCGTTTCAGAAATCCCTTGGGCGGCGGCAAGATCTCGTTCTTCAGGGACCAGGCGCTTTGAGCCTGAAGGGCGAAATGCCAAGAAGAGGCCAGGAGATATTCAACGCCCCGGGAAATACGTTAGACCCGCAGGCGTCAAACCTAGGGGCAGGCAAATGCTTCTTCTGTCACTTGAATGCTGGTGCCAGCGACTTCTTCTTCCCCGGACAGAACGCCAACTTCAATACGAATGTAGAAGGGTTGCCATCTCAGCCGGCGGATTTGGTAGTTCCGGCGCAGCTCAATCCCCAAGACGGAGGCTTTGGTTCAGGTACGTCTCCAACAGGCGGCATCGGGAACGGCACATTCAACACACCGGTGCTAGTTGAAGCGGCCGACACCGCTCCGTTTTTCCACAATAACGCGATCACCACGATAGAGGGCGCTGTTGATTTTTATAACAGTAGGGCCTTCAACGAAGCGCCAGGTTTTGGTTCGCTGATCGGAACAATCAGGCTGGACGCCACGGAAGTTGAAGCAGTCGCGGCTTTTCTGCGGGTGATAAATGCTTTGGAGAACATCCGGTCGTCGATTGATCTAGAGAATCGAGCCAAAGTCGCCGTGAACTTCAGTCAGGCGCAGGAGCTTCTGAGACTCTCGATTACGGAGCTCCAGGACGCGATTGACGTGTTGGATTGCGGTGGTCTGCATCCCGACGCAGTAAGGAGACTGAGAGAGGCTGCGGCGATCGACGCGGTTGCTTTAACAACCCAAGCTCCTGGCGCGAGAAACAATCTGATCAATCAGGCGATTACACGCAAGAACCAGGCGAAGAACATAATGCAGAACTGACCTTAAGTTCCCGTGCGTTACATCGCATTTTCCAGAAGCAGGAGATGGGCTGTTCGTCTCCTGCTTCTGCTGTTTAGCGACAACCAGTTGGCGAGGATGTCGCTCGCTTCGCGAGCTTTGAATCGATTTGGCCGCCACTCATCCCTCTTCGTCCGCGTAGCGGACGGATGAATGTAGCCCAGCACTTTAGTGCTGGGTATAGCGTACCAATAATGCCAAGGAGCCCGCGAAGCGGGCGACCGAATGGGGTAGCGCCGCAGAATAATCAGCCGTCCGTTTCACGGACTACAATGCTCTTCTGAACGACGCCCACCGATAAATCGGTGGGCTAGTATCAATCGTCCGCTACGCGGACGTCCTTGAGTTTAGCCCCTCCGCTTTGTTGCTGCCTCCTGCAACCTGCTCCTGCTCCTTTTGGCTCGCCAAATTGACCCCAAAGCGTACACAAAAATCGGTGCAACTTAGGGCTCGGTCCGTGAATCCTATATTCGGTTTTTTGATGCGAATTGTAATTAGTAACTGCCTGTAGCAGTTGCCTTTCTGGTTCCGGTGGTCCGGAATCGCATTCCCTCTGATATATTGTTTCGGTCAAAGGCCTGGAAGCTCAACGGATATAAACTTGTCATACTACTGGAGGAGTTTGAATGAAGTTTGCTAAAAGGTTTTCGCCCGCCCTTATCGCTGCTCTCGCGCTGATTTTCTCGCTTTCCGGGCTCTCAATCGCCCAGAAAAAAGAAGACAAATTTCCTGATGTAAAGATCAAAAACTTTGGCCAAATGGATGAACGGTTTTTCCGCGGGGCCCGGCCGAAAGAACGCGATTATCCAGCCCTTGCTGCGCTCGGAGTCAAAACCGTTATTGACCTGACGGACAATTCCCGAGAATACGAGCAACCGGCAGTTGAGGCAGCTGGCCTGCGGTACGTGAATATCCCCATGGTCGATAAGAGCTATCCGAGCATGGAGCAGATCAATGAGTTCCTAAAAGTGGCCAATGATCCCGAGACGGGCAAATTCTTTGTGCACTGTGCCGGAGGACGGCACCGCACGGGAGTCGTGGGCGCCGTTTATCGCTTCAATAATTATCAATGGAATCTGGATCAGGTGTTAGCGGAGATGGATGAATTCGATTTCGGCTCCGGCTGGGGGCATGGAAAGCAGAAGGATTTCGTAAAGGACTACTGGGAACAGTTCCAGGCCAAACAGGCGCAGACAAAGCAAGCCAACGCCGCCAGCGCGACAGCTGCTTCAGCAACTGATAACCGATGACCCAAACTGAATGCTGATCTTCAAAGGGCCGCTCAACCTCGAGCGGCCCTTTTTGATTTCGTCCGCGTAGCGGACGTTTGAATTTAGCCCAGCACTTCAGTGCTGGGATCGAATCGCAAACAAATCCCAAGCCCGCTTTAGCGGGCGACAGATTTGGTATTAGCAGACTATTCAGCCTTCCGATTCACGGACTACTTAATTTGTCTCATTCAGGTCCCACCGATAAATCGGTGGGCTATTGTCAATCGTCTGCTACGCGGACGATTCGAGGCGGCTAGTTCTTAACTGCGCGGGTTGATGAAGTAGAGGAATTTGCTATCGAAATGAATATCCGCGAGATATGGAGGCGGCTCAACTGGCGGAGGACCTTCGATAGGAATGGGCATAATCTCAGGCGGGGCTTCGACATTATCGCCCTTCCTATTCAGCGCTCGCTGAACTTCCTTCTCTACCCACTTCGACTTCTTTGCGGCACTGGACCAGAACAGATAGAACACATCGCACTCGTCGATATATCGATAAATCAACTGCTCCCATTGCTTTCCTGCCTCAAGGCTGAGCAGGTCGTGAAAATATTTGACTTTGGCCAAGTCGAGCATTTGGACACGCTTTATCACTTCGCTCCGATCCGCTGACGCGTAAGAGATGAAAGCCAACCTGTATCTCACGAAATCCTGATGAGCTTCCGGTTGCGCGTCTTTTTCGGCCGGCTGTGGCGCGTCAGAGATTTTGAAGTTGAATCGGACGTGGCCGATCGGAACATTTTGATGACTAACTGAGAGCTTGCAGTTGATGCTGCGTGCCTTGAAGTTCTCAGGCACAGTAACGCCAAACGTTGCCGGCGTAATCTCGCCCATCCAGATTACTAATTGCTGTGGCTCGTCGATTTCCAATCCCGGCATCTGCAGATAGAAGCCGAGTTCCTGACCGCGCTCGATTGATCCTAATGTGGCTGCACCGCGCTCCGCTGCAGCTTGATCGGCTCGCTTCGCTATGTCCTGCAACAATGGAGTCTGTTCTGGGAGATGCGCAAAGGCTTGGACCAGGAAGCCGTCGCCTCGTCCGGCCTCGTGCGGTGCGAACACTGTGCAAGTCACTTCGTCATCCTGCTTGCGTTTCGCACCCGCAATCAGCGCATCCAATCTCTGATGCTGTTCGGCGACCAGGTCGTGAGAACCTCCTTGTATCGGAGGTTTAGGTCCGATCGGGACCCACTCATGGTCTCGACTAAGATCGACTCCACCTGACCGCGCAGCACCACTACTTTCGGGCGTCCCATGGAGGAATTTATAGACAAGGACTGCGGTAATTGCGCCGATTGCAAGGGCCGCGGCTATCACCAACACGATCACCAAAATGATCCAAGGCCAGCCCGTCCGTGTCGGCAAGATATATGGTCCAGGTGTCGACTCGTCGGCTGCGCTGGGCGAGGGAGATGGAGAAGTAGTGTCGATCCCTCCGAGCGCCGGCGTTCGTGTTTCAGTCGGTGAAGCAGTTGGCGTCGCAGGCGGTGTAGGCGACGTGGGACTCGGTGTAGGCGAAGTAGGACTTGGTGTGGGCGACGTTGGACTCGGTGTAGGCGATGTAGGGCTCGGCGTTGGTGTAGGAGTTGGAGTGCTGTCGTCGCGTAATTTAACTATTGATCTGTCCGGACATCTCCTGCCGAAGCCCCCAAGGTTCAGCCTTATAGTCACTGTCTTTTCGGAAACTTGTGCGGTGCTCACCGATATTGCTGAGGTACCTTGGCCCTGAGTTATCGTGCCGGCAGAGACAGACCAAGAGTATCTTGGCTTCGCGTCTTTCGTCCCACCGCTCAGATTCACTGAACAGGAGATCTCTTTTCCTTTCGTCACGGACTCGGGACAAGACATCTTAATTTCTGGGCAGACGGGCTCAGGCTTCGTGTCCGGCGGCGGTGTAATGACGACGTCATCGCGCTTAAATATAACTACAGCACTGTCCGCACAATCCTGGCCGAATTGGGGAAGCCGCAACCTGACACTCAACCGTTTTGCGGTAACACCTGCCGTGCTTACGGTGATTGAACTAGTTCCCTGACCTTGCGTGATTCTGCCGGAGCTGACGGACCATAAGTATCTTGGAACTGTCGTTGCGCCTCGGAAGCTTAGGTTGGCCGAACACGTCAGCTTTTCTCCTGGTTCGATGGATTCTGGGCAGCTCACCTGAATTGTCGGGCAATTCTGTTGCTGCGCGGTCGCAGAAGAAGCAGCAAACACGATCACGGTGATTGCGAGACCAATTGCTGTCAGGTTGTGTGGGGATTTGGTGGCAGGGAACATCACGTAAGAGTTGCGCGATTATAGATTGATGCGTGCCGAGTGATTAGGACAAACCCATCCGCTACCGCGGTGGCAGTGACTACTGCTGGTCGGGCACATTGTATTTTACGTCCCGTTCCGGCGTAAAGAGTATCGTCCGCGTAGCGGACGATTGAATTTAGCCCAGCACTTCAGTGCTGGGATCAGGTCGCAAACGAATATTCCCAGCCCGCTTTAGCGGGCGACAGATTGATCGAGTCTCACGGTCGATATTGGTCGTTCAACCGTCCGCTACGCGGACTAAAACTTTTTGGGACTGGATCCCAGCACTAAAGTGCTGGGCTAAACTCAACCGTCCGCTACGCGGACGAAAACAGTATTGGTCTGAGCAGCCTAAAACTCTTGCCAATTACTTACGGCCGCGGAGGGTGGTGGCGGCGACGAGTGAGCTTGCTAACGCCAATGCCACTCCAATCAGCATCACCCTCCGAAAACCAAATACAAAACACTCATCGACTGCCTGACTCAGACTCGCACGCATTTCTTCGCTTGCACTCGCCGGTGGCTCCATCGCCGCCAACTTAATCCTCTCTGCATCGAGTGCGCTCCGGACCTCCGCAGGCACTTGCAACACATCCAACCTTTGATCGAGACAGCGATTGAACCCATGAAACATCACAACTCCAAGCACCGCTACCGCAAGCAAACCCGCTGTTCGCGAAACCGCATTGTTAATCCCGGAAGCAATGCCTGCATGTTTCTCCTTGACCGAATTCATTACCGTAGTCGTGAGCGGCGCGACACTTATTGCCATGCCCAAGCCGAGCACGGCTACGGCTGGGAAAAACGTCTTCCAGTAACTCCCACCGACACCCGCTATGAGAAACAGTGCAAATCCAGCCGCTACGATGATCGGACCAATCGCCAGCGGCAAACGCGAGCCATATCGCTCAACTAAACCGCCGGACCAACGCGAAAGCACGGACATGATGAGAATGAACGGAAGGAGAGCCGCGCCAGCCTCAGTCGCGTTATAACCCTGGACCTGAATCAGATTCAGCGGAAAGAAAAAGAGCGTTCCCATCAGCGCCGCATAAAGAAAGAATGTAAGCAGATTCGCGCCACTGAAGTCTCGGGAGCGAAACAACGACAGCGGCAGTAACGGGGCACGGACGCGTGCTTCGACGAGAATGAAAGCGACGAACAGAGCAGCCCCGCCACCTAATGCGATGACAACGCCGGTGCTGCCGAAACCTGCCTCGGCGGATTCAATTAACCCATAGACGATCGCGCCCAGACTGATCGTCGCGAGAGCTGCCCCTAACAAGTCAACTCTGCCCGAGTCTTCATCTCGACTCTCCGGCACGAACCGAAAAGACAAAAACAGAACGATCAAGGCTAGAGGAAGATTGAGAAAGAACACGGCACGCCAGGATACGTGCTCGATCAACCACCCGCCCATCACTGGACCAAGCGCGGTCGTGATCGCGGTCGCGCCTGACCAAGTACCGATAGCCTTACCGCGATCCTCTTCTCCGAACGAGGCGCTGATGATTGCGAGACTTCCCGGCACCAATAACGCGCCGCCAATTCCCTGAATTGCACGGGCGATGATTAGGTGCTGAATGTTTGGCGCCAGACCGCACCACAGTGACGCAAGAGCAAAGACGGTGACTCCAATTGAATAAATGAGCCGGCGCCCAAAGCGATCGCCAAGCGAGCCTCCGAGCAGTAACAACGCGGCGAGGAACAAAGCGTAGGCTTCCACCACCCACTGCACATCAGTGCCCGTGGCATTTAGATCAGCTTGTAACGCGGGAAGCGCGACATTCACCACCGTCCCATCGATGAAGCTCATGCTCGAGCCAAGGATGGTCGCAGCGAGAATCCAGGGGCCGAGCTTCTTGCTGCAGGGTGAGGAAGCTTTCGCCGAAGAAATGACACCCTCATCGCATGGTAATTTCGAGATATGCATTGACCGACATTAAAATACACCGGGCTTATAATCCAACATTCGAAAACCGAGGTGCCGTATGTTTTTAGCTCTACTCTTATTCGTTACATCTTTCTTCCCATTCGTTGACACTGGAGTCGTACCGGCTGCGGATGGCGTCCCAATTCACTATAGCGTGCAAGGCAAAGGTGAGCCTGCGCTGGTCTTCATCCACTGTTGGAGCTGCGACCAGCGCTTGTGGGAAAACCAAGTCCCTGTGTTTGCGAAGAACCATCGCGTGGTCACTATCGATCTGCCGGGTCACGGTGCGTCCGGCAAGGAGCGGAAGAACTGGTCCATCGAGAGTTATGGAGACGATGTCAAACGAGTCGTCGAGAAATTAGGGCTCAAACGCGTCGTACTCATCGGCAGCTCAATGGGCGGGCCGATTGCAGTTGAGGCAACGCGGCGAATGCCCGATCGCGTGGCGGCAATTATTCCTGTTGATACTCTGCACAACGTCGAAAGCAGGTTCCCGCCGGAACAGCTTGAAGCGGTGATGAAGCAACTCCGGGCTGACTACAAAGGCGGCATGACCGGCTTCTTGAATCAACTGTTCTTTTCACCAAGCACGCCCGCTGCCGTCAAAAACCGCATTACCGCGGAAGTAACTTCGCGTCCGCCGGAACTTGCACTCGCAATCCTTGAACCTATCATGGTGTACGATCCAATCCCCGCATTGCAGGAAGTCAAGGTACCAATCCGAGCGATCAACGCGGATATGAATCCGACGAATCTGGAGGTCAATCGCAAGTACGCGTCACAGTTTGATGTCGTACTTATTAAAGGCACGGGGCATTACCCGATGCTGGAGGATCCGGCACGGTTCAATCAATTACTAGTCGAGGCACTGCGGAACCTACGGCTAACTACCATGAAGTGACTAGGCTGTTCGAATTCTTTCCCCCTCTCCGCTTGCGGAGAGGGGTTAGGGGAGAGGTACTGACGCACACCGAACCCCACCCCAACCGTCCCCACATGGTGGGGAGGGGGTTTGCATTACAGGAGTGACGCCATAGCGTCGTGCACATTTTTAAGAAGTTCAATCAGGAGTAAAGAACATGGGTAGGGACATTGCATTCCTTAGCGACGAGCAGTTTGAGTCTGAGGTTGCACCAAAAACAAATGATGATTCGGCATCGCGACCTGTTGAGGAATCTATTGAAGATCCATTAGATGCCTATTCGCGCACAGTCATTGCCGCGGCGGAAAAGGTGAGTCCGTCAGTAGTCTATATTGAGGTCCTGCAACCAGTCAGGAGCAGGAGAGGAAACGGTCAAGAGCCTCGTGGCAGCGGCTCGGGTTTTATCTTCACACCGGACGGTTTCATTCTGACAAATAGTCACGTGGTCCATGGCGCGATCAGGATCGAAGTTACGGTCTCAGATGGACGCAAGTATGAGGCAGTTTTGATCGGCGACGACATGGACACTGATTTGGCCGTAATCAGAATCAATGCGCCGAATCTCGTGCCCGCTCATTTGGGTGAAGCACAAAAGATTCGCGTGGGCCAGTTGGTCTTGGCGATCGGCAATCCGTATGGATTTCAGTACAGCGTGACTGCCGGAGTCGTAAGCGCATTAGGTCGCTCGTTGCGCGCGCAGTCCGGGCGGTTGATGGATAATGTGATTCAAACGGACGCCGCACTTAATCCAGGAAATTCAGGCGGGCCTCTCGTCAATTCTCGCGGCGAAGTTATTGGCGTCAACACCGCAATGGTGCGACCGGCGCAGGGAATCTCTTTTGCGACATCAATTGATACTGCGAAATTCGTAGCGAGCCGACTGATTCGCGACGGCAGAGTCAGTCGCAGTTATATCGGGTTGGCCGGACAGAATGTTCCGCTCCCGCGTCGAATCGTGCGTCACTACAATCTTTCGGTAGACAGTGGGATTCTCGTCGTCTCTTTCGAGAATTACAGTCCTGCACGAAATGGCGGACTTCGCGAAGGCGACATCATTATCGGCTTGAATAATGAGCCGACTGCTGGGATTGACGATCTTCACAAGCTGTTGACCGAAGAGCGCATTGGGCAGAAGTCGGCGTTCCAGATTATCCGCAGCACACAGATGTTAAGCCTTGACGTAGTGCCTGAGGAAAGTCTCCGAGGACGTGATTAATATGGGCACCAAACTCGGCCGCTACGAAATCCGCTCAAAGATCGGCGAAGGCGGAATGGGCCAAGTCTATCTGGCTGAAGAC
>DATEDU010000068.1:0-4139 GCA_035281525.1 Pyrinomonadaceae bacterium | reverse complement strand
CGAAGCTCATTACAGATTGGGGGTTGCATATGGCCACTTGCGTAGGCACAACGAAGCACTCGAGTGCTTCAGACGCGCAATTTCCCTCAGGCCGGATTATACCGACGCACATATGAACCTCGGCGTTGTCTATCTGCTACTGAACAAGAGAGCTGAAGCGATTGAGCAGTATCGGAAGCTTCAGGACCTAAACGCCAGCGTGGCAAAAGAGCTATACAAGGCTATTTATAAAGGTAAGATTCTTACCGTTTCTCAATGACGCAGCTCTTACTTAATTGCCGGCATGCGGTCCATTTTATAGACGCGTTCCTTAGGTGTGCCGTCTTTTTCTTTCCACGTGAGGATCGCTTTCCAAGCGTCTGCGGATTCGCGTTGGAAACGGAAAGAATTTCGCATTTTGCCAAGTGGTGCGAACGTGATTGAGTTGTCGTCCAACGCAACTGCGACGGAACCTGATTCTCCGCTCGAACTACCGAAATGCCCATCCTTTAATTCAAACCGGCTCACATCGGTAACCTTGTCAAACTTCTCGTCTGCAACACCCTCAACAAGCAGCGTCGTGTCGTTCTCAAACTTGTAACGTTCATAGAACGGCTTGTCGATGTCGCCTGTGCCGCGCCACGAGCCTTCGATCCAACGCAGCTTTTTAAGATCCTCAGCGGTAATAGTTATGGGTTGTGGACTCGGGGATGCAGATTGCTGGCTTGTCGGAGATGACGATTGTTTGGTTTGAGAGGGTGACGCACACGCGCCGATCGAGAACATCAAAGAGAAGAGCGTCAGTGTTGCCAAGAAGCGATGTTGAATATTCATAGTGGGCATTGTAACGCGGATAGCGAATCGTTTACGAATCGGACGGGCGGTGACAACTTTTTACAATTCCTGTGCGAACGAGTCGCGACTTTTTCTGTAGAATCTCGATGTAGGCCATCGCACAGTATGTTCCGAAGTGTAATCAGAAAACTGTCACTGCGAAAGACGTTGAGGATCAGCAGACTGTCGCTGCGGCAGAAGTTGGTAATACTGGCCTCGGTAGGAGTGTTGCTTCCGATCCTCATCCTGACTTATCTGCAATACCGATCCCTCACAGAACTCCAGAACAAAACCAAAGGCGCATTCAAAGACAACCTGCGACAGGGGCTAACCATTGTAGAACAACGAATGAAACAACGACTGGCGGACATAGCGGCTCAAACCCTGACCCCGATCGACAAACTTCTTTCGTCACAAGGAACCGCAGACGCCGCAGAAGAGATCGAAAAATATTTTGCAGACGTAAGGCGTTCGCATCCTGAGATCGAACAGATCTTTGCTGTCGGCGACCGGAATGGTAAGCAGGACACCAATCGTTACGCGTATTTATTCGACAAAGCGCGGATGGCCCAAAATTTTCTCGACGTTAACCGCAAGTATTTATTCCTACATGACTCCTCGCCGATCAGTGGCATGCGTCAAGGAACATATCTGTTTTATCCGTTGACCGATCTAACAAAAGGAGAGCCGAACGGCTTTGCAGGTGTTTTACTAACGGAGCGGTTCGTCAACGATGACTTAATGGCTGGCATCATAAAGCCACTCATCGCGTCACACTCACCAGCGATGGCCATTACGATTAGCGACGAAAATCAACGCGTACTCTATTCAAACGGGCCACCTCAAAAGGGATACCTTCTCGAAACCAATTTTGATCGTCCGTTCTCCAATTGGAAGACTGCAGTCGGCCTGAAGGATACAAATCTCGAGGACCTCGCGCGCGACAGTTTCTTGCATAGCGCCGGAGCAACCGTTCTCGTATTAGTCTTCTTACTTGGTGGTATAGCGCTTACCATCCGCGCCACTGATCGCGAAGCACGCTTGGCCCAAGCGAAATCGAATTTCGTCGCAAATGTCTCGCATGAACTGAAGACACCTCTATCGCTGATCAGCCTTTTTTCTGAAATCCTCGAGCTGGGTCGCGTTAACAATGAAGAGAAGAAGACGGAGTACTACGGGATCATCAGGCATGAAAGCCGCCGTTTGAACAAGACGATCGATAACATCCTCGATTTCTCCAAGATCGAAGCCGGACGCAAAACGTATCAACTCGTCGATGCTGATATAGCAGAAGTGATTGACAGCGTGCTTTCTACACATCGCTATCACATCGTCAATTCCGGCTTTAACATTCAAACCGACATACAAGCTGACCTGCCGCCAGTCTTAATCGATCGCGACGCGATGGCTCAGGCCATCTCCAATTTGCTTGATAATGC
Organism: Pyrinomonadaceae bacterium; assembly: GCA_035281525.1. Taxonomy (GTDB): domain Bacteria; phylum Acidobacteriota; class Blastocatellia; order Pyrinomonadales; family Pyrinomonadaceae; genus PSRF01. Next base: position 1,887 of record DATEDU010000068.1, on the reverse strand, counting down.
CATTAAGTATTCAGGCAAGGTGAAACAAATTTCGATTACAGCGAAAGTGCTCGGATCCGATTTGTCTATTGAAATAGCGGATCACGGTATTGGAATTCCACGCGTTGAACAGGCAAAGATTTTCGAGAAATTTTATCGAGTAGGCAACGGACTTGTTCATGATGTAAAGGGGAGTGGCCTCGGCTTAGCTCTGGTGAAGCACATTATCGAAGCTCACAGGGGAACCATCTCCGTCGAAAGCGACGTCGGTAAGGGAAGTCGTTTTACGATTCTCCTTCCGCTGGCGCGAATAAGCGAACAGCGGACAGCGAACAGTGCACAGCAAGTGAGCTCAGCGGATGCTGAAGCCTAGTCAGAGGAGAAACATAAGTTGGCCAAGGTGCTGATAATCGAAGACGAACCCAACATGGTTCTTGGCCTAAAAGATAGCTGTGAGTATGAAGGCTACGAGGTCGCTGTGGCACGTGATGGGAAAGAAGGCGTAGAGAAAGCACTGACTGAGAGACCCGACATAATTCTGCTCGATGTGATGTTGCCATTGATGAGTGGCTTAGATGTGTGTCGCACTTTACGCGCTCGCGGGATCGAAACTCCAATTATGATGCTGACTGCTCGCGGTCAGGAAACGGATAAAGTGGTCGGGCTGGAAGTTGGCGCAGATGACTACGTGACGAAACCATTTAGTATTAAGGAACTGCTCGCGCGCATCAGGGCGCATTTGCGAAGGGCTGCTAAAGAGGTCGTGCCAATTGAACGTTTTACGTTTGGCGACGTGGAGTTAAATTTCAAAAAATATGCGGCGCGCAAGGGCGGGCAAGCATTAGATCTTTCAGCTCGCGAATTTGAGATCTTGCGCTACCTGATCCGGCATCGAGGTGAAATCGTAACGCGGGATCAACTGCTCGACGAAGTTTGGGGGTATGACAGCACTCCAGTTACGCGCACGGTTGATAACCATATCGCCAGGCTGCGACAGAAAATCGAACCTAACCCATCCGAGCCGCAGCACATAATTACCGTTCATCGAATTGGCTATCGGTTTATCGAATAAACCGCACCTCCGGACAGGGCTTTGCTGCACCACTATTGGCTTATTCGTCCGCGAAGCGGACGGGATGAAAATAGCCCACCGATTCATCGGTGGGCTCGGATGGACCGTGACATGTAGTCCGTGAAGCGGACGGCTGACTCCAACCGTCGCATACCTCCAGGTTGTTCAGCCGTCCGCTTTCGCGGACTTCAAAGCCTTACCCACGTTCCCCAGCGCTGAAGCGCTGGGCTATTGTCATTCTGTCCGCTTCGCGGACGATCCCACGTGAAAACACTTTTCCGGAAACAAGCCGTCGCATTCTTCACGCTGATCTTCAACTCGCGCAACCAAGGGCCCCGATGTCTAAGAGGTCGAAATCCTAACCGCGAAGCGGTTTCGCCCTCCAGCCCAACGTTGCCGAAGGCTACGTTGGGTTCTGGCGTGGATCGAAGACGCAACCCTGTCAGGGTTGCGGCGGGATTTCGATCGTTTACCCAGCGTAGCCGCTGCGCGGCATCGCTGGGCTGAAGGCCATAACCGCTTCGCGGTTTTCCTTCGGTACAACTTTTTACAATCTAGTTACAGCGCGTGAAGACTGGGAAGTTCAAGCACTGTAGGCTCTCACGCAAGTTCGAAAAATTCTAATAAACCGAAGGTAAAAATGCGACCTACAGTCAATACTTCGCATACCGATTTTCACGGCAGTGTTAAGCACCATACTGCTCGGCTCTTCAAGTCTTGCCGCAGGCTAATCCCAATCCTCCTGCCAATTCTAATCTGGGCCTCGATGGCACGAGGGCAATCAAATCCTCAGAGCCCTACGTCGAATCCGAGTAGCCCAACCGCGAAATCAGACG
>DATEDU010000067.1:0-3599 GCA_035281525.1 Pyrinomonadaceae bacterium | reverse complement strand
GCGCATCTGTTACGCGAGAAGATGCACGATCTGGAAGAACGGCTCGATCCGGCGAAGTTCGTACGCATTCATCGCTCGGTGATCGTCAATCTCGACCGCATCAAGGAAATGCACCCACACTTCAACGGCGACTACATCGTCGTCCTGGACAACGGCCGCCAACTCCGTCTCAGCCGCACCCGCCGTGAAAACCTCGAAGCGCGCTTGAACGCCGTATCCTGACTCTTACTTACAAACCGTGCCGGTTGCGGGGAGATGCACGGGAAGAATAGAAGATCTCTTCCCGTGCATCTCACTGGCTATTGCAGGTAGATCCGTTTGGACAAACTAGGCACGCCCTTTTGGTCGAGAACAAAGAGCATGTAAATTCCCGGCACAGCCTGCGCCGGCAACTTCGGCGCTCGGATTCGGATTTCTCCTGTTCGAGCAGCCCCCTTCTGTTGAAAGGCGAGCTTCACGTAGCGATCGCCTGTGGTTAGACTGTGCGTGTTGTGATCACTGCGAAGCATTACTACGGAGGAAATGTGATTTGAATTACCGGCTACGGTAATGTCGAAATGTCCACCGTACGAGATGTCCTCTGGCGCATTGACGATGACAGGCCGAGGCGCTCGAGTCCCATCCTGCTTGAATAGATACGGTGGAAAGAAGAGTTGTCCGACAGGCACGCCTTGATCCGGATCTCCTCGAGGAAGCAACCCCGCATACGACGTGAACAACGGAAACGATGGATCATCGGGTCGTACCAGCGCCTCACGATTCTCTCCCGCAAAAAACACTGAACCGTCCGGAAGCAGTGTCGCCGTCCCGTGCAGTCCGCGGGAAACAGTTGTTCGGGCCAGTTTAGTAATCGATCCGTTTACGGGATCGAACATTTGAAAGTGGAGACCTTCCTTTTCTTCGTAAGTACACGGCCGTCCATCGACGTTGCAATTCGGTGAGCGGTTTATGCCTTGTCCGATCAGTACCTTGCCATCTGGAAGCAGCACAGCCTTCGTTGTTGCCAGCGGTTGAAGAATGCTGCCGACGATTGTCCATCGAGGATTTCGATCGGTGAAGTCAATAAGTTCAACTGTACCGGTCTGTTCTCCATCCGCGTTCTCACCCGAAATCATGAACCACTTGTGCGAGACGGTGTGGCCGTCGCCGTCGATTTCAATCAGGCTTGCCGTTGGACAGCAGTATGGTCTGACTTCGGATGCGGTATCGATCAGCGTCCAGTGATTCTTCGCGGGAATATTTCGTTTCGGATCCTTCAACGCTCCGAGCACGTCGAGGCAATACGTGGTTCCTTTCGTGAAGTCCGGCGTTCCTCCGCCGACGCCGAACCTTGCACCACCCGGAATGAGTTCAGGCCCATAATCTTTTTCGCCGTCGTAGGTGCAAACGACCCAATCATCTTTCCCGGATCCAGTTGAGACAACTTCAAGCTGCGGGTAAAGAGGAAAGGCCATGCGAGCGTTCTCCAACGCGATGTTTCTGTCAGTCTTTGGATCGTAGACTTCAGGTACAACCTGGTTCACGCGACTTGCGGTGAATGCCGTATCGGTTTGGGAAATGTTCAGCGGTCCTTTTTGGACGCGGTTTGGATCCGGAGGAATCGCGTTATTCTGATCGAACCCGCCGACAACCAACACCATTCCATTCGGCATGGCAATCGCCGAAGGATACCATCGCGAATACTTCTGGTCCGATAGTTCAGAAGGTTGGGTGCTTTGCTGATCCCGCGGATCGCAGTTCGGGTAAAACTGTGCGTTCGGATTGCTCGCGAATAACTGCAAGCCAAATGGGTCGTTGGCCCAATTCGATCGCGTGCACGGCTCGCGCCGGGGAATCCACGTTTCTGTCTCAGGGTCGAAGATATTGACCTTGTACAGACCGTTATTGCTTTGCATGTCGTGGCCACCGAAGACATAGACTCGTCCATCGGCCAGCGTTACGCGTGCGTTGCAATACGTGTTGTAGAACATGCCTCGCGAATATCCGTTTTCGCTGAACGCTGCACGGTTCATCGCGAAATCGGTTTCATCGAGCAGTGCTGTGTGAAACTTTCCAGTGTTCTTGAAGGCGTCCGGATGACCGAGGTCAAACAGTAACTGTCGTTCCATTGTCCGGTTTGCAACGATCCGCGTCGGTACGCTTTGACTCAACCCCTGCCGCATAAGATAGCCACCGTAAGTCAGTCTTTGGAAAGAATCGTCGGCGAAACGATTTGTTCCGAGGCCCAGGAAGGGATCGAAGCCGTGAAGTACGTCGCGTAAGGATGAGTTGAACTGTAGCCCGGGTGTTGTAAATGCGCCACGAGCTATCGCGAGATCGATCAATGCCGGATCTGAGACGTCGTTTGGTGTGTACTCGGGGAATCGCGCGTGGAAAAGTATTTTGGGTGTGGTCGAGTTTCTCTTCCAAACCAGACCCATGTGGACTGCCTCGGTACTTTGCATCGGAATGAATGGCGACACCTCGCCACAGGTTGCAGGAGGACAGTTTGCGTTTGGATCAGGAAAGCCGGCTTGTGCACCTGCATGTCTATCGGCACCCATCAGGCTCAGTACTAACAAGCAGGCAAGGAACGTAAAGCCTAGTACGTAAGCACGTTTGCTCATGATTTGGTCTCCCACGTCTGAAGTCAGTTGTGTCGGGTGCTAAGTTCGTCGGGGTCGGTGAGGTTCTAACGAGCGAAGGTCTGGGCTACCTGCGCTTTCAAGAATAAGCCGTTCGATTCTTCTTTCGGGAATATTCGCAACCGGAATGCCAGTGAGTGAGCACGAGGACGAGGCCGATTTTAGTACCGAACCTCGATTACAGATTGCGACATTCGGAGAGATGTTTAGAAATTTGGATTGTTACTTTTGCGTTGCGCAGAACTTCGCTACTCCAGGTCAAATGCGGCGTCAATAGATAGACGTTAACGGAATTCTAAGCCAAAATAGTGCTTGACTCTGTAGTCGGCTACAGGGTTTAGAATGGAGGCGATATGAAACGAACCAATACGGCAATGGCGAAATCCGCCGGTTCAGCGGGTCGGGCCTTAAAGATAGGGCAAGTCGCGAAGACGAGTGGGATTGGAATAGAAACCCTTCGTTTCTACGAAAAGAGTGGTTTGTTGGACTCACCTTCGCGCACTGAGAGCGGTTACAGGATCTATAACGCTGACGTACTTGAACGACTCGATTTCATCAAGCGCGCACAAGTGCTCGGATTCTCTCTCGATGAGATCAAACGAATCATTGCTGACAAGCGTGCAGGGCAAAGCCCATGTGCAGAGGTTCGCGAAATCGTCAGACGTCGATTGATGGAACTAGATGCACGCATGCGGGAGATGAAACAGTATCGCAAGGAACTGGCGTCCGCCCTTGACGAATGGGACGAAGCCGGAGACGTTCCCGGGCACGTGTGCGGATTAATCGAAGGCGCTCATATTGATCATGGTATCAGTGGCCATGCCGACGCCTTAAGGAAGAAAAAGAGATGACTAAAACAGCAGCAGCAACAGTTCAGACGGTTACAGATCCGGTGTGTGGTATGTCTGTCGATCCGGATCGTGCGGCAGGATCGTTAGAATACAATGGAAAGACTTACTACTTCTGTAGCACCCA
>DATEDU010000066.1:0-2532 GCA_035281525.1 Pyrinomonadaceae bacterium | reverse complement strand
CGCGACCGAAGGGTAACTGGGATCCTGTCTTCGCCGCGACATTCAATCTGAATGGTAACGGCGACATGACGGGCATCAATTGGATCAAAGAGTCTGGGTTCCTCGAAGGTCCTATTCTGTTAACCGGTACACACAGTGTCGGGACCGTGCGCGATGCGGCGATCCAGTGGCAAGTGAAGAATGGCCGGCAGTTTCTGTTCACGTATCCCGTGGTTGCAGAGACGTTTGATTTTTTGAACGACGCGAATGGCGAACACGTGAAACCCATGCATGCGTTGCAGGCGCTGGATAACGCGAAGCCAGGCGTCGTCGTGGAAGGGGCGGTCGGCGGTGGCACAGGAATGGGCTGCAACGGATTCAAAGGCGGAATCGGCACCTCGTCGCGTGTCTTATCGCAGCAAGCTGGCGGTTACACGGTCGGTGTCCTGGTCCAATGTAACTATGGTGGTGACTTGAGAATTCTAGGTGTTCCGATTCGACCGGAGATTGGAGACCTGCGAACTTGTACCACGCTTCCTCAGCCGCTGACTCGTGAGTGGACTCGCGGTATTCCGCCGTGCGGTACAGTCGGAGCCAACCGGAATTCTCCTGACGCGCCGCAGGTTGAAGGACGAGGTTCGATCATCGTCATCGTCGCCACCGATGCGCCTCTCCTTCCTCATCAACTGGAACGCCTGACACGACGAGTTGGAATGGGACTGGGACGGTTGGGAAGTTGGGCCGGCAATTCGTCGGGCGATCTGTTTCTTGCTTTTTCAACCGCGAACCCCGGTGCTGCTAATTCAACGGGTACGCCGTCGCTGACAATGCTGCCAAACGATCGCATTGATCCGCTGTTTCAAGCGACGATCGACGCGACCGAAGAAGCGGTTGTGAACGCAATGCTGGCAGCGGAGACGATGACCGGGGCTGATGGGATCAGAGTCTTTGGCTTACCTGGCGATCGGGTTGTCGCGGCTCTTAAGAAATACAATCGAATGAAATAGCGGCATTTTATCGTCCGCCGCTTTGACTCTTCGCAATCAAAGCTCGCATCAACTCTGTCGCCGCAGCGATGAGCGGGCCGCCCATGCCGTCGCTCGCCAGTTGTTCGAACCTTCCCTGGCCGAAGTGAAGTCCGGAAGGAACAAGCAAATTGATTCGCACATCGCCAGAAGCAGGTGCGGCGGGTCGGTCACCGTCCCATGGACCAATCTCGTTTGCCACACGCTGCCCTAACACCAGGAGTGTTTCGATCGTAGTGTCCAGTGACCTGTCAGGTCGTTCCCAGATGATCGCGGCTCCTGTGTAGTTAAAGTAACGTGCCGTGCCGTCGACATAAGCGGCGAGAATGTCTAAACCATTCTCCGTTCCCACCTCTACCACGACTCCATACAGACGCTTCCCTTCACCATCTGCCGGCTGCTGGCCCATTTGTTTCAGAAAATGCCACGCCTGGAGATAGTGTCGCGACTCGAGGTTTGGCATTTTAAGAATCTGGCGCAGAACGTTGGTCGACGAAGCTCTATCGCCGGCACCGGCGTGTTCTCTTGCTTTCACAAACGACGTCCACGGCTCGCGCAGATCGTTCGATACTGAACTCGGCCAAGCCGACATGGGTGCGTCACCAAAAAGAAGATCTCTCGGATCTACTTTGGGCAGCGGTGGCTGGGGTTGTCGTTTTCTACCAAACATCTCGTTTAGCGGATCTCAACGGTCAGGCGGTAGGTTGCGTTGCCGCGTGTCGGGGCCACTTCGATTAGGTAGACAAGCAGGCTTGATTGATTGAAAACTTTTGTTCGCATATTAGATCTCTGTCTAGCCACAGGTTGACAGCGAGTTGCTGCACAGCGTCTGCGGTTCCGCCCAGCCCTTCGTCTTGTTGTACTCAACGTACAACCATTCGCCTCGACAACCACGCACAATGACATCTTCGCCGCCCGGCACGCGAGTGATTAATCGACTCTTCAACGAAGCCTGCTGGAAGAGTCGGGTTCCGCCGCCTGGCTGAGCGATTCCGGTGAGACCGAGGAGTGGTCCGTAGACCCAACCTACTCCTTTGAAAAAGGTCTGCTCCTCCTCCGCTCCTTCTTCGACAGCTAGATCGATCTGCACCCAGTCGCCGTTTGATCCGGTGATGTGAACTGCTTTGAGTCTTCGCTGTCTTTGTTGAAGCAAAGGCGATCGCGCAAAGCACCATTACAAGACTAATTAAAATTTTCGTTTTCATAACAGTTCTCCCATTGCTCGACGTAGTGGCCTGGCAAACGTGTGCTGGCAGACGAGGGTCCAAGAAACTCGTCCTGGTGATTTGTGTTCAGGGTTATGAGGGAACGGTTTTAGCTTATGCCCTAAAACCAAAAAATCTACAGCCACAAAAACGCGCCACAGTCTCGTCGCTATGTTTCACTTTCAATGTGATTCCGTGACATTTCGTGCGCCGTAATTTTTGAATTGTGATACCGTCTACTGAAATTAGGAATGGACCGAATCTATGACCGTACCACGTGGATATAAGGGCTTATGTTTCCCTTGCGAATGTGTCTCCGCTCT